>NZ_VFPT01000006.1 GCF_006716865.1 Roseinatronobacter monicus | reverse complement strand
CGTCTTTCTCGCATAGCCTGAATAGCTTTTCCCAAACCCTCCGACCAACGCCGTGTGCAGGTCCGATAGCCTGGATCAGTTCCATTGGGATGCCTGTAGCGATACGGTTCATCCGAGAGACAAGCGATTCATCGATTTGAAGTGCCCGATACGCGATCGTTTGAGCGTTCTTGCGCGTTTCGTCGGTTTTCCCAAGCTCCCGAATGATGCCGGCGACGAAGAGAGCCCTTTCGATGAATGATGGGTCTTGGCGGGCATTGTTCTCCACGCCTTGGGCGATGAGTGCTTCCTCGTCGGTCATTTCCATGACCGATGCACGCACCTTCTGACCAAGTTGGCGACAGGCGAGAAGCCGACGGCGTCCATAGACGATCTCAAGCGCACCGTCCTCGGTTCGGCGAACCAGCACTGGAACCTTTTGACCGTGCTCGCGGATCGATGAGACAAGCTCATGCAGCCCATCGCTTGGATCGATGCGGTCCATGACCGCGGACATCCGTATGGTGGTCGGGTCGATCAACCGCGTGGCGTGTTTATCCTCTTCGAGCACGGATGCTTGTGCGCGAGCTACAGTCGGGCTCGTGCGCTTCACATCCAGATCCTCGTCCGAAGGCGGCGTTTTGCCCATCGCGTTCTTGAGTGAGTCCCCAAAGACCTTACGCGCCATGGCTACGCCCCCATGCCTTAAGGATTTCGCGTTCGACTTCGTCGGTTACGCGCGAAACGGACTCGATCGCACGCTCGTAAGTTCTGCGGTTCACGTCGCGAGGTTCGACTTCGAAGATGCTCTGCTGGGTATTTGCAGCGTCACCTACGGCTGTTGATTTCAGGAACTCGGCAGACAGCACGGCATCCCCGAGGACTGTCCGAAGCAGAGACGAAATCTGAACTTGCGGACCATCCGTGTTTTCGTAACGTGTGATCAGAACTCGCACGAAGTTCAGTCCATGTTCCGGGGCGTGTGCCTCGACGACGCCCATCAGGTTGCTCGCCATGCCCAGAAAGCTTGCCAGCGACATGACATCGAGCATCGACGCGTTGAGCGGGATCAGGACCCCGGTCGATGCAAAGAGGGCGGAGATCACCGAAAAGTTCAGCTGCGGCGGTGTGTCGAAGATCACCACGTCATACCGGTTCAGGACGGGCTCAAGCGCTTCACGGATACGGCTATGGAATGTGGTAGCGCCGTGTCTGAAGCTCAGAGCGACCTCGAACTCGTACTCCATGATGTCCATGGATGCCGGGATCAGATCTACAGTCGGGAAGTTCGTTTTGCGAATGATCTGTGCTGCAGGTAGTGGATCGTCGGATCGGATAAGATCGTATGAAGTCGGCATATCCGGGTCGAGCTCGGGAGTAACCCCGAACAGGTTTGTCAGACTTGCCTGGCTGTCGAGGTCGATCAGCAAGACCCTGTAACCGCGCAGACCCAGTAATTGCCCTACATGGGCAACAGATGACGTCTTAGCGGAGCCACCCTTCAGGTTGAAGATCGTCAAGACCTGACAAGCCTCTCCTGGTCTTCTGTGCGGGTGTTCTTCTGGCTTGATCCTTCCAGTCTCGAGAAGTACGCGTTGTGCCTCGACCATCTCCTCTGCAGAGAAGCTACGGCGGTTGCCGCCCTCCAAGATACCTTCGGGAAAGCCTTCGAGGTTTGACACATGATGGCGAAAGGTGTTCTGATTAATGCGAAGCAGTTCGGCCGCTTCTCGCATGGCGAAGCGTCGGAGGCCCTTCTGAGCGTCCGGAGGGAAGGTTTCCTGTGCATGTTCACGTAACCGACTACCAAGCCGCTTGGACATGACTTCGAATCTCTGGGAGGCCCGTATCCCGTTCATTACTGCCCTCAAGTCTTTATTGTTTTGCATAGCTTAACAGATATTTTGGATAAATCCAGACCAAACCGTTGAGCGGCCTGGGGGCGTTGAAGGTGCCTATTTCCGTCGATAGTAAACTGTTAAAAATCAGTGTCTTGGACGACTGAGCTCTCACGCTACTTCAACACTTCGTTGCCAGCTATGAAGTGACCACAAGATATATTGTGAGTGCATACAGAAATCAGCTGGCAGAATCGGATGGGCGATTCACGGAGATCTCAGTCGAGCAATCCCAGCCTCTCGGCCCGCTCCAGCAGCATCTTCACTGATGACGGCTGCCAGCTTGCCCTCCCACGGGGGGTGCGCTCACGCATGTTCTCCAAGCGGGCGCAGATGGCCTGAAGCGTAATGTCGGGATCCGCGCCCTTGATGCCCGCCACGATGGCAGGCAGGCGGTCATCTCGCGCTCGTGGGCCCGAGCGATCAAGCACGGTCGCGGGGAGGAACCCATCGCGGACATAGGCGTTCACAGCGCGCAGCAGTCGGCTTTGCGTCCATTGACGCTCGCGGGGCAGGGGGCCGTTGACGATGCGCACCACGTCTTCCCAAGCCAGATCGGGGCGCAAGCGGCGCACATGCGGCACCCAGTCCTGCGCGGTTTCATTCAGGCGCTCCATATATCCGTCCTGTCGCGCAAGTCGCACCTTGCGCAGCGCTGCCGGATCCCGCGCGCGCAGGCCAGGGTTTCCGCCGACCCGCCCCTTTGTTCGCGCGCTGGCGAGGCCGGCCTTGGTGCGTTCCCGGATCAGCGCGCGTTCAAATTCCGCCGCTGCGCCTAGCACCTGAAGCGTGAACTTTCCCTGCGGCGATGCGGTGTCGATCGGGTCCTGAATGGACCGGAAGAACGCGCCCTTACCCTCCAGCCGTTCGATCACCTCCAGCAAATGCGACAGTGACCGCGCAAGACGGTCGATGCGTACCACCACCAGCGTGTCGCCCTTGCCGATCCGCTCCAGCACCCGCGCCAGCACCGGCCGCGCACGATCACCGCCAGAAGCCTGTTCTTCATGGATTTCGACACAGCCCGCTGATTTCAGAGCCTGCGACTGGGGCAGGGGGGTCTGATCCTCAGTAGATACACGCGCATAGCCTATCAACGGCATCAAATCTTGCTATTTGCAGTTACGGATACGGTCATTAAACGACCGTTTACGCCCCGCTTGTGGCCTTAATCCGGATCAAACAGGCGTTCACGAAACCAACTCCCAAGTTCGGACTCTTTTACGATGCCACCAGCAACGCCTTCCATGGCTCGGATTGCATCGAAAGGATCGAAGCTAATGCGGTAGCCATTATTGGCCAGAAACAAGCGTGCCGCGATCCATGCAGTGCGCTTGTTGCCGTCGACAAAGCCGTGATTCTTCGCAAGGCCATAAGCATAGGCAGCGGCCAGATCAGCCGCATCAGGCGTGCCATAATACGCGAGGTTGACCGGTCGGGCGAGCGCACTGTCGATGCCACCAGCATCACGGACACCCTCGGAGCCACCATGTTCGGCCAGTTGCCGGTCGTGGACAGCGTTGATCACCGCCGGGTCAACCCAGCACCAGTTTTTACGTGGCGTTGGAGTGGTGGGATCGCTCACTTTGCCAGCGCGCGCAGAACTTCACGATCGTCATGCATGATCTCTTCAGCAATCGACATCTGCCGCGCAAATTCGGGGTTGTAGGGGGTCAAGCGATAACCGCCGTCAGCGGACTCGGTCAGATAGAGTGTGTCACCCTTCTTGACCTTCAGATGCGCCATAACCTCTTTGGTCAGGATCACTCCCGACGAAGCTCCCACGGTGGTGACTTTAAGCGTCTGCATAACGGCCTCCAGCTATATAATGTATGTTATATAGCATGTGGTAAAAATTTCTGCAATGCCTCACGGCACTCGTGTAGCTATCAGCAGCGCTGTATAAACATAATACGAGTGTCTATGCCTTCCTCGGCGCTCTGCGTAAAGAAGACTCTCATGCTTCGGCGTTACGCGCCCGGAAACGTGCAAGACGTTCTTCTATCGATGTTTCGGTGAGCTCAGACACGCGCCCTGCGTCAATATCGGCTAGTCCATCGGCTACCCCGCGCTCGATCCGCAAGGCCACAAGCTCTTCCCAGTCGGCGACCGACACCGTTACGGCGACCGGACGAGCCTTCTTCGTGAGCAAGATCGGCTCGCGTTGCGCCGCGTCAATGAACCGACCAAATTCTTTGCTGGCGGCTGTTGCTGACATGGTTTTCATTGGGTGCTCCTATTGATCGTATGCGGATAGTACGGATTTTCCGGATTTCACGCAAGGCGCTGATCTGCCTCACAGCCCCGCCGCCTTGGTGAGATTGACGCGGAACCTGTCACGCCGCCGCTGGTATCTGCGGGTCATCTCGGCGCTGGCATGGCCGAGCTGCTTCTGGACATATCGTTCATCCACCTCGGCACTGCTGGCCAGACCCGCGCGCAAAGAATGGCCGGAATAGAGCTTCACGCGCTCCGCATCGGGCAGATCGGGGCGCAGACCTGCATCCAGCACGCAGGCCTTGATCAGCCGCGCGATATGCTTGTCATTCAGACGAGTCTCGCGCGCGCGTTTGCCATCGCGGGTGACGCCGGTGAATATAGGCCCAAAACTGATCCGCCCATAATGCAGCCATTGCTCGAGCGCATGCACAGGGCAGGTCTGGTCGCTGCTGCCGCGCCCGATCTCGACCTCGCGCCAGCCGGTCTTACCGCGCAAGGTGATCAGTGCGCCGCCGTCGAGGATGTCGATCCAGCCGCCGCTGTCCATCGTGTCATCCTTGTGCCGGTCCAGGCTGACGATCTCTGATCGCCGCAACCCGCCGGTAAACCCGATCAGCAAAATGGCGCGGTCGCGCAAGCCGCGCAGATCATGGGGCAGGGTGGCGACCATGGCGCGAATGTCGTCGGCAAGAATAGCCTCCTTCTGCACTGGCGGCCTGGCATGTCTGCGCCGAATACCGGCCAGCACAGTGGCGATATGGCGATCCTTGCGATCAAGCTGCAGCCCGCGCTGCGCATAGCCCCAACCCAAGCCAGACAAGCGGCGCTCGATGGAGGCAACCGATAGGGCAGGGGGCTTGGTTGGACCGTGGCCCTGTGGTGCGGCCAGATCAGCGATATAAAGGCCCACAAGTTCCGGCGACGGGGGCAGGGGGTCCGCCCCGCGCATCCGGCACCAGCGCGCAAAATGCGCCCAGTCCTTGGCATAGGCGGATCGTGTATTGTCGGACGCCGCAGCGCTTGCATAGTCCCGCGCGGTCTCCACAAGGCGATCGAGCACGCCAGAGCCCGCAACATGCGCGGGCAGGGCAATGCCATCACTTTTTTCTTGCGCGCTCTCGTCGACCTGAGTACTTTCAACCGTGTCCATGGACGCTGAGATCGATTTCTCGTGTTCTTCCGACATACTTTCCCCGAAAAACCGGTAATTTTGAGTGTCGTTTTTGTTCCATTAGTGGACTTTAATATGATGATATCATGGCATTCATGCTTTTGTTTCATTCCTGGATTATAGCTTCATGATCGGAATCTGATGGGGGCATCGGTTGAGTAGGCTTGGGTGGCTGTTTGATCTGATCGTTCTCCTGCATGCAGAACTTGTTGCTTTTGGTGCCCATTTTGTTTTCTTCATCCTGAGTCCAGAGATTGAGCAAGAGCCCGGTCCACCGATTAAATGGAAATTTCCTCGACGAGAGAGGCGATTTCGACCGAATCCACCCATGGAACTGAAGTCACAATGAGACTGGCCTGCAGCATGCCCCATTACGTCCGATAATGCAATCTTACTGGACGTAGCTGAGCATTGCAAGCTCCGGCGCTTATCGCGCTTTGATCTGGCATTATCCGCCGCGAGGTGCTATCCTAAATCATGACACGCGCCTTGCAATCCGACCCCGACCTCTGGCCCCGCCGCCTGCCGGACTGGCTGGCGCGCGCCCCGAGTGACGCCCCTGAAAGCGCGGGGCTTTACGCAGGCGCGGCGCTGGCTTTGCTGGATGTCGCAAGGTCTAACCCGTCCCTGCCACAGTCCGCGTGGCGGGCGCGGCTCTCGCTGACGGCTGCAGCGCATACAGTATCGCTCTCTGGCCGCCCTGAACGCGAAGCGGCGCTGCGCGATATCCTGTGCCTGTTGCGGCCCGGGGAACAGCCCGGGCCTGCAGGCGACATTGCACTGGCCTGGCACCGCGCGAGCGCGCGCCCTGTGTCCGAGGCCAGTTTGCAGCGCGTCTTTCCAGGTTTGGGCGCACCGCAGCTCGCGCTTTGGCGCAAGGCTGCGGCCGGCGATCCGGTGGCGCAGGCGGCCCATATAATCGAGGCGGTTTTGACCGATGCCCCGCGCGATCATGTGCCCGCGTTGATTTTGGCCGATGCCGCACTGGCGCGCGCCCTGGGCTGGACGCATCTGATCGCGCTCTTGGGGGCGCATCTGCCACGCCGCGATCTGACATTGCGCGGGGATGACCTGCGTCTGGCCTGTTACAAAGCTTTGCTGCGCGCGACCGGTGATGCGCTGTCTCTCGCCACCGATCTGACGCGCCGCGCCGCGCAGTTGCATGCGGTGGCCCCCAAGCTGCGGAGCAAACAGGCGGACAGGGGGGTTGATATGGTCTTGAGCCGCGATGCCATCGCCCCGTCGGCGCTGACCGTGCTGATGTCGGATCGTGCGGCACGGCGGTTTTGCGACCGGCTGGTGGATTTGGGCGCTCTGCGCGAATTGACCGGGCGGGACGCATTCCGGCTCTACGGGTTGTGACATGGCAAAAAAGCGCGCGCCCGATTTTGACCGCGACTTGTCCGATCTGCCGCCAGAGCTGCGCTGGCGGGAATGGATGAAGCGCATCGAGGCGGTGCTCTTTGCAAGCGCTGCGCCGGTCGCGCGCGAAGATCTGGCCCGCGTGGTGGGGCAGGGAGCCTCAGTCGATCTGCTGATCGAGGATTTGAGGGCTGACGTGGAAACCCGCCCCTATGAAATTGCCAAATGTGGCAACGGGTGGCTTTTGCGCACGCGCGCGGCTTATGGCCCCGCCATCCGCGCGGCAGCTGATGCTACAGAGCAGGCCTTGAATCTAAGCGACCATGATGTGGCTGTTCTGGCCGCAATCGCCTATCACCAGCCCATCAGCCGCGACGGGCTGAAAGATATCTTTGGCAAGGACATCAGCCGCGATCTGATCGGGCGGCTGTCCGAGCGTGACCTGATCGCGCCGGGACCTCGCGAACCCCGCCGCGGGGCGCCCTATACATTCGTGACCACAGACGCGTTTCTGGCCGCGTTTGATCTGACCTCGCTCGCCGATCTGCCGGACCCGGAGCAATTACAGGATGCTGGTCTGGCACAAGCACCTTTGGATCCATTAGATCAGGGGGATGACGCTGCGCTGTCAGAATAACCGCCAGGGTTTTTCCAGGCAAAACATCTCGTGTCACTGTACCCTTAACCATCATATTGGACCTTTATGACCGCACCAAGGTCACGCTTTCGGCCGGTGAGGATGAACTGATCCCAGCGGATTGCGCGAACCGACTGCTTAACGGCGAAATCGCCTTGCGCGTCTACCGCAACCTGCGCGGCCTGACAGAAAGACGCCCTCGCCGAAAAGGCGGGCGTGAACCGTGTGACAATTGCCGAAATTGAGACCGGTAGAAAGCAGGGCTCTATCACGACCCTGCGCGCGCTGTCCGATGCGCTCGGCGTGAGCCTGGATGATCTTCCGCGTACGGTCGGCCAAAAGAGACCTGTCGAGCCGTTCAATTAGATCTGGGCTTCTTTGCGCGTGGTTTTTTCTTTACGGCCGGGGCGATTTTCGGAATCGGCTCCTTTACGGGTGCCGCCTCTTCCATATCCAGGCCAAACAAGGCGGCCATATCATCAGTCTTCAGAATATTATCTGGTGACGGAGAAGGTTTCGCAAGCGGCGTTTTAAGGTCGATATTAGCGATTAAATCCTGATGGTTGACCCCGCGTAGAACAAAGAGAAGTTCGGGTTGTTGATCAAGACGCGCACCAATGCCGTAGATAGTCGCAGCAACATGTTTGCACATGGACGCCCAATCAGGACAGGTACAGGAAAGCTTGATCTCTGAAGGCTTGGGAAACAGCCCCGTACCTGGCTGACATAATCGCTCCATAACTGGTTTTGACAATTTGCCTTGCAGCAGATCGACCAAAGAGTCGATGCCATTGGCGCAGTCGTCGCGCAGAGCTTTCCAATTGTCTTTTGGCAGCGGCTCAATTGTTATTTTAACTGTATAAAGCGAGGAACCAGCCACGTTCGCGGTTACTTGTCCAGAGGTGATCTGTAGGTCGACGACCGAGCCGTTACGCACATAGGTACGACCGCGTGGAAGGCGGCTGTTATAATCGCCAAAACTCTCCATGGTGCTGCACCATGCCTTGCCCCAGGCTGTGGTTGCGATCGTACGACCAGAGATAGCAACAGGTGAAACAGGGTGCCCCGCCTTGCGCAGTTTGGCCATTGCCCGTTCAGCTTTTCTTCTGCGTTCAGCCACTGGCACATATCGACCCCACTGCGACATGGAACTTACTCCTTTGAGACCGATGCAAGATCAAGGGCGACGAGGCGCAGCAAAGCGTCATCGGTCATTTCGGTCAAGTTCATTTCGGCTGATCCCCCCAGCACTTCCTCTGACAAGGATTTCTTTGACTCGATCATAGCATCAATTTTTTCCTCGACGGTTCCGGCGCAGACAAACTTATGAACCAATACATTGCGCTTCTGTCCGATGCGGAAAGCGCGGTCTGTGGCCTGATTTTCTACCGCCGGATTCCACCAACGATCAAAATGCACCACATGCGAAGCTGCTGTCAGGGTTAGACCAGACCCACCCGCCTTCAAAGACAGTATGAAAAACGGTACATTTTCGTCCTCTTGGAAAGCCTTGACCAGTGACTTTCGCGCTTTGACTGGTGTGTTCCCATGGAGCACCAAGCCAGGTCGCCCGAATATCTCGGTGAGGTAGTCGTGAAGCGGGGCGGTTACTTCACGAAATTGAGTGAACACAAGCATCTTGTCTTGCCGAGCAGCGACAACCTCGGCAATTTCGCGCAGACGCAACCACTTGCCGCTATCAGCCTCGCTCCACCCCCCGTCATTCAACCATTGCGAGGGGTGATTGCAGATCTGTTTAAGCCGCATGATGGTGGCCAGAACCAACCCTTTTCTTTCAATCCCCGACGCGGTACTTAGCGCCTCGGCCAACTGCTCTACCGTCTGGGCATAGAGAGCCGCCTGCTTGCGGCTGAGCATGCAATGGGCCTTGACTTCGGTCTTGTCGGGCAGATCAGAAATCACCGATGGGTCAGTCTTCATTCGGCGCAGGATGTAGGGTTGCACCAATTCCCGCAACGGTCCAAAGGCATTGTGCTCACGCGCTGCAAGGGTTTTGACGTAGCGGGAAAACTGCTTGTCACTTCCTAGCAAACCAGGATTGATCACATCGAAGATCGACCACAAATCCCCCAAATGGTTTTCAACCGGCGTACCTGTGAGAGCAATGCGGGATTTGGCCTTGATAGATTTAGCGGCTTTGGTTTGTTTGGCTTTGGGATTCTTGATTGCTTGCGCCTCATCAAGAACCAGAAACTTCCAGTCTGTTGCCGTCAACGCCGGTTGACGTAGCAATGTGCCGTAGGACGTGATCACCAAGTCAATCTCACTGAAGTCAGAAAGGGTCGTCATTTGATCCTTTGACATCGACGAGGGATGAACGATCTGGGCGCGTAGATCCGGGGCAAAACGATCGATTTCCGCCGCCCAGTTCGCCAGCAGTGATGCCGGGGCCACCAGCAGACAAGGGCCCTTGCCCTGGTGTGCCACGAGCAGCGCCAGCACCTGTATGGTTTTGCCAAGGCCCATGTCATCGGCCAGGCAAGCTCCCAGGCCCAACCCTGTCAGCATGTGCAGCCAGTGGACACCGGCTTTTTGATAGGGGCGTAGGCGCGCCTTCAGTTTCACGCCGGGATATCCTTCACCAGAAGGAGCGCGCAAATTCCTTAATGTCTCGGCTAACCATGGGCCCGCAGTGATCTGGGACCATTGGCGTGTAGCTTCGTCAACATCATCTCCTGCAATGGCGGCCCCAGACATCAGGCGCATCGCTTCCAGAAACGACAAACCTTCGCTTGCCGCCAGGTCTTCGGCAGCTTTGAAGCGCTGCATTTCGCGCTCAATGCGGTCGCGATCAATCTCGACCCATTGCCCCCGCAGCATTACCAGTGAGTCAGCACTAGACAGCAGCGCATTCATCTCTTCATCCGATAGAGCCTCACCGTTCAGCGTAACCTCCATACGGAAGTCCAGCAGCCCATCGAGCCCAACAGAAGAAGGCGTTCCACTACCGATAGAGGCCGTGACCTTAGGCCGTGGTGGGCGTGCGGCGGTCCAACCTGCGGGCATGCGCAAAACAAT
Source organism: Roseinatronobacter monicus (assembly GCF_006716865.1). Taxonomy (NCBI): domain Bacteria; kingdom Pseudomonadati; phylum Pseudomonadota; class Alphaproteobacteria; order Rhodobacterales; family Paracoccaceae; genus Roseinatronobacter; species Roseinatronobacter monicus. The sequence continues at coordinate 173,285 of NZ_VFPT01000006.1, read as the reverse complement.
TCCGGCAGCACCAAGATCAGGCGCACTATCCAGTAAGCGCGCAGCATTGGCGGGTGTCCACCTCAAGGGATGGTATATTCCCCCATCCTCCACCATTTCCTTCAACCATGCACATGATTGGCTGGCACGGCTGACAGGGAGTAACAAATTCAAGAGCCGTGAATGATCGTCGGCATAGTCATGTAGCGCCTGACCTAGCGGCACGTGCCGCGCTTGACCGCTAGCCGCGAGTTCGGTCGTATAACTGGCCATGAACGCAAAGGGAAAGTCGGGGTCCCCGCGGTTTTCTGCCAAGTTGAAATGCACCCTCCCGATTGTGTTCCATGCTGGGTTCAGGGCAGACAAAAAACCTGGCAAGTCGGACCCCGCTTCTTTCGCAACGGCTGCCACTATCTGCTGCCAAAGACGAGACAGCACATCGGCAGTCACATATTCCGCCCCCTTCATCATCGGCACTGTCGTCACCATGGCCGCAAGCTCGGCTTCTGGTGGAGAAACATTCGTGCTCGCCTGATGGCACAAGGCCGAAACGGCGCGGCGCGCGAAATTGCGCCACCACGCAAGGTCAGGTGACAAGACTTTGGTTGTCCCGGCCCCCAGACGCAGGAGGCCATAGCCCCCCCCTTGAGCAAACGCTTCGGCCAGCGGACCAGCATCGCTCGTGTCCGCAACAAGGTGTCCATGGGGTGTCAGGCGTAGAGAAAGCGAATTTGGATCAGAATTGTGCAGATACTGTGCCAATGTGAGCTACCTTTTAAATTCCAGCGCTCCGACATTGGGCGTCTACTTGGACCATCATTTGGGGTCGATGCCCTGGTTCGATTGGATAGCGCTGATGCGCCGAGGATTCAATGAGCGCAGCCTACTCGGTTAACCCGGCGGCTGGGGCGGGCACGATGCCGCAACATTTGCGCCGCCCTCCCGCTCCTTGCGCTGGCGCATCCAATGACGCACTCGGCCCTTTGCGGTCAGTCAGCGTCGGTGGCACGCTGCAGTGCGGCTTCACCAAACCGGCCAATCGTGCATCGCGCAGCATTTTTTGCTATTGAACGTCGCTGATGCGGGACGAAACTGCCGTTCGCTGCAGCTGGAGAGGGTCGAAGATCATGTGCTGCTCGATAGGCACATATCTCAGCTTTTTATACGATTGCTGCGGCTACTGTTGTAGTCCTGACCCTCCATGCGCCCTGGGCAATGCATGACGTTCCTATGCTCCCTCACAGCTTTCGCCCCGTCGCGCGCTGAACAGTGCTCGATAGCTTGACGCACTCCGATGGATGCGCGTTCCAAGGTCACTTTTCCAGCGCCCCCACCCGCAGAACCAGAGCTTGCGTGGTCGTGTTTTTCACAAAGCGCAGGGCCAACTGTGGACAAGCCATCAGAGCTGCCTTGGTAGGAGAAGATATAGCCATTGTCACACACAATGGCATAAAGATTGTCCTCCAGATGATAGCTCTTCCAAGCATATGCCGGACTGACTAACAACCCCGCCAAACCAAATACTAACAATGATTTCAGTGACTTCATTTCACCCTCCTATGTACATCAAATTGACGATGTAGATCGTGTGTGGACTACCTCTCAATCCAACCACACCTAAAATCATACACCAACTGCCCTTGATATACGATAACACAGCTGCGGACGGAGCATCACAGCATGCTAGGGACGCTGAACGTGAGAGAGGGCTGAACACATGCCATACCTGCAAACGAGCTTGGTACGCTGCGGTCTGCATTAATGTCGCTGATGGGCTCGAAGCCGCCCTGCGGCGGTGCAGCATGGCCCGCCGACTCTTCGAGGTCGACCATCGACACACTCGGCCCACAGTTGCCGGGCCCAGTCGATTTCACACTGCCTACGAACGAAGCAGACTTTTGGACGGCACTTGTCCGTGTTAATCTGAATTTAGAATGGCGACGCGCTAAAGCCTTTGACGCGGTTGGCAGTTTAATTAGGGGGCAGAGGTGACAGAAATCGTCGAAACTTGTCTTATGGATCTTCCAACCACAGATGATCCAAGAGAAATGCTGTTTTGGGTAGATCGATGGGCGGCGGCTCTTTCGGATGATCCGGAAACTGTTCTGGGGCTCGTTGACACGCTGTCCGACGCTGACACAGAAAGCACCGATAACTGTCTTGCCCTTTTGTCGCGCATCCTGGACGAGGCGCGAATGAACCGTGAAAACGAGGGGTCGGGGCCGCGCGACTTTTTTCAGATCCTTGCTGGGGGCCTGGCAGAACGGACTGAGGAAGGTAAGCTTGGCGCTGAGACCTGCTTCCAACTTTGCCAGGCTTACCTGCGCTCCGGCCTCACACCCCCCGACCAGTTGCGCACGGCACCCGACGCTTTCGAGGCGCTTGCGGAAGACGAGATACCCGAGCTTCCGGATGTCGCGGACCTCGCGGAAGCGCTTGTCCCAGAGGGGTCCACGCCTTTTGAGACCTATACCGGGCTTCGTGAAATTGTCGGCGCCATGCCCGCTCAGATGACAACGGCATTTCTGACGCAGATGATTGTGCAAGGCGATCCACGCATGATTGCCGTGGGGCGGTACTTTCTACTTGATCCAGTTGCTGAGATGCGCGGGGCGGCCATCGCCGGGTTCGAGCTGCTTGCCGGAAACGCAAATGTGGATGCTGCCCTGCTGTCCGACCTTATCCTGATCCGTAACTGGCTGCCAAACGGCAAAGCGCTCGATACACTGATCAAGGCTGCGCTGCGACGGGAACCGTCAGGTGGAAATGTCCCGCGACCGTGGCAGCTTCACCGGGTGATGACGTCGCTTCCCGACGGCACCGGCTCGCAAAGCATTTTGGGCGTTTGTAGCCGTGGAGGTACGCGCGCGGTGGCCGCCGTAATGATCAAGGAAGGGCACGGGATAAAGGACGCGTATGTTATTCCTTGTACAAGCAGAGGGGATCAGAAAACCATCGTTGAGCAAATTGAACAAGTAATGACGATGCATGACGTGTTGCCTGCATACATCACCCCCGCCATTCGCTGCGCCCTTGCCGATGGGCAGGCGCGCGGTGCGGTAACAGCACAAGGTTTCTTGGATGTCGCACCGATGTTCGGCATTGGCGATGTAACGCCTCAACCAGGAGGGAACACGGCACTTTTCGCAGCTGTTGATCCGGACGGTGAGCTTGCGGCTCTATCAGACAACCGCCGAAGCCGGTTGATAAACAAGAGCAGAGACTGGTTCTCTGAGCACGACATCTCTAGCAGCTGGTTCGCCTCTGATGCCACTTTGATGGCAGCGCTAGAAGAGGCATCAAGCACCCACAGCGCAAATAAGATCGTCGCAGGGCGTCTTGAGGAGGGGCGTGAACGCTGGGCAAAACGCTTTGCCCGATCAGCGCTGATCTTGCGCCACGACCGCAGCGCTCCGCCTGAGGCGTGGATGAGCTTTGCCGTTGTTGCTCAGGCGCTGGAGGCTGGACAAGAGATCAAGAAAATACCCGTCTTTGAGGATATCTTGGGGCAAACGCTGGAAGTGGCGGCGGCGCGCGCGATGGACGATCTCGACGAAGATTTGGAATGGGATAACGGAGATTTTGAAACGCCTGAAATCGAGCCCGAACGACCGGGAGAACTGACCAAGTTGCTCAAGGGTAGCCCGCTCAAACCGGATCAGATCGATGGCTACCTCACCGCAGTTCTGATCGCGCCGGAATTCACGCCACCAAATGAGTGGCTGATGCCGCTGATGGACGGAATCGAGGTGAAGGGTCACGGCTCCATTCAGCGCATCCTCGACATCCTTATGTTGCGGTATGGCGCGCTGAACGAGGCTGTTATCCTCGGCGTGGTCGGCGTAGAGGTCACAGACTTGCCCCTGAAGCGCTTCCAGGCCTGGACCGAGGGCTTCGCGCAAGCGGTAGATGGCATCAAGGGCGCCTGGCCGAAACGAGCACTCAGCCGCAATGACAAGTCGGTTCTCAATCTGATTCGAAACGCCGCCACTGAGGACCTAACACCGACCTTGAAACCGTTCTTGCCCAGCTGTCGCGTTGCCGTTAAATCTGAGATATAGAATCAAATGAAATCAACGACCTTCCTTTGCCCTTAAATGTGATATTTTGCCCTTAATTGCGATTTCGTTGCCCATAACTCTGAGACAGCGTTCAAGCGGAACCAGTTCAGTTATACCTAATGAAATCCAATTTTTAGCTTAGTTGTCTCATATTTATGGGCAAGAATTTTGGAGCAAGAAGACCGCCAAAGCGTTCTGTCTCATCGTTAATGGCAACGCGACACCAGGGCAGGCACCAAGCAATACCAACTCAGGATTTGCATTTCCGCGGCGAAAATCTATGGAGTTTGGGATCATGTTTAAAACTGTCGGCCTTGTAACTTTGGATCCGGCATCATCTGCCGATTGCTGTCGTAGCGTCAATGTCGGCCCAAAGCGGGCACTCGCAATCTTCCCGTGCGCGCATTGCATTCTGGTACTTCAGAGGTCGAACCATAAGTGGCGGCTGTTACCACGCACTTAAGTTAATAGATGGATGCCGCTGCCGACTATACGGATCACTTGTCCAAGCATTTGACGTGATGGGCGGACCCTTGATTCTCGGATCGGCCTTAACTCGTGGATTGCTTGCAAAAGGCCACTTACGAGTTTTGGGGTTGGCGCTGCCTAGAGTTGGCTGTCGCACCGGAAGAGCAAAAGACCGCCGCCCAGGAGATCCGGGCGACGGAACGACGGGTGATGGCGTTACCTCAAGAGATATGCGCCCGAAGTACGTCCAAGATTTCCTGTTCACTGGAAACCCTAGCCAGCTCTTCCGCCTTGACGCGATAACCCCAGCGGTCGGCAATCGCTTCGTAGCGGGGTCGGCGAAAGGTCAAGAGCCGCTCGTATGCCCAGATCGCAAAAGCGTCGGGGTCAACAGAATCCCAGTTCTTGTCTTCGCATAGGTAGTCGCGCTCGCATTGCGAAAAAAATGCGTCGGAATAGTAGATCGGTTTGGGCCGATGCTTGAAGCGCGCAATCAAGCGCTCTTCGTCTTCGGCCCCGGCTTCAAGATAAACAATGATATGCGTAGCGGCGAGATCGGACAAGATGGGATCGTTCGGATCCCAAGGGTCGACCACACTGCAAAAGCTGCCCGACGTATCGCACGTGAAACTTGGATAGCCATAGACTGTCTCAGAACGGCGCACGAAACTAGCGGTATCCTGCATCGCCGCCTGTTCAGCGTTGCGATGGATACGTTGGCGTTCGAGGAACTCTGCACGCGTCAGCCCTCCCTTCCTTGGATCGCCTATCTTGCCCAGATAGCCCGACATTACGTCCAGATTGTCGATGGAAAACTTGGCGCGCAGAGTCAGCGCATCGACCAGAAGCAGGGGGCCAAGCACCGGATCCTGCATGGCGCGGGCACGTAGATCATCATCGATATGGCTGGCCAGATAGGCTTTGCCTAGCCGGTAATCGACGGAATAATGGTACCAGCGTCTGGTGTCCCGCAAAAGGCGCGAAAGGTGGGTTTTGCCGACGCCGCTCATCCCGATCAAGGCGATCCGCTTGCCGCTTAGGCGGTCGAAGGTCCTGCTATCCAGAGGTTTCACTGAACGGTCTCCTTCCCACTCTGGATCTCACCAAGACAGCTCAGCGCAGCCGCATCGATCCGGTCAAACAGCCGGGGCGGTATAGTGATCTTCTGTCCCGTTGGCGGTATCGCGAGTTCGTCCCAGCCCACCTTGGACAGACCGAATACCGCCAAGCAGCGCCCGGCCAGGCCGGGGCAGATCGGCTGCATCAACGCCGCAATCAAGCGGAACTGAGCCAATGCCTGAGTGCAGATCGCTCGCCTTTGGTCGGGGTCATCGACCGTCCATGGCGCTTCGCGATCGACATATTCATTGGTCAGATCCGCCAGCGACACGATGCTGCGCACCGCCGCTGCCGTGTTCACCGACTCAAAACACGCCAGCGCTTCGCCCGCCAACACCAGCGCCTGGTCGAAAAGGTCAGAATCAGGCAGGCTATCGCTCAGCAAGTTGTCCGACATGGCGATTATCGGGCGCAACCGGCTCGCAATATTGGCAATCTTACCCACCAGATCTGAATTGACCTTCTCGGCCACACCCTCGGCATCAATGTTGAAATCGGTGATGCCATCACCCATCCGTGCCGCTATGGCATAACGCAGCGCGTCTGCATCGAGCTGGTCAAGCAGCTGCGCTAGCGTGACCGAGTTGCCGCGCGATTTCGACATCTTATGCCCCCCCACGGTTACAAAACCGTGCGCATGCAGCCTGTCCGGCAATGGGACATGCGCACCGCGTAGCAGGGCCGGCCAGAACAACCCGTGGAAATTGATGATGTCCTTGCCAATGAAATGCCGTGTCTCGGTGTTTTCGTCACTCCAGATGTCGGCCCAGTTCTTGTTGCTCTGCTTCTCTTGCAGATAGTGCTGAAGCGTCGACAGATAGCCAATGGGAGCATCTAGCCAAACATAGAAGAACAACCCCGGCTCGCCCGGAACAGGGATGCCGAAATAGGGGCCGTTGCGGGTGATGCACCAGTCGCGCAAGCCTTCATCTAACCATTCAAGCAGTTTCGCGCGCACCTCTTTCTGCACTGCGCCACTTGCAAGCCAAGCGCGGATCTCCGCAGCGAACGCCTCGATCTTGAAGAAGAGGTGCTCGGCGTCTTGCACCTGCGGGCGCGCGCCGGTCAGGGTCGAAACCGGATCAACCAGCTGGATCGCGTCATAGGTCGCGCCGCATTCACAGGCATCTCCATACTGGTCCTTGCGCCCGCAATCGGGGCAGGTGCCGCGCACACGCCGGTCGTCGAGAAACCGCCCCGCCTGCTCGTCATACAGCTGCGGCACGGTTTTGCGCTGCAAATGCCCGCCCCGCTTCAACTCATCGAAGAAGGCAAAGGCAATCGCCTCGTTCTCGGGCGAATGGGTGCTGTGATAAGCATCGAACGAGATTTTTGCGCGGGCAAAATCGGCGCGGTGGCGGGCACCGACCTCCTGCAAAACGCGCTCGGGCGACTTGTTCTGCGAGGCGGCCAGAAGCTCAACCGCCGTACCGTGACAATCATCGGCGCAGACGAAGATCACCTCCTGCCCCGCCAAGCGGCGGTAGCGGGCGAAGATATCGGCCTGGATCGCTTCGGAACCGTGGCCGATATGAAGATCACCATTGGCATAGGGGAGTGCGGTGGTCATCGCCAACCTCGACTTTGCCGGAGGAGTATAGGATAGGTTTTTCATGGTCGTGGTCCTTGTTTGGGGTTCGGGTCGCACCCCCGGAGCACGGCGGCCCCGGCGATGCGGCTGATCACTCGGCCTGTTCCCATGGGAACAGATCGCGGCCGTAATGGCCGAAGCTGGCAGTGTCGCGGTAACGCCAGCCCTCGCGGCGCCACAGGCCCAGGCGGTCCTGGATGGCACGCGGCGACAGATCGGAGAAGCGGGCGCGCACCCAGTCGCTGACATCGTGCTTGCCGTCGATGATGGCGCTGGCCGCTTCGGGCTGGAGCTGACCGATGCCATAGGCCAGCTTCACCGTGCAGTCGGTGCCGCCGCCCGGATGCGACGCCAGCACCTGACGGGCGATAAAGCGGGCCATATAGGCGGCGCTGCGGTCGACCTTGGTGGCGTCCTTACCGCTGTAGGCCCCGCCACCAACCGCTACCGAAGGACCGTAGGCATCGACCACGATCTTGCGGCCGGTCAGACCGCAATCAGCGTCCGCACCGCCTTCGATGAAGCTGCCCTTGTGGTTGATTTTCACCAGGTCCGGGGCAACATCGCCCAGACAGGGGTGGACCACCCGGTCGAGCACCTCGCGGCGCAACTCCTCGAGATCGACGCTGGCGCGGTGCTGCACCGACATGATGACGCTGATCACCTCGCCCGAAGGATCAAGCGCGACCTGCGACTTGGTGTCGAGGCGGAGCCAGTGCAGCGTGCCGTCCGTGGCCAGATCATAGGCGCGCCTGATCAGCGCCCAAGCCTTCTCTGTCTCGGGCGGCAGCATCGAGCGGGTGCGGGTGGTGGCATAACCTTCCATAATGCCCTGATCGCCTGCCCCATCGATGGTCAACGCCGCGATCTCGCCCGCCTGCGGGCGGATCAGGTTGGTCACGCGTAGGTCGTCACGCAGGTCGTTGCCAGAGGCGAAATAGACCTCGCGCACCGCCGCCTCGACCGCCTCGGCATCATACACGCCCTCGGGCGCGCTAATCTCGCCACCGACAATGATGTCGACACCGTTGATCATGACTTCGCAGGCCACACGCACGCTGCTGGGCGGATGGCCCGCCGCGACGGCGCGGTCCATCTTCACATCCAGCACTGCATCCGACATCGCATCAGCCTGCTTGTCGGGATGGCCCTTGCCGACGGCCTCGGCCACGCTGGTTTGGTTCTTGATCATATCTCAGTTCCTTCTTTCTTGGGGTTGCTCAGGAGAGGGGTATGGGGCACCACAAGGCGCATCTGCCGCGCGGCCAGCACCCCGGTCATCAGGGCGTTGATCCCGCAGAAGATCAGGATGGGCAGGTGACCGCCGGCCAAGGCGTATAACACCCACAGGGCATTGCCTGTAGCCAGCGCCACGTTGCGCAGAACGATCCAGCGGCTAACCGGCTCCGCCCGCCGCAAGGTCACGATCAGTTCGGGAGTGGTGCTGACGGCGCACAAGGCGCCCGCCGTCAGCCCGACCATGGTGATGGTCGCAGGATCAGCCATCGGCCTGCCCCATCGCCGTCTTGGTGCCCAGCGCGAGGTACATGTGACGCTGGCGGAAGACGCCGCCCGGATCGGCGGTCAGCCACAGGTGACGATCGCGGTGGGTATGACCGATCGGCACAACCGACACCCCGGGCAGGAACTTGAAGCCGCGGTTTTCATATACCCGCAGCGCCGGGATCGGCAGGCCCGCATTGGTCAGGCGAATTTCCAAGCTGATGCCGGTCACACCGCGCGCGACGCAATCGCTGATCGCCTGATCGACGACCTTGCCACCAACGCCCAGCCCGCGATAGCCCGGCAGGGCGACAACCGAGAACAACTCGGCCTCGTCACCGTCGAACTTGGTCGCGGCAAAGCCCGCGATGGCCAGGGTCTTGCGGTCCTCGGCGATGTGCAGGGTGGCGTCAGCGTCCAAGAAGTCCTGCAGGTCGTTGACGTAGAGGTTCGCGCCATCGGCGGACTGGCTGACCTGCTCAAGCAGGCTAGCCACCGCCGCCGCAGCGATCGGGTTCTCCCGCGCACGGCTACTGTAGAGGTAGATGTCCGGCATGTGATGCTCCGTTGCTGATGCTCGTGAACACCAACAACCGCAGCCGCCGCGCTATATGAAGAGACGAGAATTCACTCGCCGTAAACCACAACCTACTTGTGGATAAATCCGGAAAAACAAGAAAACTGCGTCGGTAAATTAACTAGCTCGTTAGTTTTTTAATTAACGCGTCAATTGATTATTGACGCAAATTTCCGTGCCTATCTCTAGGCTCGGCGAAGGGCTAGGGCGATTCGCCCGATAAGGCAAGACAGGAGGTCGACCAATGGGTGCACCGCGCAACGCCGATCTTTTTTATAATCGTCCGACACTGAATCAGGCGCTGGAAGCACTCGAAGAGCACTGGCCGACATGTTGGAAGGGCGAGGCCGCGAACCTTAAGAAACACAGCAAAAGCAATGACATAAGCCTGTGGTATGGTGGCGAGACCGAAGGCCGCGTCGGCGTCCGGGTGATGATGTTCGCGGCCCTGCTAATGTATCGCTATGCCGAGCCCTCGGAAGTCAAGCGTAGCGCCTTCGGCGCCGTCAACGCATCCAGTCTGGACTGGATGGTAAATATCGAACCAGGTGAGAATCTCGGAGAGGCGCTGGCCTCTGGCGACAAATCCACGGTCTTCGTGATGTTGCAACAGTTACTCAGGCCAAACAATAAGGACACGCCGGGTTATGTGCAAAACTTTGATCGCTGGTGTTTCATCTTCACCGCGTGCAGAGCCCTGAAGGCACTGCAGAAGCGCACTGGCCAGCCGGTGCAAGACTGGCCGACGCTGGCCGAGGATACCGCCGTCCTCTATGACCAACTTGTCGCGGACAGGCCGCAAAACGCGACAGATGTTTTCCGCCATATCGAAGCGCGCTGGCTGACCGGGCAGGACTATGTCGCGCCAGAGGGCATTCAGCCCAAACCTATGGCAGGCGCCGTTGTTCAGCGCCGGGCTTTGCACTGCATTCCCAGCAAATTCACTGACTACCTATCGCCAAAGGGCAGGTTCCGCGAAGACGAAAACCCCCGGACGATGGCCGGCTTGGCCAGTCGGATTATCAAGCATGTGAAAACCACCGACGCGTCAGCGCGGGTCATTCTGCTTTACGGAAACCAGAATGCGGGCAAATCGGGCTGTTTGGTTGAGCTGTTGCGTCAACTTCAGAACGAAGACCCGGACCGGCCGACCATCGCGCTCGATCTGGGCCGAGACCCCGAAGCGGCAGCCCCCCTGCCGGTGTTCCTGATCAATGTGCAGGACCATAGCAATCAGGACCTGGTCAGGCGGGTGCTGGCCTTTTTGCAGACCCTGGACGGCGCTCGCACCAACGATAGAAAGTCCACGCCGATCTCTTACGATCAGGCGCTTGCACAGATCGATGGTAACACCGTCTCGCCCGACGAGGGGTGCAGACTCGATGCGATGTATCGCGAGATCCACAAGCTGCACGAGCGCAATCCGGCATTTTTCATCCTGACCAATTGGGAAGACCTGACCTGGAGCACCCCGCGCGCACAGCTGCGCGACCAATGCCGCCCCTCGCTCATCTCGTGGCTATTCAACAGTAATCCAGAAAGTCACTTGCTGATCTCAACAACCAAACCGCCATCCAAGGCTGCAGCTCGGCGCTTGCCTGAGGCCAAAAGGGTCCGGCTGAAGGACCCGCTCTTGGAAGATATCGGCAGGTATTTCCCCGGGATGAAAACGCCTGCGCCTTATGACAAGACAATGAAGCGTGCGTGCGAAAAGCTGGGCCGGGTGACCGTTCCGGGTGACATCCTGATCCTGCTCGCCGCAGCCATGCAGCTTAGCATAGGTCACGATGCCGCCGAGGAACGCGTCAAGAAGGCGATCACCGAGCTGTCCAAGGTCAAAAAGAGGATTCAGGTTGGCACGGACGCGGTGGGCGACCTTGTTCGAATCTTGGTCGAAATACTGAACAAGCGCAACATGTTCCGCATCACCATGGCGATCGCAGCATCCGACGACGGCATGCGCCCGTCGACGCTGGGGCAATTGCTGAAGGACTGGGACCGGACTACCGGGCGCAAGCTGGAACGCCCGGCCGAAACGGTCCGTGAGAGTCTGAAGGAAATGGAGAATATTGCGCGAGGGTTCTTCCTGACACCCAAGACAGGCCGGCCAGTCGACATGGCCGAATATGGCCCGCATCAACGCATCAACCCATCCGAACCAAGCTGGGAAATGCATCAGACCTTGCGCGAGCTTCTCTTGTCCACACTCAGCCATCCGGACCATTTCGAATGGGCCAGAGAATACAATGTCATCTTGCGCGAAGCCGCAGGCCAGGTGGCGCGGGTGGCCCATCAACGAGCACAGGAAAGGCGTACACAGGCCACGCTGCGGTGCCGGGCGCCACAATGGCAAGGCATGCTGCGTGACATCCAGGCCTTTGAGGCTTTGTTGGCAAGCATCGATTTCGACCGTTTGATGGACCAAGAGGCGAATACGACGCTGATTGCAGAGAATCCGATGCTGCACCAAGCCCCGCCCGATGTTTTTGCTGCCGGCGAACGTCAGCGCCCCGCTGTTGCCTTCCGCTTTGCCGTGCAATGCCTCCTGCAAGAACTTCTGGACAAGGACGCGCAGATGACGATGGTCTGGGATCAAGACCAGATGCGGGCGCATCTCTACATGCTTGTTTTCCAGCCCACTGGACAGTGGTATTTCCAGCGTATCGACACGCTGAAACAGCAGGACCTGCCGCGAACCCTGCAACCCTATCTGCTCGACATTTTTTCGCCCGAACAAATCATCGAGCTTCTTGAATCGCTTGCGATATCCGCACTGCATAGCCAATCGCCGAAAGTAGTTCATTGGGCCTGGAGCAGGTCCTTGGAGCTCATCGAGAAGCTTGCGCCTCTCAAAGCCGAGGAGCCGCCGAGCGACCGGCGCAGGGCCTTGGTAAACCGCGCGATCCGCATCCTGTGCTCGGCCGTGGATATGGCCATTTTGCGGGGTCGGCCTTTAACCCGATTCAAGTCGCAATTCGACGAGGATCAGGTTGGCCACAGCAAGACTTTGTCGCGCCTGCGCAACCACATGCGGCGCGAATATCCCGAATTGGCTGCAAACGATCCCGAGGAGGTCTCGCCGGTGTTGAATTTGATCGAAGCCGCAGGGAGGCAGCAGATTGATACAATTCAGGCCTGGCTGCGCCTGCGCTCACGCGAGGTCGAGCTTGTCGCCCTGACTCAGCCAATGGAGAACGCGCTGGATCTATTAGAAGAGATTCACCAGATCGAGGACGTGCTGGCCCGCGAGACACGGAACGGCACAGGTACGGTGGTTTCGGGCCGCCCTGCACGAACGGCACTTCGGTTGATGCTGCGAGGCGACCACTATTTCCGCGGTACCGACAATCGCAAGGGTCTGCGCTGGAGGAAGGCGGATGCGCGCATTAAGGGTATGTTGCACGCAAACACCTGCCGCTTGTCCCGGTTTGGTGCCGGCGAACAGGTGGCGCTCCTTCTGGATCAGTCGCGGTACCATTTTTTGAACAGGGACCTCGATCGATCTTTGAGTTATGCGTGGAAGGCGCGCAGCGAGTGTAGGGAAGGTCAAATCAGCTATGGTATGCAGATGCAGGCCCTCAGCCATTTCGTGGCAATGGTGATCGAGGCTGATGAGGCCGGAAAAGACAGGGAGTTTTTCTCTGGGCTGCAATGGGGTTTCGGCGGAGAGTCGGGGCTGTTGTATATGGTCGAACAGGACGCAGATGCGGTCTTTCAAACCGCTAAGTCGTTGGGCTATCAACCAACACAAGGCATCGCACTGTATCTGCGCACCCGTGTTCGCTTGCGATTAGCTACGAAAGGCCTAGCCTCGACTGAAATCGAATGGGCGGACGGGCTGGTGGCGGATGCTTGCAGGGTGCAAGAGATCATGACGAAATGCGATGATCATTCGTTCCGCGAAGACATTCTGAAAGTCGAAACACTCGCAAGGGACCTTCTTCGCAAGGCCGAATACCGAAACATGGAGGCCGTATAGGGACCAGTAGAAATCACGTAGTTGGGGTTTACTCGACCCATTGTCGCGTTGCCGTTAAAACGGCTCTGCCTCAATCTGTGTGGCGGAACGGTAGCATTCTCGCCCGCAACAATTCTGGACCGGCTCGGCCGTACATGGCGCGTTTGAGGGTCTTCAGGCGATTGATCTGACCTTCTGCTTGGCCGTTGCTCCATGGCATCTCGATGGCGTTTTTGACCGCATCGAAGTCCCGGTTCAATGTGCGGGCAAAGCGCACGAGTGGCGCCAGGTCGGTTTCAATCGCGTCGTCGATCCATGCAGGGAGCGGGTCTGCTTCGCGGTCGCGCAGGATGCCGTTGAACCGCATGGCGAAACAGCGCATCGTTGCGAAGGCGGGAGAACCGGTGTCGCGTAGCCCTTAATTGGGCTCTGCCTCAATCTGTGTGGCGCATCTATCCTAAAACTGGAAAATTCAAGAGGGAAAGTCCGTTGTTCATGCAGTTTTCCCGAACGCTGCACCGAGATATTGACGCCGTGCGCAATGCTATCGAACTTCCGTGGAGAAACGGTCAAACGGAGGGCCAAATCAATCGCCTGAAGAACCTAAAACGCGCATTGTAAGGCCGCGCCGGACCAAGTACGCCTCAGAGCCTGAATGCCGCCCCTCCGCCACACAGATTGAGGCAGAGCCGATTTAAGGGCAAAGCGACAGGATGATCCAGGGCTAGGAGTAGCTCCTTTCTGTGGAGAATGGGTGGATTTGCGTCAGAATATTTTCTCAGTTTTGCGCCTTCTTCCGCGAGGTTGACGAGTAGGCTTGCCCGCAACTCTGGAAAAGCCACGGCGCTGAAGTCTTGATAGTCCAAAAACGAGAAGGTTTGGGCGTTTTGCCCCGAGATCTTCAACACTGACCATTGGAAATCTTCCGGAACTCTTTGCAGCGCAAGGCTCAGCTTATCCTTTGCGCTCGTCTGAATATGATCAACCGCACTGCGGTGCAAGTAGATCGCCTGACCTACCTTTTTTCCAACCGCATTCTTGAGAGATTTTTTGTTTTGCAAGTTTCACCCCTCGGGTTTGGATCTTTCTAAAGGCTCTGTTGAAACATCCTACCTGACCGAGGGGTGATCGATCTAGAGTACTGCTATAATGGCCTCGGCGGCTTCGAGAGCTTCATCCGAAGTATTGGTGTGCCCAAAACTAAAGCGTATGGAGGCTTTCGCTTCATCCGATGTAAGTCCAATTGCACGGAGGACGTAGCTTGGTTCCGAAATTCCCGAAGAGCAGGCCGAACCTGTAGAAGCTGACACGATGGGCTGCAATCGTTGGAGGATTTCTCCCGCATCGCGCCCTTCGAACCTTAGATTCGCGTTGCCAGAATGACGGGAGCAAAGCTTATCTCCATTCAATCCTATACGGTCGCGGTTCGATTGCAGTTTGTGTACGAAGAGATCTCGTAGACCTGCGACCCGCGCTCTCAAAGCAGTTCCGGCCTCAGAGGCATGGAACTCCGCCGCCGAGCCAAGACCAACACACAACGGAAGGGGCAATGTGCCGGACCGAAGCCCACCCTCTTGCCCACCTCCGTGAAACAGAGGTTCAATCCGGTCCTTCAGCTCACGGCTCACATAGAGTGCGCCAACGCCCATTGGCCCACCAAATTTATGCCCGGACAGACTAACCATGTCAGCCAAATCTGCATATTCTAGGAGGTTGACTGCGCTTGGTGCCTGCGCGAAGTCGGAGTGGAGGATTGCGCCTGAATCGCGGCAAAGTGCTGATATTGAGGCAAGATCTTGGATGGTCCCGATCTCATTGTTGACCAATGCCACGCTTACCAACAAAACACCCTCGCGTAGCATGTCTCGCAGTTTGTCGAGGTCGACGTGGCCCTTCCCGTTGACCGGAATCTCTCGAACCGAACATCCTTTTGTCTGAGCTACATAGGCTGCACTTTCCAATACGCACTTATGCTCCGTCGCTGAAACAAGAATAGTCGTGCGCTGACCTTGCCGTTGCTCAGGAGTGCTCAGACCCTTGATGGCAAGATTGTTCGCCTCTGTAGCTCCGGATGTGAAAATGATCTCATCCGGATCGGCTCCAATGCAGTTGGCCACTTTGGTCCTCGATGATTCAGTAGCCTTGTTTGCGGACCACCCTGTTGAATGCTCTGAGGAGTGCGGGTTACCATGGCAGTCCGTCCAAAACGGCTGCATTGCGGCCCGAACTGTTGGCAGGATCGGGGTGCTTGCTTGATGATCAAGGTAAATGGTCAAAGGGCTTTTCCTACCAAATAGGAGGTCATCTGTAGACCAAGCTTGATCCTGGGGTCAAGCACCAGGACGTTGTTGACCATCCCCTTGGAAGGTCGCTATAACAGCCCCAAACGGGGTAGCAGTTACATGAAAAAGCAAACAACATTTGCGCAGGATTACAAGCCGCACTTCTCCGGCCACGAAACCTTTCCCTTGCGTTATGGGTGGCTGGAAAAGGCTTTTGAAGCAGTTGATGATAGTGGATTGAATAACAAAAAGATTTTTTCAGAGAGTGCGGCAATTGCACATTTTGGCGTCGGCAAAAATATGGTGGCGGCAATTCGATTTTGGGCGCAGGTGGCAGGTATTCTCACAGCAGATGGAAAGGATGTAAGGACGACCGAGTTTGGTCAGCAGTTGCTTGGGCCAAATGGTCGCGATCCATACCTTGAAAGCGCTTCGTCGCTTTGGAAGATCCACTGGGATATTGCCTCTAATCCTAAGCATACAGCCACCTATTGGTTGTTCAATGTTCTCAATGAGCCAAACTTTGACCGCGATACGGTTCTAAGAAGGTTGATAGAATTTATTGATCAGCATGGTTGGAAGCTGCCAACCGAGAAGACGTTGTCTAACGATATAAGTGTCTTGTTGGCTAACTACGTCCCTAGTGTCCCAAAACGCGGCCCAAGCGAAGAGGCATTCAATTCTCCGCTTACCGAGCTGGGTTTGATCCGGCGGCGCACCAGTGGAAAGTTCGGTATGAATTTGGGTCGTAAGCCGAGCCTGTCTAACGGCGTTTTCCTCTATGCGGTATGCGATTTTTGGGAGCGAACATCTTCCGCGAACACGCTTAGCGTTCAGTCAATGTTACTAGAGCCCGGGTCTCCCGGAAGGGTTTTCGTTCTTGAGGAGGGTGAGCTGATTGATCGGTTGGCCGATGTCGCTTACATGACCGACGGTTTGATTTCTTGGTCTGAGACAGCTGGATTGAAACAGCTTCTTAGACAAGGGGAGTTCCCCCAAGATTTTGCAGAGAACCTGTGGTCCTCCGACATTTCTGCGTTGAGAGGTTCATATGCCGCTTAACGAAATTGTCTCGGTGAATGGACGCTTTCTGCGATCTGTTCGAATTGATCAAGATGACCGCAATGAAGCCCTAGAGGGTTTTGTCTTATCGTCATCAGTACGGGAAATCCTCAGAAACTTTTCACATCAACAATTTGAGAGCGGGCAAGGTGCCTTCACTTGGACCGGTCCGTATGGAAGCGGGAAGTCGAGCCTCGCACTCGCTCTCTCCGCGTTGTTGAGCGGGAGTAAGCAAGAACGCGCGACGGCTGCGAGCAAGACTGATCCGAAGTTTGCAAAGGAATTATGGAAGTTACTCCCTCCGAAGAGAGATGGCTGGAAATGTGTGTCGGTCGTTGGGCGCAGCATGGAACCCTTCCAGTTGATCGGTAATGGTATCAAGGATGCAGGACTTGCGGCACGCCAAAGGAAGTTTGATACGCCTGAAAAAGTCATTGACTACTTGCAGTATTTGGCCGCTGACGACCGTGAACATTCTGGAGGTTTAGTTCTCTTTTTGGATGAAATGGGGAAGCTACTTGAGCACGCGGCATCCTCAACAGGAGATGCATATTTCTTCCAACTGCTTGGTGAAGCGGCGTCGAGAAGCGATGGCCGCCTTATCGTTGTTGGTATCCTTCATCAATCCTTCCAAGAATATGCGAGCCGCTTGGCACGCGACATCAAAGATGAGTGGGGAAAGATCCAGGGCCGCTTCATCGACATTCCCGTCAATGTATCCGGCGATGAGCAGATTGAATTGGTGAGCAAGGCAATTATTGCTTCAGAGCAGCCGGATAGCGCTAGACAGAACGCAGAGGCAGCCGCGGAATTACTTGCCGATGTTCGACGTGGTGCGTCCGTAGTTTCGAAAGAGCTGCTTACTGGCGCTTGGCCACTCAACCCGCTTGTTACACTGGTGCTAGGGCCTGCATCGCGACGGAGTTATGGGCAAAACCAGCGTAGCATCTTCAGTTTCCTAGGCTCGTCCGAGCTTTTTGGCTTTCAGGACTACCTTGAGAAGGCGAGCATAGAAGATCCGAAAGACTACGGATTGGCTGATTTTTGGGATTATCTCGATTTCAATCTGCAAGCTGCAATCGCCGTGTCTTTGGACAGCCATCACTTTGCAAATGCGAGGGATGCCATTGCGCGGTGGGAAGCGAAAGATGGCGGCGAACTCGGTGTGCAACTGCTAAAGTCGCTAGCCATTTTGGAGCTGACGCAAAAGCAAACCGGAGTAGGTGCGACGCTGGGCGCACTTTGCCTGTCGATAAACCAAACAAGTGCTGCAGTAGAGGAGCTTTTGTCAGAACTTGAGGCGGCGTCGATTGTTGTTTTTCGAAAGTTCAGAGGCACTTACTCTCTCTTTGACGGGAGCGACTTTGACATTGAAGTGGCGCTGGATGAGGCATTGAGAGAAAGATCAGACTTCGATCTCAGCTCAATTTCAAATGCTTTGTCTTCACCAAATATCGTGGCGAAACGGCACTACCGTGAAACTGGTGCTCTGCGCTGGTGCGAACTCAAGGTAATGCTCGAAAGCCAGGTAGAAAACTATGTTACTAGCTTTGCACCTACAAATGGATGCTTTGGCGCATTTATCATTTCACTGGACGATGCGACGCCAAGCATTGTTGAGGATTTTGGTGAGTATGGGTGGGGGGCCGACTTTGCGGTTGTGAGGTCAGAAAAATCGAAGAACCTTGTGGCACTCGCACGAGAGCACTCCGCTTTGAAGGATATCTTGGCATCGAACCCCGAGATTCATCGAGACAAAATCGCGCGCAGAGAGCTTACCGATCGTATCGAGGCGATTGGAGGCCGGATTGAGCATGAGGTCTGGCAATTGATCGCAAGCGCAGAATGGGAAACTGGAATTTATGATCTCCCGATTCCCGCGCGCCGGAACCTCACAGTTTTAGCCTCAGAAATGGCAGACCGTCGGTTTTCCCAGTCGCCCAAACTAAACAACGAACTGCTGAACCGCACCAAGCCATCGGCATCGGCCAATTCAGCGCTCAAGCTGCTACTGCATGCTGCCGTCCTTAAAGAAGGTACTCCAGGGCTTGGGTTTAAGAAGTTCCCAGCGGAGAAAGCTCTGTTCGTATCGCTCGTTGAGGCTAATGGATTGTACCGAGAAGAGGGAAATGAATGGAAGTTTATGCCACCATCCGGAGAAGATGTCGCAAATCTGTTGCCCATTTGGAAAGCAACGAAAGACTTCTTGAAGAAGCGAGGTAACCGTAACGTACAACTTACCGATGTTTATGAGCTATGGCGGGCACCTCCCTTTGGGTTGAAAGACGGTTTGATGCCATTCCTTGCTGTGCTGTTCATGCTAGCTGAACGTCGGAACCTGTCACATTATCGGGAAGGTATTTTTCTATCGACTATTTCGGATGTTGACGTGGACTATGTTCTGAGAGCGCCGCAAATGGTCCAGCTGCGCTGGATCGAAATGAACCGAACGACCAAGAGGCTGCTTACTGAGCTGGCAAACGTGGTCGGTGAAGTTGTAGACAAACCAATATCAACTTTAAGTCCGCTAGAAGTTGGACGCGCACTCATCGCAGCTTACGAAACTTCAGCACCTTGGGTTCAACGAACCGCACGTCTTCCTGAGCACGCAAAAAAAGTCCGAGCGCTCTTCAAGCGTTCTAATGACCCACAAAAATTCGCGTTTGATGACATTCCTGGCCTCTACGGACAGGACATCGACATTCTCACAGATCAAGGAATCTCTGAAATCGCTCAAAACATCAAAGAAGGGCTCATCGAAATCCGTACGGCTTACCCTGCGATGCTCACAAGAATGCGCGAACACATTCTGAATGAGCTACAAGTTCACGGGCGCACTGCGAAGGCGTACCGAGAGCTGAATGAGCGCGCGAAGAATATCCGAGATGTTGCGGGTGACTTGCGGCTTCGATCTTTCATCACCCAGCTCACAAGCTTCAGAGATGACCTACAATCGATGGAGGCACTCGCAGGGTTGGGCATAAACAAGCCTGCCAAAGCTTGGATCGATAGCGACATAGACCGGGCAATTGTTCAACTCACCTTGCTCGCGCAACAGTTCAA
This sequence comes from Roseinatronobacter monicus, assembly GCF_006716865.1. Classification (NCBI taxonomy): domain Bacteria; kingdom Pseudomonadati; phylum Pseudomonadota; class Alphaproteobacteria; order Rhodobacterales; family Paracoccaceae; genus Roseinatronobacter; species Roseinatronobacter monicus. Next base: position 153,622 of record NZ_VFPT01000006.1, on the reverse strand, counting down.
CCAGCACGAGTCAGTCGCGCGCGTGGCCGGGCGGAAGGACAAGCGCTCTGCAATGGCGTTGATTGTCAGCGTTGATGATCGGCCCACGCCTGTGATGGAGGAATTTGATGTCTTGGAATCCGAAGATGAGGAAGTGAACAACCTTAGTAGAAAGATTGAAGAGGTATTGCAGCAGGCTGCGGAAGGCACCGGTAGAAACGTGATCTTGGCTGCTTTAGCAAAAGTCGGAGCTGCGAGGATCAAACAATCAGACGTAAGTGAGGAAGTAGATGGCTGAAAAAGTTAAACATGTTCTAGGTTTGTCTGGGGGCAAAGATAGTTCAGCCCTCGCGATCTACATGAGCCAGGCTCACCCCGAACTTGATATTGAGTATTTCTTCACTGACACGGGCGAAGAGCTGGATGAGGTTTATGAGTACCTAGCGATGCTCGAGGGCTTTCTTGGCAAGAAGATCCGGTACTTGGACCCGGGGCGAGATTTTAAGTTCTACCTTGCCCAATATAATCAATTCCTCCCGTCAGCCCAGACGCGTTGGTGTACGAAAGACCTAAAGATCAAGCCCTTTGAGAAGTGGGTGAAATCAGAATTTACCGAGCAGGGGTATACAGTCTATAGTTATGTAGCGATCCGGGCTGACGAAGATTTTCGCCAGGGTTTGAACTCGAAAAATGGAAATTTAATTACCAAGCTGCCATTCAAAGATGATGGGATCGACAAGGCAGGCGTTTTTGAGATTCTTGAGAACTCAGGACTTGGCCTGCCAGCATACTATGACTGGCGTTCCAGGAGTGGCTGCACGTTTTGTTTCTTTCAGCAAAAAATTGAGTGGGTTGGACTAAAGGAGCGTCACCCTGAAGCCTTTGAGAGGGCTAAGCAAATGGAGAAAACCGCTCTCGACCATGGGTCGCCGTTTTCATGGAGCGAAGGGGAGACACTGCTTGAACTAGAAAAGTCGGAACGGATTGCTCAAATCCGCGCAGATCATGAAAAACGTGTCGAAAGAGCGAAGGCGAAGAGGAAGGTTGATCCTCTACGGCCGGAACAAGGCGCAGTTGATCTAGATGAGATCTATGGCCAGCAAAAGGTGTGTTTGGCCTGCCATAAATGATCTGATGTAAGATTTTTTTAGGATGCAGCGTTGAAGATCTTTGGTAACCGCCCGATTTCTACCGCGGCCATTTATCCTTGACGCGTGCGATTATTTCGGGGTCATCGACGAAGTCTTCGAGGAATGCATGCCATGTATCCTGTGATATGCGCGCATCGCTGAGCATGTCTTTGAGCTCTTCGATACCATCGTCGGTTAAGGTCGTGATGGATTCGTCCGCTCCAGTGTGGACGCTGACGATCGCACCATAACTGAGGTTGTCATCATTCCAAATGACAGCCTCCAACATCTCGAGGTCCTCGCCGAGCATTTCCGCGACATATTCGAGGGTGCAGAGATTAGTCACGGTGGTCATCCTGCGGCTTCAGGTTTTTGGCTTCCAGTTCCAGGGCAGCAGTTCCCCAAGGCGGGGGTTCATATGATCATGGATGCGATCCAGAACATCTGCCAGATAGGCTTGTGGATCAAGACCGCTCATCTTTGCTGACTCGATAATGGTCATGGCACGCGCAAGAGTTTCGCCCCCAGCATCTGAGCCTGCGAATAACCAGTTCCGTCTCCCGACTCCGATCGGCCTGAGCGCCCGCTCAGCAGCATTGTTATCGATGGCCACGCGCCCGTCATCGAGAAACAGCGTAAGTGCCTTCCAGCGGCTCAGCCCATACCGGAACGCTTTGGCCAGATCGCTTTTGCCGGGGATGCGTGTTAATTGCTGCTCTGCCCAGACCCGGAAGGCCTCGACCTTGGGTTTGGTTTTTTCCTGGCGCACTGCTTTGCGTATGTCTGCGGGCTGACCGTTGATCTGGCGCTCGATATCATAAAGCGCGCCGATCCGGTCGAGCGCTTCGCGCGCGATTTCAGATTTCGTCACAATCCAAACATCATGGAAGTCGCGCCTCAGGTGGGCCCAACATGCAGCCTCTCGGAACTGGCTCTTGCCGTTGAGATCAGGAGCATAGAGCTTGGTATACCCTTTGTAGCCATCGGCCTGCAAAATGCCGCTGGATTTGGCGAGGTGGGTCAGGACATGCTCTTCTTTCCAGTCAGGGGCGAACTGGTAGACAGCCCCCGGCGGGGCTCCTCCCGCCCAAGGGCGCTGGTCGCGAACATAGGCCCACAGGCGGCCTTTTTTCACACCTTTTCCAAGCCCTCTGTCTCGTCGACTTCGATCAAGGACCCGGATAGGTGTATCATCTGCATGTAGCAGATCGCTGGCCATGATTGCGTCCTCGATCATCTTGATCAGTGGCGCCAGTGCTTTCATTGCCCCGCCGCACCAGTCGGCCATCGTTGTATCGGAAATATCTGCTCCCATCCGGGCGAAGATTTCATTGAGGCGATACAAAGTCAGCTGATCATCGTATTTCGAGACCAGGATGAATGCCAACAGGTTTGGGCCCGCCATGCTGCGCGGGATTGGTCTGCTGGGGGCGGGTGGCTGAACGATCTTCTCGCAGCACCGGCAAGATTTCTTGATGCGCGCGATTTCGATGATTTTCATCTGCGCTGCGATCATATCAAGCAACTCGCTGACATCCTCACCTACCACCCGCAGATTGCCACCGCAGTCGGGGCATGTGTCACCAGGATCAAGCTCACGGCGTTCGCGGGGGGTATCAGGCGACACTTTAGGACGACGGCGTTGCTTCTTTTCTGGCGCATCTGCTGTGGTATTACGCGCGTCTGCGTCCGTGTCAGCGTCCTCACTCTCATCTGGCGACGTGTCTTGTGCCTCGGCAACAGCGACATTCAGGTCTTCCAGCGCGAGTTCCAATTGTTCGATCTCACGCTCGATCTTTTCCGAGCTGGAACCGAACTTCTGTTTCTTCAGTTTGGCAATCCGGATGCGCAGGGCTTGAACGAGCAAGTCATGCGCGCGCAAGGTGGCCAGGATTTTCTGGTTCTCTGCCTGCAAAGAGGTGATCATCACCTTCAGAGCGGCCGGATCGTTGGGGAGAGAAATCGCTGCTTGGGACATGGAAATTTATACCATATCCCAAGCCTTATATCCACTAAAAACAAGCAATTACAGCAAGATAAATCATCCGACACGGGCTGGCGGCGCGCCCCAATCCGGCCTTCGCCACTCCATTCCTTCCCACAGCATGGCCAGCTGCGCAGAGGTCAAACGCGCGCTTCCGTCAGAGGCCGAAGGCCATGGGAAACGCCCCTTCGAGAGAACTTTATAATACAGACAAAATCCCTGTCCGTCCCAAAACAGCAGCTTTATCCTATCTCCCCGACGCCCACGGAATGCAAAGACTGCGCCGCTCGCAGGGCGCTGGCGTAGCACATCCTGTGCAATCGCCGACAGGCCGGCAATCCCCTTACGCATATCAGTGTAGCCGCAAGCCAGATAGACCCTAACCCCAGTGCCCGGACCAATCATGCCGCTTCCACCGCCTTTATCAGCCGGGTCAAGGCAGACGCATCGACATCTGTATCAATGCGCAAACTCCGGCCATTGCGCAGAACAACCTCAACCCGCCCGTCTTGCTCATCACTAACCGCACAAGGTCTCGATGCCTCAGGGTCCATTTCCAAAAACTCGACCGGCAAAAACACCGTTTCAGGGTCGTATGGCAAAAGGCCCTTCCTCTTCAGATCGTATCGCCAGCTATAGATCTGCTGCCGCGTCACATCATGACGCTGGGCAATCTGGGTCACTGTCGCCCCACCGACTCCAACTGACCGTACGATTGCCACCTTCTCCTCATCACTCCAACGTCGCCGCCGTTCAGCCCCAAGTATTTCTCCGCGCATCAATGCCTCCAATAAGGGACGTCGTTAACGACGTCGTTAAAGACATCTCATAACATCGCGAAGCGCCCAGAAGCAGGCGGTTCAAATCGGGTGGTTACGATCTTTGGAAGCGGGCTTGCGGATATGTATTGGTCCGTCGCCCGCATCAAGGCACAATCACCGCGGTAACAACCGGCCGGTTACCTTCAAGGGCTTTACCAAGCAGCCGAATCTGTCAAAGTATGCCGAAAGCGCCGACCCCTTGTCCCCGCTGCTGGGCGGGTAGCAAACCGAGAGAGTGGAAAACAGCATGAGTTCCAGCACCGTAGTTGACGCCCTCGCAAGCATAGGTATCGCGCGATTAGCGGCTTTTTGGGGTGAGAACCGACTAGAGGGGCTTTCAGAACTTGGGGTTAGTACCCGTCCTCGCGCGGTAGCTGAGGCCATGCTGTCTGAGAGTGGTCTGGCAATCTTCAAAAAGAAAGACCTCAGAAACGCTGTGCTAGAAGTGTTTTCTCCACAAGTTATCCGCGACAAACTTGGCTCGAGGCCTGATGGTTGCCCTGTAACGATTCCACCGAATTTTACTTGGGGAAGAAATGAGGCAACGACCAATTTTCTAAAGCTGATGGACCTGGACATCGACGAAGCTTTCCCAAACGATTTTTTGTCTGGCCCAGAGCCGCATCTGCAAACACACATTGAAAAGCCCCTATTTGATTATCAAAACAGCATTAGGAAACAGCTTGTTAGTTTTTCCTTCTTGGAGACAGGCGCCAAAGGCGATGCCGCAAGCAGAAGAATCGTTGCTCACATGCCGACAGGCTCGGGTAAAACACGAACAGCTATGGAATTCATTTCAGATTTCCTTCGGTTTAACTGTTCACGCGAAAATCCCACTGTGGTTTGGCTTGCTCATAGCGAAGAGCTCTGCGATCAGGCTGTTCAAACGTTCCTTAGCATTTGGACAAAGCTAGGAACTGAGAATGCAAATGTTTATTCAATGTGGGGGGGCAGGAAGCCAGACAACATTGATCTGAGCAGGCCCTGTTTCATAGTTACTAGCTTTCAGAGTTGCTACTCTAGCATTCACTCAAACAAAAACGCTGATTTTGATCGATTTGCAGAAATTAGGCGCGAATGTAGTCTGCTGATTGTCGATGAGGCGCACATGTCGATGGCACCGACTTACAAAAAAGCAATAGAGTTTCTCTGTAACTCGAGCACCACTTTGATCGGCTTGACGGCTACGCCTGGTAGGCATCACGTTGGGGGTGATGTAGCTCAAACCAAGGCTCTATCAGATTTTTATGGCAACAAGAAACTCACAATCGACCAGCGATTGACCGGTGGGAGAAACTCGATTGAGTATCTTCAGGATCGTGGGATTTTGTCTTCTGTTGAACGTATGCGTCTCAACACTAGCGCTACTGTTAATCTTGACGCCGAGGCAGTTAGGCTAGTTTCAGATCTTTTAGACATTTCACCCAAAGTGCTGGCGGAGTTAGGCAACAACGCACAGAGGACATTGGAAGTAGTTGCTGCGGTCGAAAAACTTGCGCTCATTGATAAGAAGCAGACCATCGTGTTCTGCCCATCGAAGCAGAATGCATCTGATATGGCATTGGTCTTAAGGGAAAGAGGGTGCGCGGCAAGAGCGGTAACTGGCGAAACGCCACCAAGTGATCGGCGCGAGGCGATTGAAGATTTCAAAAACGGAAGTGTCAGGGTTCTCACAAATTTTGGTGTTTTGACAACCGGATTTGACGCGCCAAAGACAGAGGCCGTTGTGATTGCGCGTCCGACAACGTCGGTTGTGCTTTATTCACAAATGGTGGGACGGGGGCTTAGAGGCAATTCAGTTGGTGGGACGCTTAGCTGCACTGTGGTGGATGTGGTTGATAATATTTTAAATTTACCCAACGTGCCGCAAGCATTTACGTACTTTGACGAACATTTCGGGGAAGCAAAATGAACAAACAAGACAAGCCAGTGCAGATTGTTGATGCGTACTTGGCGCTGAACGCATTGCGCCAAGTTGGCTATCGAAACACAGCTACTGCTGTAGCTGAATTGGTTGATAACTCGATCGAGGCCGAGGCAAAAAAGATAACCATAGTTACGCTGTCAGCCAGAGAGCCTGTAGCAAAGCGTACGGTCTACCGAGTTCAAAAAATAGCGGTTTTGGATGATGGGCAGGGGATGACACCGGATGAGTTGGGACGCTGTCTATCACTAGGTTGGGGCACTCGACTAGATACCCGAGATGGTCTCGGACGTTTTGGCTTTGGACTTAAAGGTTCGTCTCTTTCGCAGGCGGAGCTTGTTGAGGTTTATTCTTGGCAAAATGGGTCGGTTAACAAGACGTATCTTGATCTACCGGAAGTCAAGGAAGGCAGACAGCAGTATCTTAAAAGCGTTGAAGAGACGGACCTTCCCAAGGAGATCGTCGAAGCGGTTGGAGGAAAGATCGGTAGGAGCGGCACGCTGGTCTTATGGTCCAAGCTAGATGGAGTGGATTTCAAGCGCCCGTCGACGCTCTTTTCTCGAATGCAAGAAGAGCTCTGCCGCATTTATCGGCACTTCCTGGATGACAATGATGACTATGGCAGAAAACGTGATGTGAGCTTGGTCGACTTCGATCTAGACAATAACAAAGTCGAAGCGTCACATGACTTGAAGCCTAATGATCCTTTGTACCTTTTGGAGCCGTCAAGCTGCCCAGACAGCGATGGAAAAGCTACGAACGTCGAGTTTGAGAAACCATACGCCATACCAGTTGAGTATGAGCCGGGAAAATTTTCGGACATTGAAATTCGCCTTAGTATAGCCAAGCCGGAGACCCAAAAAATGGGTGGTAACTCAAATCTTGGCAAGCACTACGCACGCAATACTGGTATCTCGTTTGTTCGTGCTGGCCGTGAGATAGACTTTGGTTCCTTTGGTTTTCTAGACAGTGATACCAGGCAGAGGTGGTGGGGGGTAGAAGTTCGTTTTAAGCCGGTTTTGGATGAGTTGTTTGGTGTTACTAACAACAAGCAGCATATTCGAGGCTTCAAGAAACTAGACCCGAAACATGACGTCGAGCAGATTGAAGCCTTGAACGAAGCTGCGGAGGACCCGGAGAATTCTGGCCATTACAAATCTTCACTGCACCTTGAGCTCAATCGAAATCTGACAGTTAAGATCAATGCAATGTTGGACTTGATTAAAACACGAAAGGAAGGGAGTTCTGCGGACCCATTTAAAGCCAAACCTGACCCCGTTTCTGAAAAGGTAAATAAGGATGTGGCGGAGGATCACACTGAAACATCCTCAGACAAAGAAGCTGAGGCTAAGTCGGAACAGGAGAAGCTGGCAGAACGTACAAAATATGTTCTGGAAACTCGCCCAGAGCTTTCTGAAGAGGATGCCCAAGCGTTCGCCAAAGCAACGATTGACTACAAGGTTGACCTGAATAAGGGCAGTTGGCCCGGGACAATGTTCTTGGACCTGCAGTTCGTAGCAAATGCTGCGGTTGGAGTTATCAACACCCGTTCGCCATACTACGAAAAACTATGGCGACATGTCGAAGACTCTGGCGATGATCGAGCGCTCAGTGCTCTTGAAGTTTACACGATGGCTTATGTGCGTACTGAAGATGAGTTCAGGAAAACCCTAGATGGCGATACTTTTGAGAAATTCCGTGATCGGTGGGGGTACTGGGTCTCAAAACTCTTAGAGAATATTGACAACTAGAATGCTTCTCTTAGAAACGGGTGCTTTTAGACGAGAACTTGAGGATGCTTTGTCTTCAGCGGAGCAAGAGGTAATAGTTCTTAGCGCATTTGTTAAGCTCGAGGCGCTCAAGTGGCTTATTGAAACAAGTAGAACTAGTAACCTTAAGATCGTATCTCGTTGGCAGCCGTCAGATTTGGCGGCTGGAGCTTCGGACTTGGAGTGCTTCTACCTCTGTGAGGAGGCTAATATTCCATTCGGGATATCGCGGAACCTCCATGGAAAAGTCTACATCGTGGATTCCAAGATCTTCATTGGAAGCGCAAATCTGACATCAAAGGGAATGTCCCTTTCACATTTGGAGAACGATGAGTTTGGAACTGGGTTCGAATATGGTCACACAGAAAAGACCAAAGTTCGTGACTACCTCGGATCTGTAAACTGGCTAGATCGAGATACGGTCGAATTGATGGCTGATTTCTTGGCTAGCGTAGAACGTGAGAAGAGCGCCAACCCGAATGAATGGCCTCAAAACATATCTGAAAAACTTCACCCCCAACCCATTGGAGTCTGGTTCCATGATCTTCCAATGTGTAGTTTAGACCAAATATTGACGCAGTCTGCTGAACCGTCGGCAATAGAGCATGATCTCGATTGTTTGCGAAGCACTAAGGACGCGGACGAAGATGAACTGTTGAACGGCTTTATGTCGTCGAAAGTCTGTTTTTGGCTGGAAACACAATTGCATGACTACGGTGAGCTATCGTTTGGGAAGGTCACATCTTTGTTCCACAACCAACTCCTTGACGATCCTATGCCATATCGGAAGAGCATCAAGGAGGGCGTGGTAAACCTGTTCGATTGGGCTAGTGCCTCGCTTCGGGGTATTTGACAGCTTTGATTTTTTCTGAATCTCTGTGGAGCGTAGCAGCTTTCTGGGGGTGAGATGATGACAAGAGGGTGCAAGCCGAAGTATGTAGTTCGACTGACGACAGAGGAGCGTGAACACCTTGAAGGGATGATCAGAACGGGTCGGCAAGCCGCCTACAGACTGCTGAAGGCGCGGATTTTGCTGAAGGCGGATGTGTCCTCTGATGGCCCGGGATGGGAAGATGCGCGCATTGCCGAGGCATTAGAGACCAGTCTCTCGACTGTTTTCCGCACCCGGCGCCAACTTGTGGAGGAAGGGCTTGAGGCGACTTTAGCGCGCAAAGTTCCAGCGTCGCTTTCACAACCTCGGATCTTCGATGGGCAAGCCGAGGCCAAGCTGATCGCGCTTGCCTGTTCCGAACCACCCGAAGGATATACGCACTGGACACTCAGGTTGTTGGAAAAGCGGGTTGTCGAACTGGGCATTGTTGAGCAGGCCAGTGATACCACAATCCAACGCACGCTTAAAAAAACGCGCTCAAACCGCACCGGAACCGGTACTGGGTAATCCCACCCAAAGCCAACGCTGGTTTCGTGGCGGCCATGGAGAATGTGCTGGACGTCTACACCCGTCCACACGATCAAAACCGTCCGCTGGTTTGTCTGGACGAGACCAGCAAACAATTGACCCGTGAGACCCGCACACCCATTCCCATGCAGCCAGGGCGCGAGGCGCGCCATGACTACGAATATGAACGCGCAGGTGTCGCCAGCCTGTTCATGTTATTCGCTCCTCTGGAGGGCTGGCGCCACGTCGAGATACGCGATCGACGCACTGCCATCGATTATGCCCATATCCTGCGCGATCTGGCTGATCTCCACTTTCCCTATGCCGAAAAGATCGATCTCGTGCAGGATAATCTGAACACCCACAACCCTGCATCGCTGTACGAGGCTTTCCCGCCTGCCCAAGCGCGCCGCATCGCACAACGGTTCGAATGGCACTACACGCCAAAACATGGGTCTTGGCTCAACATCGCTGAATGTGAACTCAGCGTCCTCGCTCGCCAATGTCTGGCCCGGCGCATCCCGGACAAAACTATGCTGAAGGCCGAAGTCGATGCATGGACAACAAATCGCAACTCCCAACGCGCCAAAACCAACTGGCAGTTCACAACTCAAGACGCGCGCACAAAGCTTATCCGGCTTTATCCGCAAATCGAGTGAATCGCAGGACTAGCAGGTGCAACTCAAAGTTTGAAGTGTTTAGGCCGCAGCACAGTCAGGTAATCCGCGCGGTGTAGTCGTGCGGAGTTCTTTATCGACCTGGATCGTAGGCACTTACAGTCAGGCTACCTGACCATCGGAAGGTTACTCAGACGGAGGTTCTCGCGTGCCTTGTCGCGCGCGTGATGTTTCACAAAGAGGCTCGGCGCGGCCTGATTTGGTGGAGAAAGCCGACTCTGTCGTAAGCGTCCGGCGTCGCTGCTCTGCCGGTAAGCGTCCGGCGTCCCCAACTTCGACACTTGCGGGTTAAATTTTTCTGTTTGATGTGATGTGGCGATAGATAATTCAATGGGTTAGCCACGCATGCCGACTGATTTCATGTAGTACATTTTTTGGCGAATTATGTAACCGCCCGATTTCTACCGCGGCCATTTATCCTTGACGCGTGCGATTATTTCGGGGTCATCGACGAAGTCTTCGAGGAATGCATGCCATGTATCCTGTGATATGCGCGCATCGCTGAGCATGTCTTTGAGCTCTTCGATACCATCGTCGGTTAAGGTCGTGATGGATTCGTCCGCTCCAGTGTGGACGCTGACGATCGCACCATAACTGAGGTTGTCATCATTCCAAATGACAGCCTCCAACATCTCGAGGTCCTCGCCGAGCATTTCCGCGACATATTCGAGGGTGCAGAGATTAGTCACGGTGGTCATCCTGCGGCTTCAGGTTTTTGGCTTCCAGTTCCAGGGCAACAGTTCCCCAAGGCGGGGGTTCATATGATCATGGATGCGATCCAGAACATCTGCCAGATAGGCTTGTGGATCAAGACCGCTCATCTTTGCTGACTCGATAATGGTCATGGCACGCGCAAGAGTTTCGCCCCCAGCATCTGAGCCTGCGAATAACCAGTTCCGTCTCCCGACTCCGATCGGCCTGAGCGCCCGCTCAGCAGCATTGTTATCGATGGCCACGCGCCCGTCATCGAGAAACAGCGTAAGTGCCTTCCAGCGGTGCGTATTCCGGGGTCATCCGGCCAGTGATTCCGAAAGTATCCGGCCACCCATTCCGATTTTATCCGGCCACTGATTCCGGAGCATCCGGCCACCCTGTGATGTGATGCTGCGAGGCAATCTGTAACTGGCTACCGTCTGGCTTTTTAGTCTGGAAGGAAGCCCGATGAAGAGATTGCCAATGCGGAAGATACGAGATGTTTTGCGGCTATCAGCCGAGGGTCTTTCGACCCGTAAAATTGGTGTCAGCCTGACGATTGGGCGGACAACGGTTAAGGCCTATCTGGATCGCGCTGCCGAGGTTGATCTGAGCTGGCCGCTACCACCAGAGATGTCTGACACCGACCTTGAGCGCCTGATTTACCCACGCACGGCGCGTGATATTGCGAACCGCGCGACCGAGCCTAACTGGCCCTGCATTCACCGCGAGTTGCGCCGCAAGGGCGTGACGTTGATGCTGTTGTGGGAAGAATATCGCGCTGATCATCCTGATGGGTATGGATACTCCCGGTTTTGCGAACTTTACACGCGATGGGAAGGCAAGCTGTCGCCGGTGATGCGACAGCGTCATCCTGCAGGTGAGCGCCTGTTCGTCGATTATGCCGGCCATACGATCGATGTGATTGACCCTGAGACCGGGGAGGTGCGCACGGCACAGGTGTTTGTCGCTGTTCTGGGAGCATCGAACTATACATTTGTCGAGGCGACCTGGACGCAATCCCTACCGGATTGGATCGCAAGCCATGTCCGCGCTTTGGATTTCTTCGGTGGTGTGACCGCCCAGATCGTCTCGGACAATTTGAAGGCAGGGGTCACCAAGGCGTGCTTTTACGACCCCGCCCTGCAAAATGCCGCTGGATTTGGCGAGGTGGGTCAGGACATGCTCTTCTTTCCAGTCAGGGGCGAACTGGTAGACAGCCCCCGGCGGGGCTCCTCCCGCCCAAGGGCGCTGGTCGCGAACATAGGCCCACAGGCGGCCTTTTTTCACACCTTTTCCAAGCCCTCTGTCTCGTCGACTTCGATCAAGGACCCGGATAGGTGTATCATCTGCATGTAGCAGATCACTGGCCATGATTGCGTCCTCGATCATCTTGATCAGTGGCGCCAGTGCTTTCATTGCCCCGCCGCACCAGTCGGCCATCGTTGTATCGGAAATATCTGCTCCCATCCGGGCGAAGATTTCATTGAGGCGATACAAAGTCAGCTGATCATCGTATTTCGAGACCAGGATGAATGCCAACAGGTTTGGGCCCGCCATGCTGCGCGGGATTGGTCTGCTGGGGGCGGGCGGCTGAACGATCTTCTCGCAGCACCGGCAAGATTTCTTGATGCGCGCGATTTCGATGATTTTCATCTGCGCTGCGATCATATCAAGCAACTCGCTGACATCCTCACCTACCACCCGCAGATTGCCACCGCAGTCGGGGCATGTGTCACCAGGATCAAGCTCACGGCGTTCGCGGGGGGTATCAGGCGACACTTTAGGACGACGGCGTTGCTTCTTTTCTGGCGCATCTGCTGTGGTATTACGCGCGTCAGCGTCCTCACTCTCATCTGGCGACGAGAGGTGGTCCTAGTTCTTCGGTAACCACCCGATTTGAACCGCCTGCTTCTGGGCGCTTCGCGATGTTATGAGATGTCTTTAACGACGTCGTTAACGACGTCCCTTATTGGAGGCATTGATGCGCGGAGAAATACTTGGGGCTGAACGGCGGCGACGTTGGAGTGATGAGGAGAAGGTGGCAATCGTACGGTCAGTTGGAGTCGGTGGGGCGACAGTGACCCAGATTGCCCAGCGTCATGATGTGACGCGGCAGCAGATCTATAGCTGGCGATACGATCTGAAGAGGAAGGGCCTTTTGCCATACGACCCTGAAACGGTGTTTTTGCCGGTCGAGTTTTTGGAAATGGACCCTGAGGCATCGAGACCTTGTGCGGTTAGTGATGAGCAAGACGGGCGGGTTGAGGTTGTTCTGCGCAATGGCCGGAGTTTGCGCATTGATACAGATGTCGATGCGTCTGCCTTGACCCGGCTGATAAAGGCGGTGGAAGCGGCATGATTGGTCCGGGCACTGGGGTTAGGGTCTATCTGGCTTGCGGCTACACTGATATGCGTAAGGGGATTGCCGGCCTGTCGGCGATTGCACAGGATGTGCTACGCCAGCGCCCTGCGAGCGGCGCAGTCTTTGCATTCCGTGGGCGTCGGGGAGATAGGATAAAGCTGCTGTTTTGGGACGGACAGGGATTTTGTCTGTATTATAAAGTTCTCTCGAAGGGGCGTTTCCCATGGCCTTCGGCCTCTGACGGAAGCGCGCGTTTGACCTCTGCGCAGCTGGCCATGCTGTGGGAAGGAATGGAGTGGCGAAGGCCGGATTGGGGCGCGCCGCCAGCCCGTGTCGGATGATTTATCTTGCTGTAATTGCTTGTTTTTAGTGGATATAAGGCTTGGGATATGGTATAAATTTCCATGTCCCAAGCAGCGATTTCTCTCCCCAACGATCCGGCCGCTCTGAAGGTGATGATCACCTCTTTGCAGGCAGAGAACCAGAAAATCCTGGCCACCTTGCGCGCGCATGACTTGCTCGTTCAAGCCCTGCGCATCCGGATTGCCAAACTGAAGAAACAGAAGTTCGGTTCCAGCTCGGAAAAGATCGAGCGTGAGATCGAACAATTGGAACTCGCGCTGGAAGACCTGAATGTCGCTGTTGCCGAGGCACAAGACACGTCGCCAGATGAGAGTGAGGACGCTGACACGGACGCAGACGCGCGTAATACCACAGCAGATGCGCCAGAAAAGAAGCAACGCCGTCGTCCTAAAGTGTCGCCTGATACCCCCCGCGAACGCCGTGAGCTTGATCCTGGTGACACATGCCCCGACTGCGGTGGCAATCTGCGGGTGGTAGGTGAGGATGTCAGCGAGTTGCTTGATATGATCGCAGCGCAGATGAAAATCATCGAAATCGCGCGCATCAAGAAATCTTGCCGGTGCTGCGAGAAGATCGTTCAGCCACCCGCCCCCAGCAGACCAATCCCGCGCAGCATGGCGGGCCCAAACCTGTTGGCATTCATCCTGGTCTCGAAATACGATGATCAGCTGACTTTGTATCGCCTCAATGAAATCTTCGCCCGGATGGGAGCAGATATTTCCGATACAACGATGGCCGACTGGTGCGGCGGGGCAATGAAAGCACTGGCGCCACTGATCAAGATGATCGAGGACGCAATCATGGCCAGCGATCTGCTACATGCAGATGATACACCTATCCGGGTCCTTGATCGAAGTCGACGAGACAGAGGGCTTGGAAAAGGTGTGAAAAAAGGCCGCCTGTGGGCCTATGTTCGCGACCAGCGCCCTTGGGCGGGAGGAGCCCCGCCGGGGGCTGTCTACCAGTTCGCCCCTGACTGGAAAGAAGAGCATGTCCTGACCCACCTCGCCAAATCCAGCGGCATTTTGCAGGCCGATGGCTACAAAGGGTATACCAAGCTCTATGCTCCTGATCTCAACGGCAAGAGCCAGTTCCGAGAGGCTGCATGTTGGGCCCACCTGAGGCGCGACTTCCATGATGTTTGGATTGTGACGAAATCTGAAATCGCGCGCGAAGCGCTCGACCGGATCGGCGCGCTTTATGATATCGAGCGCCAGATCAACGGTCAGCCCGCAGACATACGCAAAGCAGTGCGCCAGGAAAAAACCAAACCCAAGGTCGAGGCCTTCCGGGTCTGGGCAGAGCAGCAATTAACACGCATCCCCGGCAAAAGCGATCTGGCCAAAGCGTTCCGGTATGGGCTGAGCCGCTGGAAGGCACTTACGCTGTTTCTCGATGACGGGCGCGTGGCCATCGATAACAATGCTGCTGAGCGGGCGCTCAGGCCGATCGGAGTCGGGAGACGGAACTGGTTATTCGCAGGCTCAGATGCTGGGGGCGAAACTCTTGCGCGTGCCATGACCATTATCGAGTCAGCAAAGATGAGCGGTCTTGATCCACAAGCCTATCTGGCAGATGTTCTGGATCGCATCCATGATCATATGAACCCCCGCCTTGGGGAACTGCTGCCCTGGAACTGGAAGCCAAAAACCTGAAGCCGCAGGATGACCACCGTGACTAATCTCTGCACCCTCGAATATGTCGCGGAAATGCTCGGCGAGGACCTCGAGATGTTGGAGGCTGTCATTTGGAATGATGACAACCTCAGTTATGGTGCGATCGTCAGCGTCCACACTGGAGCGGACGAATCCATCACGACCTTAACCGACGATGGTATCGAAGAGCTCAAAGACATGCTCAGCGATGCGCGCATATCACAGGATACATGGCATGCATTCCTCGAAGACTTCGTCGATGACCCCGAAATAATCGCACGCGTCAAGGATAAATGGCCGCGGTAGAAATCGGGCGGTTACGTTCTTCGACCACTTTGGAGCCCATTTAAGGTGGATCAGGGTTTCATTTCAGGCTGCCATTCTCATAGGTTCTGTTTTGCTCGCATAGGCCTCGTCGGGGGTCAAGATGCCATGGGTCGAGTGCGGTCGTTCGGCGTTGTAATAGACTAGTGCCTCGCTTCGGGGTATTTGACAGCTTTGATTTTTTCTGAATCTCTGTGGAGCGTAGCAGCTTTCTGGGGGTGAGATGATGACAAGAGGGTGCAAGCCGAAGTATGTAGTTCGACTGACGACAGAGGAGCGTGAACACCTTGAAGGGATGATCAGAACGGGTCGGCAAGCCGCCTACAGACTGCTGAAGGCGCGGATTTTGCTGAAGGCGGATGTGTCCTCTGATGGCCCGGGATGGGAAGATGCGCGCATTGCCGAGGCATTAGAGACCAGTCTCTCGACTGTTTTCCGCACCCGGCGCCAACTTGTGGAGGAAGGGCTTGAGGCGACTTTAGCGCGCAAAGTTCCAGCGTCGCTTTCACAACCTCGGATCTTCGATGGGCAAGCCGAGGCCAAGCTGATCGCGCTTGCCTGTTCCGAACCACCCGAAGGATATACGCACTGGACACTCAGGTTGTTGGAAAAGCGGGTTGTCGAACTGGGCATTGTTGAGCAGGCCAGTGATACCACAATCCAACGCACGCTTAAAAAAACGCGCTCAAACCGCACCGGAACCGGTACTGGGTAATCCCACCCAAAGCCAACGCTGGTTTCGTGGCGGCCATGGAGAATGTGCTGGACGTCTACACCCGTCCACACGATCAAAACCGTCCGCTGGTTTGTCTGGACGAGACCAGCAAACAATTGACCCGTGAGACCCGCACACCCATTCCCATGCAGCCAGGGCGCGAGGCGCGCCATGACTACGAATATGAACGCGCAGGTGTCGCCAGCCTGTTCATGTTATTCGCTCCTCTGGAGGGCTGGCGCCACGTCGAGATACGCGATCGACGCACTGCCATCGATTATGCCCATATCCTGCGCGATCTGGCTGATCTCCACTTTCCCTATGCCGAAAAGATCGATCTCGTGCAGGATAATCTGAACACCCACAACCCTGCATCGCTGTACGAGGCTTTCCCGCCTGCCCAAGCGCGCCGCATCGCACAACGGTTCGAATGGCACTACACGCCAAAACATGGGTCTTGGCTCAACATCGCTGAATGTGAACTCAGCGTCCTCGCTCGCCAATGTCTGGCCCGGCGCATCCCGGACAAAACTATGCTGAAGGCCGAAGTCGATGCATGGACAACAAATCGCAACTCCCAACGCGCCAAAACCAACTGGCAGTTCACAACTCAAGACGCGCGCACAAAGCTTATCCGGCTTTATCCGCAAATCGAGTGAATCGCAGGACTAGCCATTTTCCGATGCCGCTGCGGGCCTGTGATCCGGTCTCAAACCCGTGCAAATAGACACATTCGTATTTGAGGGATCTCCACAGCCGTTCGATCATTCGGTTATCAATCCACCGCCCTTTGCCATCCATGCGGATCTTGATCTTCGCATCGCTTAACACGTCGATCCAATTGCCGCTGGTGAACTGTGATCCCTGGTCGGTGTTGAATATCTCCGGCGTGCCATGTTTTGCCAATGCCTCTTTCAGTGCCTCGATGCAGAACGCAGTGTCCATGCTGTTGGAAAGCCGCCAAGCTAGAACCTTGCGGCTAAACCAGTCCATGATCGCCACGAGATACAGGAAACCGCGCTGCATCGGAATATAGGTGATATCTGCACACCAGACCTGGTTTGGACGGTCAATCACGACGTTCCGTAGCAAGTATGGCCAGATTTTATGCTGCGGGTGTTTCTTGCTGGTATTCGGCTCTTGGTAGATCGGCACCAAACGCATGAGGCGCATCAAGCGGCGGACACGATGCCGCCCGCATGCGTGGTTGTTGCGCTTCATATGACGTGCCATTTGGCGCGATCCGTACCACGGCGTCTCCAAGAACTGCTTGTCGATGATCGCCATAAACCGCAGGTTCTCGGCGCTCTCGCCCTTTGGCTCATAGTACAAATTCGACCGCACCAGGGTCAGCAGCGCACACTGGCGACGGACGCTCAACTTGTGATCCTTGCTCACCATTTTTTGCCTCGCGTCCCGAGCAACTGGTGCGAGGCATTGGCCAAAAAATCCCGTTCCACCACAAGCTGGCCAATCTTGGAATGCAGCTTATCGACGTCAGCCGCACTTACCTGCTCCGGGGCTGCACCGCGCCGCGCAAAAGTTGCCGCCATGTTCTCTATCGCCGCGCGCTTCCAAGTGCCGATTTGTGTCGGATGAACATCGTACTTCTTCGACAGCTCCGCCAGCGTCAGCTCCTCGCGGATCGCTTCAAGCGCAACCTTGGCTTTGAACTCTGGCGAATGGTTCTTTCGTTTCTTCATTCTGGATCATTTCTCTCATCATGCAATCCACCTTAACAACTGGTCCGAAATTCCGCGACCACCTCTGTTCCTGTCAGACCGGCATCAGCAGACCAGCGCAGGATCGATCGATGGTCACGCCCTTCTTTTTGAGATGAACACCCTTTTCGAGAACTATGTCGCCCGTCTGCTGCCCCGCGCCCTGGCTGGCAGCGGTCTGCGGGTCGTGGCGCAAGGCGGTCATCGCGACTGCCTGTTTGAAGGGGAGACGGGTCGTTTTCGGACGAAACCTGACGTGATTATCCGGCAGGGTGAGAGGGTCGTCATGGTGATCGATACGAAATGGAAGCGGATGACACCGCAGATCGACGATCCGAAACAGGGCGTCAGCCAGGGGGATGTCTATCAGCTGATGGCCTACAGCCAGCTTTATGACTGCCCGAACGTCATGCTGCTCTACCCGCATCATGGCGCGCTGCCGCCCGACCCGATCTGCACGCGCTATGCGATCGGCGCTAGGGATTCTGCGGCGATCCTCTCTGTGGCGACATTGAATGTTACCGGCGCGTCGCAACGGCATGTGCTTGATTTGATGAGGTTGATCGAGCAATCTTTGTCCATCCCGACCGCGATGCATCCTGTATTAGCGGCACAATCGTGACAATAGAGCCCTGTCATTCATTTGGAGACCTGCCTTGCGCTTTCGGCGACCACCTCAATCGACAATCGATCAAGTACATATCTCGCGAGAGGGCGAGTCAGCGATCATTGAGTATGCAGATGCTGCCTTTGGGGTCGTGAATTTCAAACTCGGCCCCGAGATCGATACGCTGACCGATCGTGAAATCCTTGAGATGTTCAATGCCGTGATCGCGGCCCAAGAGGCGAGTATCGCCGATCCGGCCAATCGACCGATTGAAATCCCGAAAGGACGGCCGCAAATCGAATGGCTTGACGATTTCCAGCAATGGTTTGCCCGCGGTGATGTCCTGAAATGTGAGGTGTCAGATAACGAGAATGGCGATCTTGTCGTGTATATCGATGACAAGGAACTGGATGCCGAAGCGTTCCTGCAATTGATCAGGCCGTTCGCAGGATGGGGCATGCGCATCACCTTCATGGACGGATCCCAAATCCATGATGAGCCTGCTGTGATCGTGCGCGATCCGGATGATGACAATTGAGAATAGCGACGGTAGAGAACGTGAGCCGAGCTGCTGCTGTCCTTGTATTGGTGCTGCTGCCCAATTATCCAGATCGTCAGATAGCCAAATACCCATGATCGGAGCCGCTCATGCACACTCAAACGCAAATCAACACCCTGGCAGCGGTGCTGGACGATGTTGAAGTGATGCCTGATGCGATGTGTGTCAGTGAGTTGGACGGTTATGTCGCGGGCCTGCTGCTATGCCCGGAATTAATCACATCAAGTGAATGGCTGCCAGAAGTTTGGGGCCTTGATATTGCGCCAGCATTCCGCAGTCAGAAGCAGGCGGAAAAAGCGATATCTGCAGTCATGCAACATTATAACCGGGTTGCTGAACGCCTTGCATCTGATCAAGAGCCGTATTCGATCGTGCTTGAATATGACAACGAAGATGAAACGGCATATTGGCAGTTTTGGATTGCAGGCTTCGAGCAGGCCATGAGGCTGAGCCCTGAGGCATGGAACGTCTATCTCGATTGCGGCGACCGCAACACGGAAACTGGTTTCGCCGTCATGGCCTCTCTGATCGATATCGAAACTTTGGAGAGCGATCTGCCAGATGAAAAGCAGGCAGAAATGGCGCAAGCCGCGCCAGAGCTCATCCCGATGGCTGTCACCGCCATGAATTCATGGTTGAAGCGGCAGCAGACTGTGTTTGCGGGCGCGCGGCCGAATGCCCTGCCATTGCCCGTCAATTCCAACGTCATGCCCGTGCAGGCATACAAGATCGGGCGAAATGATCCTTGCCCCTGTGGCAGCGGAAAGAAGTACAAGAAATGCTGCCTTCTCGAGCGTAGTGACGGGGAATGACGGCCATTGCCATACTGAGCGGCGTGGTGCATGCGCGCCAGGATGGCGATCTTTGCGAGCGGGCCACGCGAAACTGAAAGCTCCATCACTCAGCATTGTGCGCGTGCCAACCGCAAGCCCACCAGGCGCAGCGCCCCCCCTACGTGAGGGTCGGCGCTTGGACCTATTCTCACGCAGCGGCACTCCCGGCGTCACCCCCCCCCCGGGATATCGGCGATACGTTCAACTGCAGCGCGGTTCTCGGGGATTGGCGAGATGAGCTTTGCTTTGCTCAGGATATGGCATTGCATAGTCGCTTGACTGCGCGCGACATCACCACGTATCAGTTGCGATAGAACATTTGGGGAACGAAGAAGGATTCGCGGATGCCAGTCTATCCGATAGAAGCCCCTGTCCCAGCAGAGGGCAAATCAGTACCGCTTTTGCTGGTGCGCGCCAGCGCGGGTTTTCCATCGCCAGCTGGAGATGACCTTGAGGATGAAATCGATCCCATTGCATGGGTAGTGCGCCACCCTGCATCAACATTTTGGTGGCGCGTAGAGGGTGATTGTCTTTGGGATATCGGGATACGTGACGGGGACATCATCGCGGTTGACCGTGCAGGCAAGCGGCGATTGGGGCGCGCCGTTCTGGCAATTGTCGATGGCGCTGTAACTGCCAAGATACTGCGCAAAAGAGATGGCAGGTTCTATCTGGCACCTGCCAACAGCCAGGAAAGCTTCCCCGATATCGAGTTGACAGAGGATAGCGAGATCTGGGGAGTGATTGCCGGAGTTGTGCGGCGATATGATTTGGCGTGACGCGGCCAATTGCGATAAGCGACAGCGCGAATTTCTACGTCAGCGCAGAACGGATCTTTGATCCGACCCTGAGGGGCGTGCCGGTTATTGTGCTGTCAAACAATGATGGCTGTGCTGTTGCGCGCAGCGATGAGGCCAAGGCGCTTGGTATCAAGATGGGAGCCCCCCTGCATCTGATCCGCGACAAGGTCGAGGCCCATGGGGTCCGGGTTTTCTCTTCTAACTATACGCTTTATGGCGACATCAGCCGACGGGTTGTTGCGGTGTATGAAGATTATACGCCAAATGTCGAAGTATATTCGATTGATGAGTGCTTTCTCGACTTTGGGGGGCTCAAAGACCGTGTTGCTCATGCGAAATCCATGCGACATGATGTGCTGCGCCGAGTGGGTATGCCAGTTCGCGTTGGCATCGCCGCCACAAAGACGCTCGCCAAATGCGCCAATGATATTGCCAAGAAGAACCCTATTTTCAGCGGTGTCTTGGACATGACGGATCCAACATTAGCGGATTGGCTTTTGCCACTTGTGCCGGTCGGAGATATTTGGGGCATAGGGCGCAAGACTGAGGGAAAGCTGCGCAGAATAGGGATAAATTCGGCTGCCGATCTGCGCGCTATGCCCCTGCGCCAGGCGCGGGCTATGGGCACCGTAATGTTGGAACGCACAGTGCTTGAGTTGCAGGGCGAGCCGTGTATTGCATTTGATGATGTTGAGCCTCAAAGGAAGGGCATGGCCGTCACGCGCTCCGCGGGCACCCCGATGTTGGATTTCGAGACGGTGTTTGAAGCACTAACAGCGCATGCTACGCGTGCTGCGGAAAAGTTACGGCATCACAACCTTGTCGCCGGCACGCTGACAGTATTTTTTCATACGAACCGTCACCGCGCAGACAAACCTCAATATACGGGATCACGAACGACGCGTCTTATCCCGATGACGTCAGACACTTTTGATCTTGTTGCGGCCGCCAAGCGGTGTGCATTGGCCGCCTGGCCGAATACCGGGGAAAAGCTTTATGCCTTTACCAAGGCCGGGGTCTTACTGGATGACCTTTTGCCATTTGAGCAGCGGCCGAGAACACTTTTTGATGTGCCGCGTGGCTCGCCAAGGTTGATGACAGCGCTGGATCAAGTCAACAAGCGCTTTGGCAAAAAAACCCTCATCCTTGCCAGTGAGGGTATGTCCCGGTCCTGGCAATTGCGGGCCGATCATCGTAGCCCACGTTATACAACACGGATCTCGGATCTCCCTGTCGTGAGGTAATTTGCTATTCTTGGCGGGCAAACGAAGTTTCCATTGGCCACCATTTTCAGGGCTGTTGCTGAAGCGGTTAATTTCGGCTGAGACTGCTCAATCTGCTCAGAATGTCCGTTGACGGTAAACTTTCCCGGGTTCCTCAAACTGCGTGGCGCTCCCTGAAACTTGAAAATGCAGGCGGATAGGCGCAGTTTCGTAGAAACATTGATTGCCTGGCAGCGATGCCTGCCGCCCTCAGGGCTGCCCGCATCCTCGAGGAAGCGGGCAGGGGGCGGTCTAGGATTGTGGATCGCCTTTCTTAATGTATCGCGCTGGCGAAGCTGGAGGCTGCGTCGCCATGGTTTGAAACACCGTAAGGTGCGCAGCTCCGCTTTGAGGCGATTTTACTGCATTAAGGTGCAGCATGCGTATTCCGGCGCATCCGCCCACCCATTCCGACAACATGCGCCCACCTGTTCCGGGGTATTCGCCCACCTGTGACGCGTTGCCGTGAGGCAGCGTGTTTTGGTTATCAGTCCTGAGGGGTTTCGTCACCCATTTTGGTGATGGTCTTGCGCATGGATTGGCCCTCGAGTTCGAGACGGTAGGCGTTGTGAACGATGCGATCGAGGATGGCATCGGCGAATGTGGGTTCGCCGATGACGTCATGCCAGGCTTTGATGGGTAATTGGCTGGTGATCATCGTTGAGCCGCGCCCGTAACGCTCTTCGACGATCTCCATGAGATCGCGGCGTTGCGGTGATGTCAGCCTGTCTGGGCCCCAGTCGTCCAAGATCAGCAATTGCGCCTTCGTGATGCTGCGGAACAAGCGGGGGAAGCGTCCGTCACCATGGGACAGCTCCAATTCCTCGAAGAGGCGCGGCATCCGTTTGTAGACCACAGTCACGCCGTCACGACAGGCTGCCTGGGCCAGTGCGCAGCCAAGCCAGGTCTTGCCGACGCCACAGGGGCCAGTGATGATCAGATTACGCTTGTCGGTGATCCATCTGCCTGTGAGCAGGCTTTGGAACAGCGCTTTGTCGAGGCCACGGCGTGCGCGGTAATCAACATCTTCCGGGCTGGCGCCAACATGGCGCAGCCTGGCAGTCCGCATGCGAGCCTCAAACCTCTTTGTTTCTCGGCTTGCGACCTCACGGTCAACGAGCAAGCCAAGCCATTCAGCATGGCCGAGATCGGCAGTTGCATCTTGCATCTGCAGTTCGGCAAAGGCTTCGGCCATGCCGTCCAGCCTGAGGGCTTTAAGGTGATGAAGGGTTGGATGGTCGAGCATTGTGTTCCTTTCAATGGAAGTAATCGGCGCCACGGATATTGGGGTGGGTGATGGCAGGCTCGTCCGTGGCGCGGGTGCGGGGCCTGCTCTCAAGCCCATTCTTGAGAATGGACAGGAGTGACGAATAGGATCTGGCGTTGATTTCGAGCGCACGGCGACAGGCCGCATCAAGTCGGTCGCGGCCAAACTTGTCGGCCAGCCGGATCACCCCAAGGCAGGTGCGATAGCCCTGTTCCGGGTGCTTGCGCTCGCGCATCACGACCTCAACGAAGATGGCCACGTTTGGCCCAACGCGAGCCGCACGTGCTTTGATACGCTCTGGCGTCCAGTCATCGCGGAATTGGTGGTGCGCTGGCATGTGATCGCGCAGCGTAGAGTGCTTCCCGTTGCTGGACGTCCTGACATGAGAGGCGACACGCTGCCCGAGATGGAAGACTTCGATGGTGCGGCCTGTGATCCGCGCCCACAGCTCTTTCTTCAGCAGCTGATAGGGCACGGAGTAATAATGCTTGTCGATCGCGACGTGGTAATCGAACCCGGCGCGGCACTTCTTCCATTCAGCATAAACATACGATGCTACCGGCAGCGACTTCAGGGCGGGTTTGTCCAGCTGTTCAAAAAGCTGTCTGCGGCTGGCCCCGAGGTGACGCGAGACCTTGTCGTTGAGCCTGTCAAGCAACGGCTTGATGGCCGCGTTCAACTCAGCAAGGCTGAAGAACTGGCGGTTGCGCAGCCGTGCCAGTATCCAGCGTTCAGCCAGCAATACCCCACCCTCTGCCTTCGCCTTATCTTTGGGCTTATATGGCCTCGCCGGGACAACGGCCGTGTCGTAATGCGCGGCCATATCTGCGTAAGTCCGGTTGATTACGGGGTCGTAAAAGCACGCCTTGGTGACCCCTGCCTTCAAATTGTCCGAGACGATCTGGGCGGTCACACCACCGAAGAAATCCAAAGCGCGGACATGGCTTGCGATCCAATCCGGTAGGGATTGCGTCCAGGTCGCCTCGACAAATGTATAGTTCGATGCCCCCAGAACAGCGACAAACACCTGTGCCGTGCGCACCTCCCCGGTCTCGGGGTCAATCACATCGATCGTATGGCCGGCATAATCGACGAACAGGCGCTCACCTGCAGGATGACGCTGTCGCATCACCGGCGACAGCTTGCCTTCCCATCGCGTGTAAAGTTCGCAAAACCGAGAGTATCCATACCCATCAGGATGATCAGCGCGATATTCTTCCCACAGCAGCGATAACGTCACGCCCTTGCGGCGCAACTCGCGGTGAATGTAGGGCCAATTTGGTTGCGCCGCGATCCGCTGGGTATTCTGATAAGGACGGTGGAACAGGCAGCGCTCAAGGTCAGTGTCGGACATCTCAATCGGTAGTGGCCAGGCCAGACCCAACTCCCTGGCGCGATCGAGGTAACCCCGCAGGGTTGTTCGACCAACCCCAAGGCTTGCAGCGATCTGACGGGTCGAAAGCCCCTCGGCTGATAGCCGCAAAACATCTCGTATCTTCCGCATCGGCAATCTCTTCATCGGGCTTCCTTCGTACCAAAAAAGGCGGAAGGTAGCCGGTTACAGATTGCCTCGCAGCAGCATGTCACAGGGGTGGGCGGATACCCCGGAATCCCTGGGCGGATAAAATCGGAACGGGTGGGCGCATCAAATCGGAATCGCTGGGCGCATCACCCCGGAATACGCAGTGCAGCACTCGTATCGCCATACAATATGTTGTATTTTTGGGCTTGTGGAATCGGGTCTGCGCGGCTTACGTTCTGTGCAGATCGCGACTTCGCCTTAGTGTCGATCTGCTCTTGAGCCAGCAACCGCCCGTGCTGTCTCGCATGCCTCACTCTGGGCCAGCTTCGTGCTGGCCCATTTTTCATTTGCCGATCTGGCGCTGTTCGAGGTTTTCGTCATCGCCATCAGATTTCATGACATTGGCGATAAGGTGGTTCAGGGTATCGTTGAAATAGATGGTCAGTTCGCGGTGCAAGGTTTGGAATTCCCGCGCGATGGTTCGCTCGAATGAGGATTTCTCAACGCGTACCATGACGGTGGTGCGGCGCTGGCGCGGATAGCGATAGGGCTTGACGTCATGTTTGCGGCACAGAGCCACAAACAGGCGGACGGCCCAGACATCTGGCAAGGAGTATTGCAATTCAATCTCGGGCTCATCGTGCGGTGAGCTTCCGATATCCAGCCGGGATTGAAGCCGCTCGAGAGCGGCTCCTGCGGCGGCGCGTTCGCCCGGGGTTGCGCCACGCGCGAACAAAGCCTCGAGTTTTGCCAGTTTATCCCTGATGTCGTCTTGATTGCGCATGCCGCTGTCCATCTGAGCCAATTTCTGGTGGCCTAGACCACCGGGGCGCGATGGGGTCAAGCTAGGCGGGAATAATATCGACGCACTCGCAATGCTGGCACCTTTATGCAGACGATCATGAGTTGGAAGATATTCTCGCAAGATGAACTTCTGACACGGGATACAACGCGGTGCTTCTAGCTGGGGTAATCAAAACCCTGCGCGGACAAGGCCAGGTTTCGGCGCAGGTGCCGATCCCGTTTGAGATGCCATTCGCGGCGCATGGCCTCTATGCGGGTTGGCAGCCGTTCGGCATAAATCAGACACCATACGTTTCCGCGTGTCGATTTTGCGCCCTTGCCTGAATTATGCTCAGCCAACCTGCGCTCAAGATCAAGCGTCCAGCCCACATAGGTGCGATACCCCTGCACTGTCTGGCTGCCCAGAACATAAACGAACCCGCTCACGAGGGCGTCTTGCCTGCCCTGCCGCGATGTCTCATCAACGGACCGCGCCGCCGCGCAGCAATACTACCAATGATCATGTGCAGGCGGCGCGCTTCAATATCATCGGGATCGAATGGGTTTCCATACCACTCCTTCATCCGCTCATGCTGCTCGTGCTCTGGATCTGCCCTCGCTTCGAGAAACTCTTCAAGCCCGCTGAGGCCGCCGACATCTTCTGGGGGCCCACGGCGGGCTCCAGAAATGAAACATGGGTATTCGACATCGGCGTCCCCCTGACGGACGTCTCCAATGCTGATCCGATGCCGCCAATTATCACCGAAGTCGTACACATAGATGAATTCACGAACACCACGCTCGAGCACGGTTGTGAGACGCAGCGCGCTAGCCTTGAAGACCTTACGCTCATACATGACGTCGTCAGAACACGGCACCCCGTAAACCTTGTCCCCAATCTCGAATTCGTAGAGGTGATAGTCCCACCACCCCATCACGACCTGTATGATCTCATGCATCCCAGCCGATGTGGTCGAGAGTGGCACGTCCAGTTCACGCCAGACCAATGGGTTCGTGTCTTCGATTTCGATTCTGATGCGCGCGATGGGTTCGATCATGGGCGGCAACAATCATCTTGGTGCATTGAGCGCATGGCAACCTCCAGCATGAGCGTCAGAATATCGGGTTCGTCCCAACAAAGGAACGTAAAGCGACAATAGGGTTTGCGGCATTGCGTTGATTTGACAACCTTATTCTTGATTTTGTTCCTCCTGTTTTCATATCATTGCTACGCGACCCTTTTCGGGGGCACGATACCGAGCGTGCCGCGGAGCTTTTCTTCTGAGAAGTCGTACGCGCCCAGCATGTTGATGTGCGCCCATGACATGGGCGCAGGCGCAGCTGGTTTTCCCTGGCCTCAGCGTCCGGTGCCTTTTCGACCTGTCTGGTCCTGCACTCAGCCGTAATCTACCCCTGGCGCTGCGGATGAAAGATTTCTTCGCCTAGCACGGCGAATTTTGGGTGCGAGTGGATTTGCTCATGGATACCTCTCTCTTGTCGTTATGCGGCATTGTCGGATTCTTCCAAGGTGTTGATTGCGTATTCTATTTTCTCGATATTTTCGGAGGTTTTGGATACCTTCGACTGCATATCTGCAATGATGGCCTTGGTTTGGTTCCGTCCACGCTTCAATGGCAGTCTGACGTCTGGCGGATCGTCATGTACGACTTCCACTTGCAGCAGCTTTTCAATATCGGCCTTCGACATGACCATGCGGCCACGACGAACAGTGACTTCGGGTAATGGCAAAGGCGTCGCGGCTTGTTTCTTTGCCTCGGCCTGATGCACGGCGATGAGGCTGGCAGTCTGGTGCGCAACGGCAGCCGCCACGTATTTATCGAGGTCAGCGACGGCCACCACGTCGGTATCGCCAAGAGGGTATGGGTATGGACCTGTCTGGCGCTCGAATATAGGGCCGAGCTTGAGGTCTTCGAAGTATTTGATGCGTTTGGCGCGGGCCGGATGCTGTCCGTCAATGACAAGAATAATATCGTCGAGGCTGAGCCGCGCGGATTCATCTTCGGTGAGCAGCGGACGCTCTTCCGTGCGCTCGCTGATATTTGCATTGAAGACGCCACGGCCCAAACCGCGCGAGCGCGAAACAACCCGTTTCGTGGTCATGCCGACACTCTCGCTGAGTTCTGTTGTCGTGCGCTTTTCCGATGGTGTCATATAGAGCTTGACCCCAGCCCCCCCTTGCAACGACAGCCGTGTGTTTTCTCCATAGATTTCATCCAACGCAGGGATGGTTTGGGTGATGATCGCTAGGTTCCCGCCGTATGATCGCAGGGTTTTGATACTTTCCGCCACGATGGGCATTTTGCCCAGCTTGTCAAATTCGTCGAGCATGATCATGACCGGCCAAGGCTCGTCTTCGCGCGGCTCATGGTGTTGCAAGCACGCAATCAGATCAGAGAAAAACAACCGGATGAGCGGCGCCAATGGTTTGACGTCGTCAGGAGATACGACCAAATAAACGGTCTGCGACGTTTCGCGGAAGGTCGAGAAATCAAAGTCGGATGCCGATGTGGCACGATCAATCGTCGGGTTGTCCCACGCGCTCAGGCCGGAAGTCATGAGAAGAGACAGATAGGATGTGAGCGTTCTGTCATTCGTGGATGCCATGCGCTGGAAAATAAGTTTCGCAGGCTCGCTCTGAACCTGCTCGGCATACATCGCATACTGCTCATTCTTATTGCCCCCCGACGCTGCCAGACGGTAAATCTTTCCGATAGTAGGCGATCCTTGCTCCATGGCAAGGATGCCGCAGGCGACAAAGAGATCGATCCCGCCTTCCAGAAGACCTTTGGCGTTATCACCTTCTGCTTGCAGGAACAGATTGGCGGTCTTGCGCAACTCCATCTGGCGCTGATCCGGGTTCTTCAGTTTGGCGATGCGCAATAGCGGATTGTAGCGATGCGTGGGTTTATCCCAGTCAACAGGCGCAAATCTCCAGATTTGATCGCCGCGCGACAACCGCTTGCGCGAGGTCTTGTCGAAGTTTTCGCCCTTCACATCGAGGACAACCGCAGAGCCTACATAGGTCAGAAGGTTCGGGATCACGAAGCCGGTGCCCTTGCCCCGCCCTGTCGGCGCGACAATAAGACAGTGCGGGAAGGCCGTCGAGCAAAGATACTTGGCGTCGGATTTGGGCGCGCCCATTTTTCCAAGCAGAAAGCCCTGCCCCGGCTTCTCGAAGAAACCGTTTTTCTTCAATTCGCGCTTGGTTTGCCAATGGGTTTCACCAAAGCGCGTCAGTCCCTCATGGACCAGGAACGAGCCAGCCAGCATCGCTCCCAGAATTGAGAACAGGAAGATGAACTGGATGACTTGCCACGCGTTGCTATGGTGAAGCCGGAGTGCGTCGCGCTGATCCCATAGCAGAGTCCAATCCACGGATTGCGCTGCCGCGAAGCCATAGATCTTCACGTTGATATAGCCAGTGGCAATGATGTAGCCCAAGGCCACTCCGAGAAGCGCGAAGAGCGCGATACCGATGAACAGTTTTCCTTTACCCATGATCGATACCTCTGTCTTGCGCGCGTCGCGCAGCCAAATCTTCTCTATATGCTTCGGAAACCTGTTTCAGGGCTTCGGGGGATTGACCGTCTGCCTTCAGGTAATCATGCGCGACGCGAAGCTGTTGGCTGTCGGTCCCTACACCATCAAGGGCAGAAACATCGCCCTCCTTGAGCCGCGCCAATTCGTCGGGGGTGAGCCGTTCTTCAACGGCTTGTTTGTATTTCGCTGCATCCTCGGCGTCAGCGGGTGATGGCATTTTTGCGAGATCGGATTTGGCCGCGACAAGAGCCACACCTGCAGTCGCAGCCGTCACCGTGGTTGCGGCGACAAGTCCGCGCTGGATGTCGCTGACATCCCAAGAACGGCGCATCGCATCATGCTTGACGACATCGCCGGTCCTAGGATCGCGCTCTGTGAAAGTGACTTGCTGCGTTCCAGTGGACGTTAGCGTGATCTTGTCGCCAGCCTTGATATTGTTGTCGTTGGCAACTTCTGAAAGACCCTTGCCCCATACGTCATGCATGCGTCCGTCTTCCAGACGAAGGCGCACAAAGTAGGACTCCGCCGCGTCTTTCTCATTCTTATAGGGAGCTTCGCCATGCGCGACGACTTCACCGCGCACCCCTTGAGCATAGTTGATCGCTTCGGGCGTCTGCTTGGTGGCGGATTGCGCGGACGTGTTACGATCAGCGCCGGTGCCCCGCTCGGAAACCGGTGTATCCGTGCGGGTCACTGTTCGTGCCCGTTCGAGATCGCCCCGCCGCGCCGCTTCTTCGATATCGCGCTCGTTCGGCTTGTAACCTTCGACTGTGATCCCTTTCGCGGCCCCCTCAATCCAGACTTCGCGCCGGAAGTCCTGCGGGCCAGAGACCTTCATCGACTCCCATCCGCGATGCGCGGCAAGATTAACCATATCAAGCGCCGTGGCCTTGTCGCACGCCTTTGTGGACAGGGAACTGCCCTCATCCACAAAGGCGGGGCGCTCATCATTATAGTTGCGGTAGAACTCTTGCTTGTCGGCATCCTTGGTGACGACAAAGCGTTCATAATAGGATGCGGGCGTATCCAGGGGTTCAAGCTGCCTGCCCTCTTCTGAAATACTGGTGGCTGCAACATCGCCGTTGCGAGAGGCGCTGATATTTTGCGCAGAGATGTCTCTGTGCCGGACGGCCTCAAGCTGTTCTGTTGTCAACTCCATACCGGTCGCATCGCTGATGCGATCATAGATGTCATCCAGCTTTTCCACTGCGGTATCGAGATCTTGCGGATCAGACAAATCCAGCCCATCGCGTTCTGCGATGACTTTAATATCACAGAGCGTCCATTGCTGTTCGAGCGCAGCGTTGGGTGCACCTGCCTTCAGGCGCTCAATTATTTCATCGGCGTCCAAGCCGGTATCCTTGACGACCTCGCGCAAAGCCGTGTCACCTGATGCTTCGATATTGGCGGCTGCGATCTCTGCGTTATCTTTGGCATAAATACCCAGATCACTGGCCCGCGCCTCATAGTCTTCCACACGCTGGCTCTCGGGCAATGCCTTATTCAAGATGGCGTGGGCTTCGTTCAGCCGCGCCTCCAAGGTCGGCCTTTCAGCAGGCGTCGCCTGTTCCATCTTTGTATCAGCATCATCCAGCGCCCTCTCAAGACGCTGAAGCGCGTCATTAAACCGTTCTGTCTGCTCCACTGGAATACCTCCGTAATTTTCGGGAATAATTGGCCGGCCCGCCGTCAGATCAGCGCCAGCTCGGTCGAGGTTTTCGGCGAGATCACCAAGCCGCGTATATGTGACAGAACCCTTGCCCTCGAAGTTGGTATGATCGATGGCCGAGATGCCGCGCGCAAGCGCCGCCAGCGCAGAATAGTTCTGGGCGTGTTTCGCGATAACACTCTGGGCATACTCAAGATCAGCCCCTGTTCTGGGTCGCTCGGCGCGCTGGCCATCGCGGTAATCGGCATCGGTCGCCGGGCGGTGAACATGGCCGCGCTCGAGCCGCGTTGAGGCTTCAAGATCAACCCCGTGATAGCGCCCCAACTCTGCGATCACCTGCTTGTAGTTTTCATAGCTGTGCTCTGTGCCCGCACGCAGCGTGAACAGCCCGTGATCTTCGCTGTGGCGATTGACGACGATATGCGCATGAGGGTGATGGCGGTCGCTATGGGTCGCCGCCACAAAGTCGTATTTGCCCTCGAACATTTCCTCGCAGAAACGCTGCGTGATCCCCTGAACAGCGCGCGCATCTGTCTCCGGGGGGAATGACACAATCAGATGCGCGGTATGGCCGGCTCTCGGTGCGGTTTTCCAATCATCTGACCAGCGATCAACGACCTCGCGCAGCTCACTGGGGGCCAGCGACCCCTCCCGCTCCAATGTGCCCGAGGACTCGATAACGACATCGGCCTTGCCCGTGACATATTCGAGTTGGTTCCCAAGCTGCCTGCTGTTCACGCAGCCGCCGCCGCGCACCAACTTTACGACAATTGACCGGTTGCCACTGGCCGCGCGGGCCATCTCCTGCTGTCGCCCAAAGCGGGAACCACGCCCTCCGCCCCTGGGCTTGCTCTGCTCACCACGCCCGCCCGCGCTTTTCGTCCAGCCCTCGTCAAACAGCGCGCCGGTCACCTCGGCAACAGCATCATTCCGTGCCATCTTGTGCCCCCAACACGATGGCGCGGAAGGCGGCATCTCGATCCCGCGCTTTGTCGGCTTTCAAGACCGATATCTGCGCGCGCGCAGCTTTCAGGTCATCCCGTAATTCTTTGAGAAGCGCGGCGTCAGTCTTGGTGAGTTTGCGGTCTTTCGGGTGAAGCTGGAAGTCATTGAGACGTCGCGCGATCTGATTGACGTTCGTGCCAATGGCCACAAAGGCGCGATCGAGCCCCCGAAGCGCAGCGACAAGTTCATCATCCGGCGTCAGAAATCCAGCCGGATGACGCACGAAGGCGCGCAGCGCGTCGGACTTTTGTTCAAACCCAAGCTTTGAAATTATCGCCTCAAAGGCGCGGATATCAGTGCGGGGCACGCGCACAGAGACCATCGCGGTGTCGGTTTTAGCCTCGACGCGCGCCACCCCGGCATCACGAACGACCCTTCGGATTGTGGCTTCACTCACCCCAAAGCGCTCTGCCAGGGCTTTTGTGCCAGCCCCTTTACGCTTCTGCGCAATGACTGCAGCCTGTTGCTTTTGCGACAGGCGGGGCTTGCGTCCAGTAGTTTTGATCGTGTGTGTAGTCAATAACCATTTCCTGCCATACAACACACATCTAACTACATCCTCACCAAACCAGCGTCAACAAGGATCAGGGCTTGCAAAGCCCCCTTGTTGTCAATTCAAGCGCAGCAGAGATGAAGAACGGCGAATTGGCGCTCCGCCCGCACAGCAGTGCCCCAAAGGCGCTCAGGGGCGCGCTCAGGGGCGGTACTGCTTATCTTCGCGGCTTGGGAGGCAGCGAGCCAAAAGCAGCTCTGTGGGCTTTAAAAGGGCTCATATGCCAAATGTGATACGGCGCATGCTACATGCTAAATCCTACATGCCAAAGGGCGTATGCCATATGCCGGTTGCTATATGGCGCATGCTACATGTCTACTGCTAAATGCTACTTGCCAAAGGGCGTATGCCATATGTGGGATGCCATATGCTATCAGGCGCATGCTAGATGCCACATGTTACACGTTATATGCTGAAGGGCGAATGCTGTATGCCAGATGTTACGAGCAGCGATTCAAATGCCAGATGCCTAATGTCAGATGCTACGCGCTAAATGCTAAATGTCGAATGCTATTCGGGGAACGCTGGACTAAGTAACAGGGAGCGGATAATTTAGCACGCAGATCATACAATGGGCGGCAAGCTCAGCGACACCAGAACACGAAGGGGCAAGACGATGGCAGAACAGACAGCAGACCCGATCGTATTAGCCGTGATCGGCATCAAGGGCGGGAGCGGCAAGACAACCCTGTGCTCCGCACTCGCGTCCGCAATTACAGACATGGGTAAAAGCGTCCTTCTTATTGACACGGACGATCAAAGATCGCTCTCCGGCTGGGCACAGGACGCGGAAGCTGCCGGAAACGGGTCGGAATTCATGACGTGCAAAGTCGCCCCGGACAGCGATCATTTAGATGCTGCGATTGACGACGCCTTCCGGCGGCAAAGCGTAGATTTCATAATCATTGACACCGCTGGTGTGGGGGGGCGGCAAGCTGATGAAATCGCGGTTCAGGCAAATTTGATTGTCACACCATGCATGTTGACCGGCCACAACTATCGCTCAACTACAAAAACAGTGGCATGGTATGACAAGCTGACAGCAAGAGTGGACGACGCGAGCGCTTTGGCGCGGTTGTTCGTGATCATCAACAAGGTCGCGACCCATGAGGGTGGATTAAAGCTTGGCCCCACCGAGCGACAGATTTTCCAGGATGCCAAAGCGTCATTCCCGCTGTTCCCGTATTTCCTGAAGGAACGAAAAGTCTATACCAACATGGAAGTCTCGGGACTGTTGCGGCCAGTCGCAAATCGGCTGGCAGCATCACCCAATGGGCTGAAGCGAGGGCAGGCGGCACCCTACGAGGCAGCGCTCGACGAAGCCAAGTTTCTGTTTGTCGAATTGCTTAAGAGGGGGTTGAGCGACGAGGATGGTGAGGAGAGTGCAGCATGACAGGTCGGAAAAAGCCCAAAATTCTCGCGCCAGACCCAGACCACGAGCACGCTATCTTCAAAGTGCTGCCAAAGCAGCAGCCGATCATTCCACTGGAAGACGCAAAACCGAGAGGGCCGAAATCGCCTCAAGCGAGAGAAGACAACAGCGCGGAAAAAATCACTGGACCGGAAAGCAGCACGCCGCCCGCGCCAGTGCGGGAAAAATCTGCGCACACAATCGACACCGCCCCAGAAAACGTTGCTCGGTCTACGTTCAGGCTCATGCCACTGGAACGGCATCGGGCTGACTTGGAGATGCTAGAGCAAGAAGGTTATCAGATTGACCTTATTCTGAAGGGGGCGATGAAGGCCGCGCGGAAAAACACCCCCCGCATTGAGGAGTATGTCCCGCCGCCCGACTTGGCCTATTGGAAGAAGCACCACGTAAGATGGGCTTTTTCTGTTACGAATGATACGATAGCAAAGTTGCGGGCGGCAGCGAAAGACCCTCTCGACGCATTGCCACTATCAGAGCTGGTTCGCGGACAAATCACCTCGGCATGGATACCTGCTCTTGATGAAGCCATCGCTAAAGTGAAGAGAGCACTCTGACATGGGCGAGGCGCGAAAACTGTCAGATGATAATTCCACCAATACGAAAAACGCCGTTCGGTCGTCGTTCAGGCTCATGCCACTGGAACGGCATCAGGCCGACTTGGAGATGCTTGAGCAAGAAGGTTATCGGATTGACCTGATTTTGAAGGGGGCGATGAAGGCCGCGCGCAAAACCACCCCTCGCATCGAGGAATATGTCGCGGCCCCCGACTTAGCCTATTGGAAGCAGCACCACATAGTGTGGAACTTTACTGTTGCGCCCGCCACGATAGTGAAGCTGCGCAAAGCGGCGAAAGACCCTCTGGACGCATTGCCACTATCAGAGCTGGTTCGCGGACAAATCACCTCGGCATGGATACCTGCTCTTGATGAAGCCATCGCCAAAGTGAAGAGAGCACTCTGAGATGGGCAAGACGCTTTTGATTGCAGCAACCTGCGTGATGCCCATCGCGGCTTATGCGATGGAATGGGAGCGTATGGAGACGCGCGGGATTGTTGCGCATACTCTTCAGGGTGAGGGCGCACGCCTCACGTTGGTTTGCGACCCGGACAATGCTTATGAATATCCCCAACAATATTTGCTGCTCGAATTTGAGCAGGATGCGGTAGAAAGACAGGTGGTGCTTGAGAGTGCGTCGCAAAAGGTCGAGTTGTCCTTGATTGCTGACAGTCTGCTCAAGCGGATCGCACCGCCCGAAACATGGGCAGCAATGCTTGATTTGATATCTTCGGGTGCCGCGTTCACCATCCGCACAGAAGATCAAAGCTGGAATATGACCCCAGACAGTCAACCAGATCACGGCTGCACAAGCTAAGGGGCCAGCCCCTCGCGCCGCCAAGAAAAATAGACAGGGCCGTGTCCTCGCTTCGCTGCGGGCCGCACCAACCCCGTCGATTTTTCTTGTCGTTGCTACCCCCGTCTTCGCCAGAGGGCAGGCCGGATAGCGGTTGCTATCCGGCTTTGACCATGAGGAAGACATGAACAAGAAACAGACTGCGAAACTAACACATGACATTTATGAACTGAAAGAAGGCCTTATTAACAGACAGATAGGCATTCTGTATCAATGGAATACCGGCGAAACAGAGATGCGCTGGCTGATACCGCCCACATCGTTCGAGGGGGGGCATATCATGAAGGTGCCGATTGTCGCCTGTGGAGCAAAAGCGACACAGGCCGCAGGTGCCGCGTAGGCACAGGGCCGCGCGCGTCTCGCCCGCAGGTCGGGGCGCGCGCGGTCATCCCCCTGGCCCTTCGGTTTGCAAAAAACCCGCCCCTTGCTCTGGGGGCGGGCCTGTTGGTTCCTGATCACGCTGCGGCGCGTACTTCGTTCTGCTGTGCCTGCGCGTCCATCAAGTAATCGGCGGCTTTCTGGGCTTCGGCGGCGGCTTTGAAGATCAGACGCTTGTCATCTTGCAAGGCGCGCAATTATCGTGAGGACGGCATAATGCGGAGGACGTCCGACAAGCCCCTTGTTTCTCGGTACTTCCCGCATTTTTCCTCCGCATTATCTTTGATGCGCGTCAGAGTGTGTCCAACCAGTCGAGCACGCTCTCGTCGCGCCGCCACGATGGCGGACTATCGGTCTTTGGTCTTTCGACCCGCTCTAGCGCCTTGCGTTTGGTCTCCAAGTTGGCCTGGGCGTAGTGGTTTGTGGTCTCGAGGCTGACATGACCCAGCCAGCTGCGGATCACCGTGACGTCCACGCCGGCGGCGACCAGGTGCACGGCTGTTGCGTGCCGGAAGCTGTGTGGCGTCACTTGTTTTGCCACCAAGGTTGGCACGGTCTTCTCAGCCGCCCGGACATATTCCGCAAGCTTGAACCGCACGCCGGAGGCGCTCAGCGGTTTGCCATAGCGGTTCACGAAGAGTGGCGCATCGACCGGCCTCGGTGTTCGCTCAAGCAGCGACTTCAGCAAGGCGACCGTCTCCGGCCAAAGCGGGCTGATCCGTTCTTTACGGCCTTTCCCGTACAATCGCACGCAGGCCGGAGCATCGAACCTGATCGCCTGGGGGCAAAGGTCGAGCGCTTCCTGGATACGCGCGCCAGTATTGTATAGAACCGACAGCAAGGTATGGTCTCGCTGGCCGATCAACGTGGACTGGTCGGGTTGCGCCAGGATCGCCTGCACCTCTTCGGGTTCAAGGTAGTCTGGCGCGCGGATCGGCGCTTTTTTCGTCGGCACGTTCAAAACCTCCGCGCATTGCGCCATGAGCTGCGGTTCGCGTGTCGCCACGAAGCCAAAGAAGCCGCGCAGGGCCGCAAGACGGCAGTTCCGGGTACCGATGGTGTCACCGCGTTCGATCTCAAGATATTGCAGGAAGGCGATGACCTCTGCCGCGGTCAATTCGCTCAGCGCCAGACGAACAACCGGCTTGCCACGCCGGTCCGCGACAAAACGCAGAAAGAGCCGCCAGGTATCCCGATAGGATTTGACGGTGTGTTGGGACGCGTTGCGTTGCTGGACCATCCAATCGGTGAAGAACATGCGCAGCAACTGTGGGAGCGGATCAGATTTCATGATGTCACCTCCACCGGTTCAGCATTACCGGGCGAAGCGAAGGACCGGAACCTCTCACTCGCTTCGTGCAACAGCTCCTGGGTTACGGTGATGTAAACCAGGGTTGAGTTGATGTCGCGATGGCCCAGGTACGTGGCGAGATACGGCAGTTTTTCCTGCGGATTTACGCCTTGCCGATACCAGTCGAGGATCCGGTGAACAACGAAAGTATGGCGCAGATCATGGATGCGTGGCCCGATCTTGCCTGCGGCTGGTTTCAAACCAGCCATGCGCAGAATGGCGACGAAGTGGGTGCTGATGGATGCCCGACAGTACTGCCGGTTATTCTGATCATGCCAGAACAAGCCAGCGTCAAGGCTACGCGAGACGTTGGCCTCCTGCCGCGCCTTGAGAAGCGCAGACAAGGCATCCATCGCGCTCTCCGACAGCGGCAGGATGCGGGATTTGAAGAACTTCGTTTCCCGGATCGCGATGCTCCCCACCTGCATGTCAACGTCGCCAAGTGTCAGCCTTGCAATCTCGCCAATTCGCAATCCGGCGCAATAGGTCAGAACCAGCATCGTGTAGAGGTTGATCGGACGCGAAGGAGCGCGCGGCGACGGGTAGGTCCGGGCGATTGCAAGCAGTTTCTGGATGTCCTCGGGGCTGTAGATATGCGGACGCCGCCAGCCGCGAGCAACCTGCTTCACTGGCCGGTTGTCCGGTCGCCTTTCGGGCCGTGATGGATCGTCGTGACACAGGACCTTGTTCAGGATACGGGCCAATTTCTCGCATTCGGCCAGATGGTTCGCGTTCGCCTTTACCCGGCGGTAGTGCTCGAGCATGATCTCCAGCGGCTGGTCATCGAGATCGCGCCTTTGCTGTAAAAAGCGGTCGAACCGGCGGCAAATGACATCGGCCGCCTCATATCGATATCCCCGGCGCTGCATCCGCTCGACATGGTCGCGCATCAACTCGCCCAACGAACTCGCGTAGGGTCGGGGTTGTCGCAATGCCTCGAGCGCCCGATCGGGATTGGGGGACATCAAGGCCCTGACAACGCCGGTGTCGCTACTGGCATTATAGTTGCGGCGAAGGTCGGAGATCGGGTTGCTGGTAATTCTTCCATCATCCGCCAGAGTATCAAGGAAACGGGCCACAATCCGGGCGCGGTTCTGCACCGTTGAATGGGCCCAGACCTCACCGCGCTCACGCAGCCAGTATTCAAGTGTTTGCTGGTCGGTTGCGCCAAACCGCAACACCGCCTGCCAGAAGCTGTTCAGCGCCTGGCGATAGTAGATTGGCGTTATCGCGTAATGCAGTGGAAGCTGGGCGATGTAGTTCTCGATGATCACATCGCCATCTTCAGGCCAGCGCGTCATTGCTTCACCTCCAGACCTGGAAGGTTGATAGCAATCGAACGCAAGTCCTCGGTGGCGAGCTTCAGATAGGGAGCTGTCGCTTCCGGGGATCGATGGCCCAGCACATCGCCAATGATCTTGCGCGGGGTGGATGCCCTCAGCATGCTGACCGCGCGGGCATGGCGGAAGACATGAGGACCACGCTTGCCGACCGGTTCAATTCCGGCGACTGCGAGACGTCGCTTGACCACACCATAGAGGCCGCCTGCCGTCATCGGTTGATAAGGCGCACGGCTTCTCACGAAGACGGTGCGCATATCAGTGTCCGGACGGCCGTCCCGCAGGTAACGCAGGATCGCTTCCCCTACGGATTCCATCAAGGGCAGCACAGCCGTGGCATTGGATTTGGAGCGATGCACCCGAATGGTATCCGACCGCCAGTTGATATCCTCGATCTGCAGGCGACCGACCTCACCGGATCGAAGGCCATACTTGGCAAGAAGCTGCAGGATCGCGTGATCGCGCAACCCCAAAGGCGAGTTGTCCTGCCCTGCAAGTATAAGCACCTCCGTTATCTGATCCGCAGTCAGGACCGACGGAATGCCCTCGTAGGCGTAGAGAAGCGGGGCAATCACATGACCCGAGAGATCATCCGGATGCAGCTTGCTCCGGTGTAGATGTCGCAGGAAGCCACGCAACCGTTCGGCCACGTCCTTGAGCGATTTGCGAGCCAGGCCAGGCGCCCTGATATCCATGTAGGCATCGATGTGGCGCACGCTCAGATCGGCAAAACCGGCTTTCCCATTTCGCTGGATGAGCCATTTGCAAAAATGGCGCGCCTCCCACATCAGCGCCGTGATCGAGGGCTCGGCGAGACCGCGTTCGGCCCGCAGCCATCGCTCATACTGATCGCAGATATCGCGGGCGAAGCGCTCCGCTTCGGTCATGGAAGGCGGCGCTGGCGGCCATTCTGACAAAGCGGAGCGGAGCAAAGCGTGAATGCCCGACCGCGGGATTGATGCCCAGCTGGACCCCGGTGCGCGCCCGCGATCCAGTTGGAACTGCCGGACTGCGTGGCGCAGGTACCGTGCGACAAGGTCCGGGGTGACGTCCTGCACGTCAATCGCATGCTCTTCTAGATAAGCGAGGAATTGACCCGCGTAGAGGCAATAATTGTGAATGACAGTAGGGCTATAGCGCTGACGGCTCAGCGTGTCGCGAAGCTTGGAAAGTTCCTCAGATTGCGATGATGACATTTGGTTCTCCTTGGTTTTTGGGTCAACCAAGGGAGCCTCTTGTCTCAAATAATGCGCAGCAAGGGCAACCGCACCCCAGCCCAACACATTGAAATCAAACGGGCTACGAAATTCTCCTCCGCATTATGCCGTCCTCACGATAATTGCGCTAATGATGAGCTCACCATTAGCGCAACCAGCCCTTGATATAAGCGCCTGATTGGCCAAAGTCGGGGGTCAGGCCAAGATGGGCGCAAACCATGCAATTTCCGATCTCGGCGATCAGTTCTTCAAACGCATATGCCTTGCGGTCGTTGAATTTCTCGAACCGGTCAAGGCGATTTGACGCGCCTGTCCAATGACAACTTTCATGGGCAAGGGTTGAAAAATATCCGGCGGCGCTGTGGAACGTGTTGACAGGGGGCATATGGATAAAATCCTCGATCAGGTCATAATAGGCGCGCGGGTCTTCGCTGGTGCGGATCTCTGCGCCGGTTGCGGCAAAAAATGCCTCAAGCTCCGGGTCCGTCTTGGTGCCAAGGTCGCGCGCTTCCTCGGCTGCCATGCCATAGAATGACGCGGGCAAACCTTCGATTTGCTCGGCGTTGAATACCGTGTAAGATTTCAGGTAGGGAATGGCCTTTTCTGTGCCGGTCGCCTCGTCTTCGCGCGCAACGGTGCCATATTTGACCACGGTTGCGCCCTTTGCGCCGCGCTTGACCTGCGCGCCTGCCTCTTTCGCTTGGCGATATGTGAACCAATAGGCGCTACGATATCCGCGCTTGGATGCGACCAGCCAAAGCATCAACACATTGATTCCGCGATAGCCTTCGCCATTGGAGCGCAAAGGAAAAGCTGCGCCACCTGCCTCACCTGTCCACGGCTTGCGCCATGCGGGGGTGCCCTCTTCAATAGAAGCGATGATTTCGGTGGTGACGGTCTCGTAAAGATCAAACTTTGTCATGTCTTGTGTCCTTCTAGCGATCCCCGCCTTGGTCTGGGCCTTCGGTCTGGGGTGCCCTTAAAATCGGGCATGGGTTTCTGGTGAGGTTCCGCGTAGCGGCCCCTCTCCTGAAACCCTGCCACGTGGCGAACGCAGGGGGGGGGCCACGCAACTTGAAAATCCAGCCGACAAGGGGGTGGTGCGGCCCGCAGACCGCCAGGTCGAGGACACGGCCCCGTAGGCGGCGCAGTATTTTCTGGTTGCGTGGGGGGGACAGCGTCCCCACAGATCGGACGCGCTTGCGCGGCGCAACAAAGCGGGGCGTTTGGCTTGTCCAAATCCCCCGCAGGTCTTCGCGCCCAAGGCGCGGCAAATAAAAAAGGGCAGCGCGCAACAGGCCTGGCGCAAGTCAGGCGTTTTAAAAATACAACCACCAAAGCTGCGCTGCGGCAAATCTGGTTGCGGGCTTGAGAAACTCCCAATAGAGGCGCAACCAGTTTCAGACTGGTCACTTCTCCTCCTTAGGCCAGACAAAACTCGGCGGTGACATATCTCCTCCCTATGTCACCGCCCTTCGCCCTTCCTTGTGATCCGCGTCATGCCCGTCGCTGCAAAAGTTATTTTGTATGATCTTCCATGGGCTGATCGACGAGGCAGGCCACTGTCCCGTAAAAGCCGTGCATAAACCTCTGGCGGTACGGTCTTGCAAGAAGGATGCAGACCCGCAGGGCCGAAACCTGTCAGTCATGGCGACCATGAGACAAGTGTTCTGACGCGGCTCTGGAAGTGACGGGGCAGGGCGCATTAGTTCAGGAAGCAATGGCTGTCAGGGTTCGGGGCGCAGCCTCAGCAACCTGGCCCCGCTTGCGGGGCTTGCCAATGTCGAAATGAGCCCAATCAGCGATATTCATGCATCCCGCAGCGAGGCGAGGCTGTTTGCAGGCGCAGCAACCTGTTCGGCCCATAGCTGCCGGTCGGTCTGTCGCCCAGTGTTTACCGAAGCGGCCATTCATATGCGGTGCAGCGTCACTTCTGCCAGTATCGCGACAGCGACTCTTGTGCGCCGCGGATATGCTGTCGGGTCAGATCAGCGGCCATGTCAGCTTGCCCGGATTTGCAGGCATCGACGATCATCTGGTGCTTGCGATTGGCGCGCTGCATCCCGTCGTTGAGCAAGAGTTACGCACGCAGATAGGGGTAGATCCGGTCCATTGCCTTGTTGAGCACTTCCAGATGATAGGGCAGGCCAGAGCGTCGTATGGAAGCGTCGGTTCAGATCGCCCCATTGCATCGGGTCATCTACCCGACCAAACGCCTCGCAGCAGCGCGCCGCCTCTTCCAGAACCTGTGGCGACATTTGCGGGACGGCGCGGCGTATGACCTCTGGCTCCAGCAAGGCGCGGAACTCGAAGATCTCACTGGCCTCCTCCAGCGACAGACCCGCAACCACTGCCCCCTTGTAGCGTTGCGAGGTGATCAGCCCGTGCTGCTCGAGCTTCTATAATGCCTCACGCACCGGGATGCGGCTAACATTGAAGGCGCGTGCGATGTCTTCCTGACGCAAGGGCTCGCCCAGCGTCAGGTCCCCTTTGATGATTGCCTCACGAATGGCGTCGAAAATCAGCGTTGCCGCCGATGCCTGCCTGGAGATGTCATATGACTGGATGTTCATCGTCTTTCACTCCTGCTGTTCTCTTATTCAGTGCCGCGCGAGATCGGAAGTCCAATGCATTGCATATTGTATCCAAAGTTTGAGTCTGTATATTTGCCCTGAGGGAAAGCGCATCGAAGCGAGACCAGCATGAATACAGAGATGCTGAATGGCTGCCTACCCGCTCTGATGACCCCCTGCAAATCCGATCACAGCCCGGATCATGATGCACTTGTGCGCAAGGGGGCACTGGTCGCTTCTGGCATGTCAGGCGTGGTCTATTGCGGGTCAATGGGTGACTGGCAGCTGATCAGCGACGCCGACAGGATCGAGGGCGTGGCGCGGCGGGTCGGGGGCGGCGTGCCCGTCATCGTGAGGCAGGATATCATAATGCACGTTTTTCATTCTTTCAGGCATACGGTCGGTTGCCATTCCAAGGTGACCCTATGACGACTACCTTGGGCCTGGGGCATCAAGAAGTTGCCGGTAATGCGGCCGAACGCGGGTACACGCTGGGGGGTGCCGGGCGTGAGGCCGTTGCGCAGATCGTCAGCCAGTCGTCCTTATGGCACCGCGTCACGGCACCTGATATGGCCCCTGCGGCACGGCGGATGGCAGATGCCACGCGCGCGCTGTTTCCCGAAATCCACAGCGAGATCGCAGCATTGGCCGAGGGGTTGGAACTGCCCTTTGATCCCGTCTTTGCATGGAACGCGCGGGGAGATCTGCTGGCGGGTTTGGGCGATGGCTGCACAACTGTGCAATTACCCGGCGATGAACCTGTTATCGCGCATAACGAGGACGGATTGCCCGGGCTTTTGGGCCATTGCTTCATTTCGGACCTGCGCCCCGATAGCGCGCCCATCGCCACAAGCTTTTGCTATCCTGGCTCGATTCCGGGCCACACTTTCGCCGTAACGGCGGCGGGATTGGTGATTGCGGTCAACAATCTTCGCCTCTTGGGGATCGTGCCCGAAATCCCGCGGATGGTCTTGGCGCGCGCGATTTTGGGGGCAGCCGATCGTGACGCAATGGTCAAACTGTTGCGCGACGCCCCGCCCAGCGGAGGGTTCCATCTGTCCATTGCCCAAATGGGTGCACGCGATATCTGGTCGGTCAGCTTTGGCGGTGGCGAGGTGCATCTGGTCGAGAACATGCACCCGATGCTGCACAGTAACCATGCGCAATGCGCCGGGCCAGTCATGTCGCGCCAGAGCATCACCGACTCGTCGCGCGACCGTCTGTGTCGGGGGGGTGAGCTGCTGCAGCGCGGCGCAGGTCCTTTGTCGATCCTGAACGACACGGGTGGCGCGGGCCTGCCCATCTTTCGCGCCGCCCCCGATGACCCAGATGGCGAAAACACGGTTGCCCAGTTTCACGCGCGCCTCACCTCGACCGGGATTGACTGGCAGATCCACATTCCCGGACAGTCCGCACCCACGCATACCGGCTTCATGCCTGGAATCCGAAGGGGAGAAGATGCCTGACGCTTCTCCCAGATCACCGGCATTGTTGCACGGATATAGCTTCAGAACACTTCGAACAATCCGGCCGCACCTTGGCCGCCACCAACGCACATGGAAATGACGCCCCATTTCGCTCCCTGGCGACGTCCTTCCATGAGGACATGCCCGGCCATGCGCGCACCAGACATGCCATAAGGGTGGCCAATAGAGATGGCGCCGCCATTGACGTTCAGGCGCGCATCAGGGATCGACAATTTATCGCGGCAATAGAGAAGCTGGGCCGCAAATGCCTCGTTGATTTCCCAAAGATCAATGTCGTCTATGGACAGGCCCGCGCGCTTCAGGAGGCGCGGGATGGCAACGACCGGGCCAATGCCCATTTCCTCAGGCGCGACCCCGGCCACGGCAATGCCCCGCAACGCCCCAAGCGGCGCGAGCCCGCGACGCTGTGCCTCTGCCGCTTCCATGACGACCAAGGCTGCGGCGCCGTCGGACAACTGGCTGGCATTGCCTGCCGTAACGGTCATGCCTTCGCCTTTCACCGCGCTGAGGGCTGACAGGGCCTTTAGGGTTGTGCCGGGGCGGTTGCATTCGTCCCGTTCAA
Source organism: Roseinatronobacter monicus (assembly GCF_006716865.1). Classification (NCBI taxonomy): domain Bacteria; kingdom Pseudomonadati; phylum Pseudomonadota; class Alphaproteobacteria; order Rhodobacterales; family Paracoccaceae; genus Roseinatronobacter; species Roseinatronobacter monicus. The sequence continues at coordinate 109,931 of NZ_VFPT01000006.1, read as the reverse complement.
GCCGCACCGCCTCCTCACGGGTCTCTCCAGTAGCCTTGTCCGTCACCAGCCTGACCGCATCGACCGGAACGATTTCGTCCGCGAACAGCCCGGCTTCCTGCGCCTTGGCCGTGCGCATCTGGCTTTGCAGTGCGTAAGTATCCTGATCCGCACGGCTGACGCCATAGCGTTCGGCGACGAGTTCTGCTGTGTCGAGCATGCCAAGGTAATATTCGTCGCGCACCGAGGGATCATGGTAGCGATAGCTGTTCCAATGCGCGTTCTGCACCAGCGAAATGCTGTCCACACCACCTGCCAGCGTTACGTCTATACCTTCACAGCGCACCATATGCGATGCGATGGCAATCGCGTTCAGGCCCGATGCACACTGGCGGTCGACTGTCACGCCAGCCACACTGTCAGGCAAGCCCGCAGCCTGAACGATATGCCGGGCCACGTTGATACCAGCGGACCCTTGGGTCAAGGCCGAGCCGAAAACCGCCTCCTCGACCTCGCCGCCGCTTAATCCGGCACGCGCCAGCGCCGCCTTTATCGCATGAGACGCTAAACCGGGAACTTCCAGATTATTGAACGCCCCGCGATAGGCTTTGCCAATCGGTGTGCGGGCAGTTGAAACAATGACAGCATCGCGCATGACTTAAACCTCTTCGGTGTTGCACCAATCGGCTATGAAAAGTGCGGTTGCCTTGGTGATGCGCCGCATGCTTTCCAGATCGACACGTTCGTTGAAACCGTGAATCGCTTCGGCGCGTGGGCCATAGACCAATGCAGGCATGTCCGCATAAAGCCCGAAGAAGCGCGCATCGGTGGTGGCCGTGATGGCCTCGCGCTGCAAGACCACTCCGCTGACGCTATGATGCGCCTTGTCCAGTACCGCAATGGCCGAGGCCGCGTTCGCAGAGCTGTCGCGGGACAAGGCGTATCCTTCTGCGTGAAATCCGTGATAGACAATCTCTGGTAGCGAATTCCGCAGGAACGCGTTATCGCGCGCCGCATCCAAGATCACCTGTTCGATTTCAGCCTTGGCGGCGTCAATCGACTGGCCCGGAAAGATTGCCATGCGCACATCGAACACACACCAGGCAGGGACGGAACTTGTCCAGTCCCCCCCCACGATCTTGCCGATATTGAGGTTCAGCGCATGGTCCATATGCCGGTATTCGGCGGGCCGCTTTTCGGATGCGTTCCAGCGATGCTCCATTTCGTGCAAAGCGTGGATCAAGGGAAAGGCTGCCTCGATCGCGTTTGCGCCGGTCCTGGCATAGGCGACATGGGTCGGTAACCCCTTGAGGTGAACCTGAAACCAGATGACACCGAGTTGCGCGGTGACCAGGTGTTCGGAAAATGGCTCCGGGATTAGAGCGGCGTCGGCGGTATATCCGCGCGCCAGACAGGCAAGCGCGCCGTTGCCGGTGCATTCTTCCTCGACCACGGATTGGAAATAGACATCACCCCCCGGAGCAAGCCCGCAAGCGGCAAGCGCATCAAGCGCAAAGAGGTTCGACGCGAGACCCGCCTTCATATCCCCGCCACCGCGCCCGTAAAGCCAACCATCTGCGACCTGAGGTTCAAACGGCGGGTTGTCCCACATATCCAGCGGTCCCGCAGGAACGACGTCAATGTGACCATTCAGTATTAGCGACCGGCCTCGCTGCGTTCTGGATCGATGAATCCCGACGACATTCACCGCATCGTCATAAGGGCCGAGCACTGGCGAAAAACCCGGCAGATGCTGGATCTCGGCAATGTCGATCTGCCAACGGTCAATCTCGTATCTGCGCGTTGCTAGTTCATCAGCCATGAACCCCTGTGCCGATTGCTCGTTCCCACGGGTTGACGGGTGTGAAGTCAACTCGGACAGAAAAGCGACCTGCCGCTCAAATTTTTGATCGACCGCTTCACACAGGCGGTTTTTCAGGTCTTCACGCATGATAATCCTCAAAATCTGGGCAGGGCCGCATCGGGCACATGCAGCGGCGCGTCGGTTGCTGCGGCCACGTCCGCGACGCTGACCCCGTCCGCAATTTCAACAAGGACAAAACCAATCGCCGTGACATCGATCATTGCCATGTCGGTAAAAATTCGTGACACACAGGCGCGGGCCGTCAGCGGCAGAGAACAGTTCTGCTTCAGCTTTGCGTTTCCAGCACGGTCCGTATGGGTGGTGAGAACAACGACGCGCCGCGCTTTCTGCGCAAGTTCGATTCCGCCCCCAACGCCGGGGCTGAATTTTCCGGGTATTTTCCAATTGGCCAGATCGCCTGCAGCGCTTACTTCAAACGCGCCAAGCATAGTGAGGTCAAGCCGACCGGCCCGTACAATGGCAAAACTGGTGGCGCTGTCAAAAAAGGCTGAACCCGGAATTGTCGATATATAAGCACCACCGGCATCGATCAGGTTCCGGTCAGCTTTTTCTGGGGGCAAGGTCGGGCCGATCCCCGTCAGGCCGTTCTCTGTATGCAAGCAAACTGGAAAATCCACAGGCAGGTGGTTGATCACCTTTGTCGGCAGGCCAATTCCCAAATTGACCACCATGCCCGGTGTGATTTCCCGTGCGGCTCGAGCCACCATGCGATCCCTAACGTCGAACAACTGCATACTCCTCAGACAATTTGCCAAGCTCGACGACTTGGTCGACAAATACACCAGGCGTATGCACTTCATCCGCACAAAGCTGTCCAAGTGGCAGAACCCGTTCAGCTTCTACAATGACACGACGGGCGGCCGTTGCCATAAGGGGATTAAAGTTTCGGGCCGTCCCAACAAAAGCTAGATTGCCAAAGCAATCAGCGCGATCAGCATGGATCAAGGCCACATCGGCACGCAAGGCGGACTCTACTAAATATGACGTGCCTTGCAACTCCACCATCTGTTTACCATCCGCCAGTTCCGTTCCGATCCCTATATCGCTGAGGATCGCCCCGATCCCGGCGCCACCGGCCCGGATGCGTTCGGCAAGAATACCCTGCGCATTGAAGTCCACCGCAAGCTTGCCCGAATTCATCAAAGCAATCGCATTGCCGTTCAACCCAAGGTGGGTGGTAATCAAGCGCGTGACCTGACCGCTTTGCAAAAGATGATCAATGCCCATGCCGGGCTCGTTCGCGTCGTTCTTGATCAGGGTCAGGTTGCGGGCACCATGGTTCACCAAAGCATGGATAAGTGTCATCGGCGTGCCCGGCACTCCAAACCCACCAATCATGAGCGTATCACCATCCTTGATTGCACCGATCGCATCCTGAATGGCGCATCTCTTGTCGGAAAGGTTCATGCCGCGGTCTCTTTCGGTAATCCAACTTCATCCGCAAATGCATCCAGAGCATCACGCAAGATCGCCATCATCTCTTCGATCTGCGCTTGGGTGATAATCAGCGGAGGCGCGACTAGGAAATGGTCACCCGCCGCCCCACCCCGCGTACGGCGCGAATAGATGACCAAGCCTCGTGCATAAGCCAATTCGACAAGGCGTTCATGGGCATTCAACTTGGGGTCCAGCGGTTTCATTGTGGCGCGGTCAGCGACAAATTCGAACGCGGTAAGCAATCCCTTGCCCCGAACATCCCCGATGAAAGGGTATCGGTCCATCAATGCGCGTAATTCGGCCATCAATACCTCGCCCATACGTGCGGCATTCTCAATCAGGCCCAGATCTTCCATTTCTTCCAGCACGGCCAGTCCTGCGGAGCAGGCCAGAGGGTTTCCGGCGTAAGTAAATCCATGCAGGAACCCGCCCGCATCCAAAACCGGCTCTACCAGACGCGCGCCGGCGACGATGGCGCCCAAAGGTGCATATCCCGCGCCAAAGCCCTTGGACATGGCCACAATATCGGGGGTGATGCCCCAATGTTCCGCAGCAAGGAACTTGCCAGTGCGGCCCGCGCCGGTCATGACCTCGTCATAGATCAACAGCACATCGTATTCGTTGCAGATTTCGCGCACGCGGACATAGTAGCTGTCTGGCGCGACCAGCGCCCCGGTCGAAGCGCCACCGATGGGCTCCATCAGGAAGGCCAAAACGGTATCCGGCCCCAACTCCTCGATCTTGTCGCGCAAGAGCTCGGCATATTTCAGCCCGCGCTCTTCTTCGGTTAGGTTGTCCCGATCCAGATATGTCGCCGGCGCGGCAATCTTGGGCATCCCAGCCATCATCGGGGCAAAAGGTTCGCGCAACGGGGCATAACCGGTCAGATCCAGCGCGCCCAAAGTACAGCCATGATAGGACGGAAAGCGAGAAATGACCTTGTAGCGCGACCTCCGCCCCTGTGTCAGTGCATATTGCCGCGCAAGCTTTATCGCGCTTTCCACCGCCTCGGACCCCCCCGACACGAAAAACACCCGGTCAAGACCTTCGGGTGTCATCGCCACGGTCTTGGCGGCCAATTCTTCGGATGGATGGGTGCGAAAATGCAGGCGGTAGCCGAATGTGGCCTTGTCCATCTGGGCCTTCATCTTGGCCAGAACACGCGGATTGGAATGGCCGATATTCGACACCATCGCCCCGGAAGAGCCATCAATGTAGCGCTTGCCGCTTTCATCGAACAAGTAGATGCCCTCTCCGCGGTCAAGGAATGGGCGCGAATTTCTGGATTGGTAGAACAGATGAGAAGGCTTGTTTTCCACTTGGAACCTGCCAGATGTGTGTGCATGGCTTCTTTGGTCTGTGTCGCCATCGCACAAGCGATGCGTTGTTTCTGACCGCCGGAAAGCCATATGGGAATTGGGTGTCGCAGTTGATGCGGCAGCGGCGCATTGATCAGCGTATCTTTGAACCAGATCTCACCACTCGCAACATATCCGGTTGACTGATGGTGCGCAGCAGCGAATGCAGTGGCGACCAAGGCAAGGTTGCCAAGGGCAAGAATGACAGGCCCGCCTGCTAGGTTTTCAACGTTTCCCCTTTCGTTTCGGTTCAATTGTGGTGGATGTCTGATCTGCAGGATTGCAGGAAGCGAACTATGCTGCAAATATATAATGAGAATTCTCAACATAGGTTTCATGAATGTCTGATCCACGCCCTGATCGCACCTCACGCCTGCCCTTCGATCTCGATTGGAATTTGCTGCGAACCTATCTGGTCATCGTCGAGGAGCGTGGGATCACTGCCGCCGCAGAGCGTCTGAGCCTCAAGCAGCCAACTGTCTCCAACGCCCTGAGACGCCTGGAAGAGCGGCTGGAGCGCAAACTGATCGTGCGCAAGCCCGGTCGGTTCGAGGTCACACCAGAAGGGGATATGCTCTATCAGGGGGCGGTCGAGATTTTCGGAACCGTTTCGCGCCTGCCAGTGCTTTTGCGGCGCAAGGGCGAAGAGGTTGTGGGCCACGTCACCATGGCGTTGGCAAGCCATGTTGTCTCGCCACATCTGGATGAAGTCCTGACCGAGTTTCATCAGCGCCATCCACGCGCCACCTTCACCATGGATGTCAGTACGAGCCTTAATGTGGCTACGGCCGTTTTGCAAAAACGTGCAAGTCTTGGGATCTGCCTTGTTCATAAAAGGTTGCCGCAATTGCAGTATGCAACAATGTTTCGCGAGTATTTTGGCCTCTATTGCGGACCTCGCCACAAACTTTTCGGCAAGACCGGTTTGGATCTTAGCGATCTACGGGGTGAGACATTCGTGTCCTTTCAGACGGATCGGCTGACTGATGCCCTTCGGCCAGTGGCCATGATGCGGGCTTCAGCACATATCGACGGGCAGCGGGTTGCGACCTCGAGCAGTCTTGAAGAAGTGCGTCGGCTGATTTTCTGTGGCCTGGGGGTTGGCAGCCTGCCGCTGCATATCGCCCGCGCAGACGAGAAAAACGGTCTGCTCTGGCGATTGCCGCCATACGAGGACCCACCCGCAATCGACATCCATCTCGTCTGGAACCCCCGAGCGCATTTCAATCGCGCGGAGATGGGCATGCTGGAAATGCTGCGCTCAATGATCGAGTCGACTCCGATGTCTTGTAGAGACTACATTTGAACCATATCCGCCTAGCCAGATGGCGCGTCAACGCAGCGCGTCGGACCAGTTTCCCGCCGACCTCAATGCTGCACTCTGGACGGCAAAGATCGTGGCCGAGATTGTTTGACACGGCCGACGACGAGTCCGCATTCTGGCGGCGCGGAAACAAATGGTTCGCTATGCACCCGTGCACAAGTTGCATATCAACTATGTGAAAATAGTTCTACTCCGGTCCGGATTTCTGCTGTAGGTGGCTGAAAAATTGGTCTCTGGCAACAAGGAAACTACAATGACGAAACTCGCTAAAGACGCTTTCGGGATCGCATCTTTGGTCGCGGTCACCGCGGCATTTATCGGCCTGCATTCATGGATGTTTGTCCAGTAAGGCACAAGGCAGCGCGCTGTCCGAGCTTCCCGGATGGGGAATATACACTTGATCAACACTGATCAAACTTCGGATAAGAAAAAGGCACCCGATGATAGGGTGCCTTTTTGTGAACCTGCCAGCTTACGTGCCGCTGAGGAGAAGATCGGGCAGCCAAAGTGCCAGTTCCGGAATGAACGTCGTCAGCATGAGTGTCGGCAGCCAAGCGAACACGATGAAGATGACGGTTGGCCACAGCATCCGCGAAACTGAAACATCACAAACCTGCGCGCCCAGATAAAGCAAGGGGGCTGTCGGTGGGGTGATATTCGCCATGCCAAGGTTCACACCAATCACTGCGGCAAAGTGAATAGGATCCATGCCTGTGCTCTGTGCGATGGGCAGCAGGATCGGAGTTGCCAGAAGCATTCCCGAAATGTCGTCCATCAGCATCCCGATCAAGATCATCACGACATTGATCATCAACAGGATCACAATCGGATTTTCTGAAATCGTGTAGACCATCTGCTGGGCCATTCTCGGTGCGCCCTGAGCGATCAGGTTGTCAGAGACAATCAGAACCATGAAGACCATACACAATACGACACCGATTGTGATGCCCGAACGACCGACGGTCTCGGCAAGCGTTTTCCATGTAAGCCCTTTGTAATAGTAGATCGCAATCGGAATGGCATAGATCACTGCGATACCAGCCGCTTCTGTCGGGGTCATGATCCCGCCATAGATACCACCCAGAATAATCACGGGCATCATCAGTGCAGGACCGGCAAGACGGCCTTGACCGATGAATGTTGGTATGAACGGGGTTGGACGATCTGTGAGCTTGAGGTCCGTTACTTTCCTCAGCAAGAACTGGTTCGTCGCAATCAGAAGCGTGATCAGGATAAGAGCTGGAATGACCGTTGACAAAAAGCATCTCAAGACGTTTTGCTGCGCAACCCACCCATACAGGATATGTGATGCGCTTGGCGGGATAAGCAGGCCCAGAGGAGCTGCCGACACGATCAGCGCGGCAGATGTTCCTTCCGGGTAATTTGCGCGTCTGAGGTGCGGCATCATGATGCCGCCAATGCAGGTCAGTGTCGCGTTCGCACTGCCCGAAATCGACCCAAATACACCGCTGGCCAGAACGGCCGCGGCGCTGAGGCCGCCTTTAATATGGCCAATGAACATTTCGGCCAGAGAAACAAGAGGGGCCGCGATCTTGCCTCTCTCCATGATGGCGCCGGCTATCATGAACAATGGTACCGCGAGCAGGACCAGCGAACGAAGGCCCTCTGATCCTCTAGGCAGGAATCCTGCGACACCTTGATCCCCGACAAGCGCGATAAACAGCAATACAGACCCGAATGCTACATAGACGCTGACGCCTAGCAGCAGCATACCAACTACAATCAAGAGACTTACGGTGACGATCATTTCTTTGACTCTTTCGCGCTATCGGACTTGAGTGGCAAGCCCAGCCCCTTCCGGATATGGACGTAAAGATAAGCGGCTGTGAACACGGCCATCAGGGTGAAACCGATCATGATCGCGATGCGCCACGATACGAATGGAATACCCAGAACGGGCGTGGCACGTAGTCTGGGGAAAGAAAAGTCGTCAGCAATAGAGATATAGCAGGCATAGACAATGAACAACGTCACGAACAATTCAATCACCAGGACGACGAAGTTGCGCCACCAGATCGCTGTTGAATTCGTAATGGCGCTGCCAAGTACATCGGCCCTGATATGCGCCTGGCGTTCGGAAGCCACAACAGCACCGGCAAAAAAACCGACGATGCCGATGGCAAGCAGCCATTCCTCATAAGCGAAAAGATCGCCACCGAAACCGTATCTGATGACGACGACGGCACCAAAGGTGCAGGCCATCAAAAAGCCGGAGAAAATCACGATACCCATCATCGCGATCGATATCCAGTTCAGGGGCGCGCCTATGAACTTGGGCAGCTCATCTGTGATTTTTATTGGATGGTTGACAACCGCGCCATCAGGCCCAATCGGCAATTCAGGATGTGGATGTGACAAGCCGTTCGCCCTCTGCTGTTGGTCTGCTTATTCCTGCAAGAAGAAAGCGCCGGCATTCCTGCCGGCGCTTTCTTTCTTGATGACTCACTCCAGCGAGCTTTTGAGTCGATCAACGATGTCGTGACCGATGCTGTCTCCCATCGAAGGCCAGATTTCTTCGCGGACCATGTTTATCATAACGGCCATTTCTTCTTCGCTCAGGCTCAGGATCGTGTACCCTCTGTCCCGCAATCTTTGCGCGTACTCCTCGTCGCTAGTGCGGTTGAACTCGAAGAACTCATCGGACGCTTTGGTCATGGCCGCTTGCAGAACTTCAACCTGCTCAGGGGTCAGCCGGTCGAGGGTGCGCTGTGACGCATAATAGCTGGTGAGTTCGGAGATCGAGTTATATTCTACAAAATGCGTGCCCACGTCGGACTGGGCAAAGATGTTGTAGGTCGCTGTTTTGGTGCAACAGATCGCGCCGTCAACGATACCAGATTGGATCGCAGGGAAGATGTCGCCCCACGCCATTGTCGTGGTGTTATACCCCTTGTTTTGCATCATGGACCTGACAAGCGTCGAGGACCAGACCCGGATGTTCATGCCTTTGTCGTCAAGTGTGTTCCAGTTCGCCGGTTCTTGCGTTGCGACGACACCGACAAAACCTTCGGGGTTCTGTGCAAAGACATGCACGCGATACTCGTCCGTAATTTCCTGAAGGATCTTGTTATACTCGGACTCCATGCTGCGCATGATATTGTCCATGTCATCCCAGCCGCCCACAAGGTATGGCATGGAAAGAAATTCGAGACGCGGGTCCGTGTCAGCATAGATGAATGCTGACGCAAGATCGAGATTGCCGCGTGCCACCATCTCGAAAAGGGCTTCGCCGGAACCCAGCTGGTTTGCAGGGTAAAGGTCAATGTTGAGGCCGACATCTGCAGCAGCAACCTCATCTGCAATCTGCTGCATCATTTTTGTGCCTTGGTGATCAATCGGAAAAACACCTGCGAAGCGCAATGTAACAACATCTGCAAGCGCAGATGTCGACATCAACGCGCTCAGCGCGCCCGCAGTCAAGGCTCTGGAAATATTGGAAAAATTCATCGAGCATCTCCCATGTTGGCTCTTGTTATGATCGAAATCTTTTACAGCAGCCAGAGCATTCTGCAAATATTTAATGGGAATAGCAAACATAGTTTTCATGAATGGCCGACTTTACAGCAGTATTTGACGCCGAAAGGCGATGGCTGCTGCCTTCTTGATCACATGCCGCGGGCGCAATGCTGCAAGATCACAGTCTGCAGTCCGCCCCTTGCGATGGTGACGGTCGGATCGACAAGGTCGGCCTATTGCCTCCGATAGGTCTGCTGCCGAGCGTTCGCCAAAGCGATCATTCATTTCCAGCGCAGCGTATTTCCGCAGTCATTGTCGCGCTGGTTTTCGAACTGTTGATGACGTGAATGCGGCAATGAATGCCGGTAGAAGCTAATCTCCACCAAGAGGGCTACAGTGTTCAGAGGATGCTGACGCGCGAGGTTCAGGCATCAGTCGCCCTGTCCTCCACGGCTTTTGTGCGGAGTTTGGTGTCGTCGCTACCATTTCAGCAGGCGCGGGCCAAGAAGAGCGCCAATGACCGAGATGGATGCGATTGCGGCAAAATAGGCAGGCACGACAAAAAGGATCATGTCCTTGTCGCAATAGAGCGAATAGACGGATGCCGCCAAACCACCTGCAATCAACCCCGCTACGGCACCCGTCAGCCGGGGTCGCAACGCGGCCCCCGATGACAGCGCCCAGAATGCCGCGGCCAGAACGGGCAAGCCAAGAACCGGAATCGAAAGCAGGCAGGTCAGCAGGCTGGGCGTGGACAGTGCCGCGATCAGACCTGCACCACCCGCGTTCAGCAACGCCGCCCCAAAGACACCAAGCACCAAGACAACAGACAGGCCAAGCGCTGCGCTGCGGATATCATGCCGTGCGCCCGGATGCGTCAGCGACTGCGCTAGGGCTGCGGCCAAGACAACAAGGCACAGTGGCAGGACGGTTTTCAGCACTGCCGCTGACCCAAGCGCGGCCCAGATATCGGGCCTTGGCCCCCAGAAAGCAAAAAACGCAGCGATAGATATCAGGATGGCGACCGGCATTGCTCGCCCAAGTTGCTGTACCACGGATTTCCGTGGCAAAGTGTCCGCTGATAGCGCCATGATAAGATCTTCGGTTTTCATTCGATCATCCTTTCGCGCAGGCGGGCAATTGATTTCAGCGCCCGGTGCAAGGCCACGCGGACAGCGCCCTCGGACATGTCCAGCCGCGCTGCCGTCTCTGCGGTCGTCTCTCCATTCAGGCCGAAAGCGCGCACAATCTCAGCCGCGCGCGGTTCCAACTGTCCAAGCACCTTGTCCATGTCGCGCCCTTCCATCGGATCAGGCCCCGCAGTCGCCGGAAGCCCTTCGGCAAAATCATCAATAGATACTGCAACATGTCTGCCGCGTGCCCGAAACGCATCTACTACCTTGTGTCGCGCAATGGCATAAAGCCACGGTCGCAAGGGCGCGTCCTCGCGCCATGTGTGGCGCTTGCTGTGGATCGCCAGCAGCACATCTTGCAACACGTCCTCGCACCCCGCGTGCCCCAGCGCCGCCCCGCGGGCGCGCACGACCTTGCGCAAAACAGGCGTGATCGCCGTAAACAGGCGGTGATATGCGGCTGAATCGCCGCGATTTGCCGCGCGCATGAGGTCCTCCAGGGCATCGGTATCTGCCAAGCTATTAAGTCCTCGTTTCGGTTCGCGCTTCACGATTGTTACATAGCTTGCCCTTTGCTTTTTAAGAAACGCTAATTCTCAGCCGGCTGAGTAACGACCGCGTGATCGGCGTAACGTTGCGACATCCTCCCGCGTAACGGCTTGTGGGACTGCGCTGACGCACCCTTCAACAGGAGTTTGATTTCATGACAACCAAAACCAACACGCTTTCGCTTGCAGCATCATTGGCCACCGCTCTGACGCTTGCAGGCGGTCATGCGCATGCACAATCCGCCACCATGGAAAAATGCTTTGGCATTTCGCTTGCTGGTGCGAATGACTGCGCCGCTGGCCCCGGCACCACCTGCTCGGGCACATCGACCGTGGATTATCAGGGCAACGCCTGGACTTTGGTTGCAGCAGGCACCTGCGCCGATATCGAACTGCCAGCAATGGCCGATGGAACAGCCCGTATGGGGTCGCTGGAAGAACTGGCCCGTGACCTGCCGCCTGCGTGACCGGTATTCGGGGTGCGGGGCCTGATCTCGCATCCCAATCACCTTCCATCCCAGTCACTTTCAAGGAGCGCCGCATGACCCAGCTTCCGCAGACAACCGGGCTTGGCTTCAAGCCGGAGCATTTTCACGCCATCCTGGCCCAGCCGGGCGCAGTGGGCTTCTTCGAAGTGCATGCCGAGAACTACATGGGCGATGGCGGCGCACCGCATGCAATGCTGACCGCCCTGCGCACAGATCACGCGCTATCGATTCACGGCGTCGGGCTGTCCATTGGTGGCGCGGGCGGGCTGAACCACGACCATCTTGACCGGCTGCGGCAGCTTATAGACCGTTATCAGCCTGCGAGTTTTTCCGAGCATCTGGCATGGTCCAGCCACGGCGCCGCATGGTTGAATGACCTGCTGCCCTTGCCCTATACGCAGGAAACACTGGTCACGATCTGCACCCATATCGATCAGGTGCAGGACAGGCTTGGCTGCCGGATGCTGCTGGAAAATCCGGCCACCTATGTCACATTCGACCAGTCCACATGGGCCGAGACGGAGTTTCTGACCGAAATTACCCGCCGCACCGGCTGCGGGCTGCTTCTGGACATCAACAATGTCTTTGTGTCGGCCACCAATCACCGCTTTGACGCGCGCGCCTATCTGGCGGCTTTCCCGCGGGCGGCTGTGGGCGAAATTCATCTGGCTGGGCATGATACCGAAGAACTGCCCTCGGGCCCGCTTCTGATCGACAGTCATGGCGCGCCGGTCGCAGACCCTGTCTGGGCGCTCTATGCGTATGTTCTGGAACAGACCGGCCCACTGCCGACACTGATCGAATGGGATACCGCCGTGCCGGATTACCCGGTGCTGCTATCCGAGGCAGCCCGCGCGAAAGCCATTCTGGCAGGGCTTCAGAAAGGGCAGTCCCATGCGGCATGATCTGTCCCATGCTGAGACAGAGGCTGCCTTCAACGCAGCGCTCTGGGGGGCAGGGGCGCCTGCCGGGATCACCGCGCCAGAGCCAAGCGAGGTCACGCAGCGCTTCAAAGTCTATCGCAACAATGTCCAGCACAGCCTGACCCGTGCCCTTGCCGCACGTTTTCCGGTGATCGAACAGCTTGTCGGCGTCGAATTCTTTACTGCGATGGCGCGGGTTTTTATTGCTGCCGCACCGCCGTCAGACCCTGTCATGCTGCGCTGGGGAAATAACTTTGCCGGTTTTCTGGATGGCTTCCCGCCAGTCGCGCATCTGCCCTTTCTAGGCGATGTCGCGCGGCTGGAATACGCCCGTGGCTACGCGTGTCACGCCGCTGATGCCGATCCCGTCGCCCCGGATGCGCTTGCCGGCGCAGATCTTGAATCGCTGCGGCTGGCATTGCACCCATCTGTCGTATTGTTCACCTCGTCTTTGTCGGCCGTGCAAATCTGGCAAGCCCATCAGACGGGTGCCACTGGCGCGCCGCTTTCGCCCGGCCCCGATCATGCGCTGATCGCACGGCAGCCGGATTTCACCGTGATCGTAGAGCGTGTTGAGCCGGATACATTTGCAGTGCTCTCGGCACTCTACAACGGCGAAACACTCGGCCTTGCCGCCAAAAAAGCTGACCCAACCCCCGCCCTGACACTGTTGCTGCGTCATGGCCTGATCATAGACACAGGAGCGCCCAGATGACCCATACCACCGAGACAACATCAGATCAGAGCCTAGCCGTCCGCAGCCGTGATCTGATCCGCCAGATAAACGCACTGGGGGGCCACGTTCCGCAGGATCTGCTCGCTTTTGCCGCGCGGGTCTTTCCTGCAGTGGTATTCTGGCAATCCGCACGCACCAAGGTCGATGGCTTTTCGATCAAGGACTCGACCTATTTCCTGTTCGAACATGTCTATGCGCTGCCCCTGATCCCGCATGCGCCAGCCGCAGTGCTGGCCACGGTCGCAGAACATGTCTTGCCGATCCTGTTGATACTGGGGGTGTTTGCACGGTTTTCGGCGCTGGGGTTGCTGATCATGACTGCGGTCATCCAGATCTTTGTCTTTCCGGACGCATGGGTCACGCATGGGCTTTGGGCGACCGCCCTTTTGGTCACGGTTGCTCAGGGACCGGGTCGGCTATCGCTGGATCACCTGTTTGGCCTGGACGCTGGCAAGGCAAAACGCTGATCTGGTCGCGCGCGTTCAAGTCCTGAGATACAATAAGGCCCTGCATCCGCGAAATGACGCGGATGCAGGGCCACGTGTTTTGCCAAAGCCTATCCCGCAAGTGCGCGATCAAACAGTTGCCGGATCTCGGCTTCGCGCGTCCCTGCAATGATCCGCGACAACTCCCTGTCGCCGTTCAGCGCAATCAGGGTCGAGCGGCGCGGAATGGCCAGTGCGCGCGACAATTCGCCCGTGCCATAGGCATCCCAATCGACGCGAATGATCGTCAGCTCGGCATCATAGCGCGGCGAGGAGGCGCGAAGATCATTGATAATGCGTTCCTGACGGCGGCAGGTTGAGCACCAGTCCGCGCCAAAGATCAGCACGATCCGCTTGCCCTCGCGCATGGCCTGCTCGGCCAGTCCGGGGGTGTAGGCCTGAATCCCGGCGGCGAGGGTGGTGGGGAATAAGGCCAGGGCAAGCCCCGTGGCCAATAGATGACGTCGTGTCAGCATCTTTGCTCCTTGAAGTTAAAACATGATGGAAAGGTCGGAAAACCAGTGCGGCAGGTGATCAAGCGCCCATTCTTCCAGCGCTATATGCCACCGAAACCAGATCGATACGCCAATCAGCAAGAATGCCCCGCCCATGATCGGCTTGGAACGTGCCGCCAATGCCATCATGGCCGCGCGCCGTTTGGCGATGCTGCTTTGCGCACCGTATGCCAGCGCCAGCAACACGCTGGATACGCCCAAGGCAAAGGCGATCATAACGCCCGTGGCTTGCGCCAGATGCTCGCCGCGCGCGGCCAAAGCGATTGCACCGCCCAAGGTAGGGCCGATGCAGGGCGACCAGACTGCGCCCAACAAGGCACCGCCGCCAAACATGCCAGCGGGGCTGGATTGATCCAGCCTGTCAATGCGGGCGTCAGCGCTATTGGCCAGCCCTGCGGTTGCCGTTACAAAGCGCGTGTTCAATGCGGGCAACAACAAGACAAGTCCGAAGCCCATCATGGCAAATGCGGCCACGCGCTCGATTGTCTCGGGGAACACCCCCAAAGCCGGGCCAATCTGCGCCAGCCCCACACCGATTGCCACGAAGCTTAGCGACATGCCTGCGCACAGGTAAAGCGGCCCGCGCCTGTCGCCTTGCAACGCCGAGGCCAGCACAATGGGTAGCACCGGCAAAACGCAGGGGTTGATCAGCGTCAGCAACCCCGCGACATATCCAAACACAAAATCCATCACGCGTCTCCCGTGGCGATCTAAGCTTCCGACCCTTACTGATACGAGGACTTCACCTGTTTTGTTACGCATCCGTCGATCGGACGTCGCGCAGGTTTGAACGTCTCCATGGATGATGGTTTTCAGGCTAAAGTTTGCAACTGTTAGATTGCGGATCGGTCTTTTTGCTTCTCTGCCTCAAGGCGCTCTTTCAGCTATGTGAGGGTGAGTGTGGCGAAAGAAAGTAATTCCCAAATACCTGCAAAGAAGCCGCCCGAGGAGTTACGCTGTATCATCCCCAATGCCCGCTTCGGTGAAACCCATGCGATCAGTCCTCCGGTCGCTTAAGGGCCGGGCACTTCAAACCGGCGTGGCTGTTCGCCAAGGTTCGGGCATGTCAGGCACTTCACCCATAACGCGCGACTTTGCACACTCCACTTATCTGCCATTCGCTGTTGCGTGAGTGGAGGTATCGAATGACTGGTATCGCCGATTTCTGCAGGTGCTATGCCGCAACGTCACAGGCGGCTCCCCGCCCTCCACGTCGCTGATGCTGCGTGTGCGAGCACATTTTGCGCAAATGCAGCGAACGACTGGAAGGGTCTTGCATAGCTGCCTCTCGGCGTACTTGGCAGTAGAGCGTGATTGAGTGCTTGGCCACAGCCAGAAGGGGACGCGACACGCGGCACGCTTGTGGAGTATATACTTTTTCGATATCCTATATATACGCCTGAGGATATACGAACATGCCGCTCTTCATTCGCAACCCTGAAGTCGATACCTTGGTTGACAAGGTGATGGCAGCAACTGGCTCCAAAGACAAAACCGAGACCGTTCGGAAGGCACTGCTCTTGCAGCTTGAAGCCGTGAACGCGAAGGAAAGTCTGGCATCTCGGGTCGCCAAGGTCCAGCAGAAAGCCGCGCTCACTGGTCTGCGGCCTGATGGCCGTGACGATAAAGACCTGATGGACGAACAGTGGGGCGTCTGACCATGTTTCTTGATGCAAGCGTGATCGTCGCCGTCCTCAAGAATGAGCCTGAAAGCCCTGTCTTGCTCAAGGCCATGGAAGGCGCGCGCGGGAAGCTTCGGCATTCCGGCATCACCAGACTGGAAGCGTCGATGGCTCTCGCCCGAACCTACAAAGAGCAACGCGGCGACACGCACGCGACAGCGCAAGATTTCGAGACAGCCAGCCAGCTCGTAAGCGAGCTGCTGGAAGTGCTCGGGTCATATGAGGTTCACATAACAGGCAGCATCGCTGACGCGGCGATCCGCGCTCTCGCGCAATATGGTCATATGGTGGGGCACAATGCGAAGCTGAATTTCGGTGATGCTTTGTCCTATGCTTGTGCCAAAGCCTATCACACGCCGCTACTATACAAGGGTAAAGATTTCAAACATACAGACCTTTTGTGATAGGAGAATTGATGGCGCATCCGATTGATATTCATGTTGGGAAGCGGCTTCGTGAGCGGCGCTTGGCTGCAGGAATGACGCAAAGCCAGCTCTCGGACGAGGTTAGTGTCAAGTACCAGCAAATACAGAAATACGAGACAGGTGCTAACCGTGTTTCATCATCGCGGCTGTGGGAGTTTGCGCGCGCATTGAAAGTCCCAATAACGTTTTTCTTTGATGGTATTGAAGAGCAAACAGAGCCGTCGCACAATATTGCTGGAGCGGGGGGCAGAGAGGTGTTGGCCTTGGTGCGCATTTTTCGAGCAATCCCCGAAGCGCAGCGAAAAGCAATTCTTGATCTGGCGACCTCGCTTGGAAAGAAATCAACGGGTTGAACCACTAATCGCTCAAAAAGCGGACCCTCCGGGGGCCGCTGTTCTATTGCAAGAAGAAGATTTGGACGACAGCGGTGGCTGCGTCCGGACACGCGGCGCAGCCGGCCACATTAAACGAGGAAGCCCAACGCCTTTCCCGCGAACGCGGCCCTGCGCGGGCAGCGCCCGTCCTGATCGGGGCAGGGGGCATGTCCTCCTGAGCCGATCAGGACATCAACCCCAAGTTCGACACTTGAGGGTAGAAATCGGCTGTTGGAACCCATCTGACCACTAAGATTTCAACAGGTTAGATGTCAGAGCTCTCGGTTCTTGTGTAGTACATTTTCTGTAATAATAATTGTTTACGAACAATGATAAGAATATTACTCTACATCACATGTATCTGCGTGTGACTGAAAGCGGCGGACGTCGCTACCTGCAAATCGTCGAAGCCTATCGCAACGCGGCTGGTAAGCCGCGCACGCGCATCATTGCCAAACTCGGCCGCGCGGACACATTGAAAGACGGCGCACTTGACGCGCTCATCCGGGGCCTAAGTCGTGCGGCGGGTCGAGAAGAGCCACCAAAGCTCAGCGTGACCTTCGATGCAGCCTTGGCCTATGGGAATGTCTTCGCGCTTCATGAATTGTGGAAGGAGCTTGGTTTCGACCGCGCTCTGAACCGTACCCTGCGCTCTGGAAAGCGCAGTATTGATGTTGAAGCCCTCGTGCGTGCGATGGTTTTCAACAGGCTTTGTGACGCCAGCAGTAAATTGGGCTGCCTGCGCTGGCTGGAAACTGTTGCCATGCCTGCCATGCCCGAGACCGTCACCCATCAGCATTTGCTCCGCGCCATGGACGCCTTGATGGACAACGCGGAAGAGGTTGAAGACGCGTTGGCGCGCCAGATCCGACCACTTGTGGATCATGAACTTACAATGGTCTTCTACGACCTGACCACTGTGCGCATTCATGGCGAAGCCCGGCTTGAGGATGATGTTCGTGCGTTTGGCATGAACAAGGAAACTGGCGGCATCGCGCGTCAATTCGTGCTGGGCGTGGTGCAGACCGCTGATGGCCTGCCGCTCATGCACACTGTGCATCCTGGCAATGTCTCTGAAACCAAAACCCTGCAGGGCATGCTGCAAACGGTCATGCAGCGATTTCCTATCCAGCGTATTATTCTGGTGGCTGATCGAGGCCTGCTCAGTCTCGACAATATCCATCACCTGACAGAGATGGCCAATAAGGACGAGCGAAAGCTGGAATTCATCCTGGCCGTGCCTGCGCGGCGCTATAGCGATCTGGTAGAAACATTTCAGGGTTTTGACTTTGGTGATGACGACGGACTGCAAGAAGCCAGCTTTGAGGGGCACCGCCTGATTGTCGCACATGATGCAACCCGCGCGCTGGAGCAGGGTCAGACCCGTCGCGCGCGGATTGATGAGCTGGAAACCATGGCCCAAAAGATGGTTGGTAAGCTCGACTCTCAGGACGCCGGGAAGACAGCCAAGGGGCGGCGCGCATCAGACCGGGGGGCTTACAGCCGGTTTGTCCGCGCCATTGCCGATGCCGAACTCACCCGCTTCATCAAGGCAGACCTGACGGCGGACCGTTTTAGCTGGACCGTTGATGAAGAGGCCATCGCACGTGCGGCCCTTTTTGATGGAAAGCTTGTCCTGCTGACCAATGTTCCTGAGATAACGCCGGAAGATACTGTCCAAAAATACAAGGAATTAAGCGATATTGATATCGACCAGACATTTCGACTCTCAAGTGATAAGTTTAAGTTGTTCTGCGCTTTGCCGGGGCGGCAGGCGCCTCAGGTGGGGCGGGCTCGCGCGGATCGCTTTAAGATCCTCGATCATTGTCGCGTCAGCAGTCACCAGCTTCACCGGTTTGCGGTCATGTTTAACCAGGCGGCTGCTTAGGCGGCCGTTGGCGACCCAATAATACAGGGTCGCTTGAGGCATGCCGATGGCTTCGGCTAATTCTCGGATTGTCCACTCGTCGGGTTCGCGCACAATCATCGCTGAGGCGCTGGGTTTTTTGCGCTGTGGTTTGGCGATGCCCGCCGCAACCAGGCGGTGGCGGACCATTTCGGGGGTATAGGTGTTACGACGCTTGGGGGGGACAAAGCCTTCTTCGTTGAGAATATTGGCAATGCAGCGGCTACTGTGGCCAGCTTCGTAGAGTTCCTTCATGCGCGCAATCAGTGCCGGATAGCTGCTGAGCGCGGTGATCCGCGCGACAGGACGGATCACCTTGTGCATCGTTTGATTGCCGCCATGCCAATGACACGTGACCTCCACATGCTCGGTGTCATCAACCATCTTGATGATAACCCTTTCGAGCAGCAGCCGTACAATTTCCTGTCGTTCTCTTTGTGTGGTTGTTGCCGCCTGCCAAAGCGCGGGGAGATCTTGGGTAAGGGTACGGATCGCCTCCAGTTCAGTGCGGCTCGGTGCTTGCAGACGTTCGCGCTGGAAGCGGTCATAATCAACCATGAGGCGCGCTTGGCTCGCCAGCGCCTCTTCCCAACTCTTCTCGAGACTACGCGCAACCAGTCGGTTCTCTGGCTCGACGCTGGCATAACTCCGCCGGGCGCGATCAACCTCGAATTGGGCGCGCTCAAGACGCTGCTGCCATTGACGATCGAGAGATTTGCGTTCCGCTTCAAGGTCGCTGGCGACCGCAAGACTGATCTCGAGCGCGGCTGGTTCCAGCGATCGCAGGATAGCGCGCGACACAGCCTCATCAACCGGGGCCGCTTTAAGCGACTGACAGATTGGTTCTGCGTAGGCCATGTGCATGCCATTGCAGATGTAGCGCGCGACTTGACCATTGTTGTTATAGGTTGGCTGCATCCTCAAGCCGCACGCGCCACAAATCACCATGCCCGATAGCAAAGCGCTTCCAGCCCGGACCGGCCCCTGCGCGCTCGGCAGGTTGGCCCTAATCTGCGCTTGGATGCTCTCGAATTGCTCCAAGCTGATATAGGCCGGCAACCGGTCTGGCAGAAACACCTCGACATTGTCCGGCGCCTTCACGCAGCGCCCGGTTCCAGGACGCCCCGGCTTCTGGCGCCGCCTGTCGACGGGCCGCGCACCCCAGGCATACACACCGGCATAAATAGGATTGTTGAACAGGTTATGCAGCGTGGCTCGGCTTGGGCGGCGCCACTCAAGATCACCCTTGGTCGGGCCATCTTTCCTGCGTATCGGCATCTGTATATTGTGCTCGTTCAGATACCGCAGCACACCTCCAACCGACCGCAGCCGCTCAAACAAATCAAAGATAAGACGGATGACGCCCTGGGCCTGTTCATCAGGTTCGAAGATGACCTCCCCCGACGGGCGCGCTACATAACCCGCTGGCAAACTCTTTGCGAGTTCGCCGCGCCGGGCCTTCGCACGTCGCCCCTCCAGCATTCTTGCCTTGATAATATGCAGTTCGGCCTCGCTCATTGTCCCCTTTAAGCCTAACAGGAGCCTATCGTTGAAATTCGATGGGTCGTAAACGCCATCGGCATCCGCAATCAATGTATCGAATAGGGAGCAAATCTCCAACAACTGGTGCCAGTCCCGGCACGAGCGCGCAAGCCGTGACATCTCGACCCCAAGGACCAATCCGACACGACCCAGTCCGACTTCTGCTACCAGCCGCTGAAAGCCAAGCCGTCCCTCGATCGAGGCGCCCGAGCGTCCCAGATCATCGTCGACCACGACGATCGCTTCCCGCGGCCAGCCAAGTGCGAAAGCCCGGTCAACCAGAGCGTATTGCAGCCGTGTCGATTCCTGATTGCGCTCAACCTGCTGCAGCGTTGATTGGCGAATATAAACGATCGCTTGGCGATCGCGATGCTGTCCGCAGACTTTCTCGGGTAAACTCTGGGCGCGCGGGACCATGATCGATTCTGACGTCATCATCGCTCTCCTTGGTCTCGATCGCGCTGCGGATCTGGCGCAGCGCCATCCGCCCCAACAGTGCGATGGCCTCCTGCCGTCGATCCAACGGCAGCATCTGAAATTCTGGAACTGACGGTACTTCGC
This sequence comes from Roseinatronobacter monicus, assembly GCF_006716865.1. NCBI lineage: Bacteria > Pseudomonadati > Pseudomonadota > Alphaproteobacteria > Rhodobacterales > Paracoccaceae > Roseinatronobacter > Roseinatronobacter monicus. The sequence goes on along the minus strand of NZ_VFPT01000006.1, from coordinate 89,153 downwards.
TCATCGCGTGATCCCATCCAGCGTGCGAGCGCGCGAAGCGCTTCAAATCCGATTCTGGGGGGATCATCATGCTCTGTCAAGTTATAAGAGGCAGGCTCTATGGTATATCGAGCGCGGCTTTCGCGTGCTGAAATCCGACATCGAGATCGCACCGGTTCATCACAGATTGCCCGACCGTATCCGCGCCCATGCGCTGATCTGCTTTCTGGCGCTTACCCTTCACCGGGTCATGCGCATGCGCCTGAAGGCCAAGGGTCATCATGCAAGCCCTCAAGCTGCACTGGATCTTTTGGCCCGCATTCATCGCCATCAGGTTCAGATCGCAGAAACGAAGCTTGAGGGAACTGCGAAAACATCACCCCAACAATTGGAGTTATTCGATGCCTTAAACTTGCCAAAACCTGCCTAAACCACTTAATGTAGTACATTTTTGGCCACCTGGCCTCAATAATATCAATTACTTAGCTTTTTTGCTGTCGAACTTGAGATCAACCGACCGATTGCGGGAGCATTGCGCCATTCAATTATCCCAAGGGCCAGCGTAAAAACCTTCATCCTTCAAGGCTTCGGCTGCGGCGTCCCAAGCGCTTTCTTGCGGGCGACGGACCGCAAAATAGTGCTCACATGTGCCTCTGACAGCTGCGTAGCTGTCGAGGTCTTCGGCAAGCTGGTCGGCCTGCTGCCTGGTCATATGTCTGGCGTCGGCTTCGGCCGCGCAATAATGGCCAGGTCCGGCATAATAACCAAGCATTTTCAACGATGCGGTGCAGCGCTTTACAATCCGTAGGGCAGGGGTGTCGGTCATGTCGTCTGTTCCTATCGGTGCGAAGGATGGCGGGCCTTTCGGCCCTGCCTTTCCTTCGTTCGGTGACTTGGCGGCTGCATCCATCAATAGATATAGCGCTGGCCGGTTTCGGTGAAGGTGTATTCATTGGCGTCCAGCGTATCGGCCACGGCGTCGTCGGATGTCAGATAGTCGTGCTCGGTCTGAAGCTGACGGTAAAGCCAGCGGGCCAGATCGCGCAGCGATTCCATGATGGTGTCCTCGGCGTCGTCGGTCATGGCCTGATATGACGGGCTATCGCGCGACACATCGATGTCCATGCAATATTCGTGGAAGTAGTGGCCACGATGGCTGATCGCTGCGCGCAACTGATAGAAATTGCGCTTTTGCACGTCCTGCAAGCGGTCTGCGATGCTGTGCAGCGTCTTATCCTGCGGGGCATAGTCACGAATGGCACGGGCGGCCCCTTTGGCATATGAGGCGATGCCTTCAAAGCAAGCCCCGTCCCCTTGGCTGGCAAAGCCGCGAAACCAGACGCATGGCTCCTGCCGTGTGCTCCCATTCATCAGTTTGATGTCGCGGGTTTTGAGGTCAACGCCAAGGATTTCGCAGATGCGGCCAAAATCATCATAGACGCTGTCCCACCAGTCATAATCCATGCCACCAGCGCGCCACCAGTCGCGGGCTTTTTCCTTGGCGGCGTCTGACAATTCGGAAAACTGGTAAACAGTCATGCAAGCGAGTTCGGGCATAGTCTTTCATCCTCTTGAGCGATGGGCGGTTGGGGTTTGTCCCTGTTTCCGCCGATGGGCTGCGCCTTGGCCAATCTGATTTGCCGGATACGCATGTATTCGGCGGAACAGAGTGGGAGAGGGCGAAGCCCGACCCACGGGCCTGAGCGAGACTGTCACGGGGTCAGACCACCCACTGGCGCGGCCCGCAGACCGCAGGTCGAGGACACGGGTGGGTGGTCTGACGACGCGCCCCGCGCGGCGCTTGCCCCTTGACCGGCTCGATCAGGTCTGTTGGGCGGACAAGAAGAAAAGGAAGATCGTCAGTGCGGGCGGTGAGCGGGCCACAGGACCGTCGATCCCCCGCGCTGTCCTTCGGATCACCTCAACCCGCGCAACCGCGCGCGGGTTTCACCAGCACAAAGACAAAAAAAGCCCCCGACTGGCGGGGGGCAGGTGGTTTTCCATCGCTAGAGGAAAGGGGTTCAGCGCAAGGCTTTGGTGATAGTGCCTTGCGGTGTGATTGCTGTGAACTGGTCGGGCTGACGGTGCGAGACCTCGGCCCCGTCGCCTGAGATGACGATCTCGGCCAGATCCGTCCATTTGAAGACGGTGCCATCGGCCTCGACGATGGTTTTGTCGCTCTCGGTGTCATCGGCGCTGATGGATTTCACAGCACCATCATGCCCGATTTCAATGATGCGCCCTGCAACGCGGGCTTTGATGCTGTGATCTGTGATCACCAGCCCGTGCCAATAGTCACCGGCATCGCGGCGGATGACGATATGCTCGGGCCGGAATTTGATCTGGATATCGCGCGCGCCTTTGGCGTCCTCTATCAGAACGAATGTTTCCTGATCGGATTTTTCGCGATCCGTGATCCCTGCCTCGGCCCCCTTTGGCCCCCATAGATAAGGGATGCGCCGCTTGCGCTGGTTCTTGTCGCGGTAAAATGCGATCAGGAGTTTAGCAGATTTCCAGATCATGACAGTCTTCCTTTCGCGTCGGCACGTAGAGCGGCGCGATATCGAGCCAGACCGTGACAGTCTCGGGCTGGTAAAGCGGCATTCCGTAATGATTTTTATCATGCGGGGTGATGGCGACAATGTAGAAACCAGCGCCGCGCTTCGGGCAGGGGGTGATCTGGTAGGATTTTGTGCTGCCCTTGGGCCTGTAGGGCACGCTGGCATAGTTGGGAATTGTATCGGGGCTGGCCGCGACAAAGGGTGCGAAGACAGCGCGCAAGTTCGCGATGGCTTTGACAATGGCGCGGGCCTCGTGATCTGTGATCTCACGCCCTTCGATGCGGCAGAATGCGTCTTTCATGGCTGCAGCCTTTTTTCTCAAGGTGTGGGCATCCCCGCAATTTCGCGGGGATGCAAAGCGCTTACAGTCGGCCTTCCATCAACTTCGCAATCTGGCGCAAGTGATCGGGGTGGTTCTCGCCCCAAAACTCGGCCATGCCGCGCGCTGCTGGATGGTTGCGCGCCTCTTCTTCGGTCATGCTCAGTTCAGTGAGGCGATAGACGCGGCAAGGAAGGAAGACATCAACGCCACGCCCTGCGCCTGCGATCGCGTGCGAGAAGAACCAGAACCGCCCGCGCTTGGTGGCCCCTGTGTCCTCGATGCGCTCCATCATCTGCGGCGGGTTCAATCCGCCTGAATAGCTGGCCGTGCCTGTTGAAGTGACGTGAAAGCTGCCGCCTTCGGTTGTCTGCATCCCGTGTTTGGTCTTGTTGCAAAAGCGCTGCAAGCTGCCGTCGGTCATCTCGATGAAATCGCCAATGCGCGGGCCTGCCATCTGCTCGCGCGCGGCTTGGGTCGTGACAGCGATAGCTGTGTTGCGCGCGTCCAGATGCTGATTGTCTTGGGGAATGTCGATCAACCCGAAATAGATCAGGTGGCGCACGATAGCCAGGCGGCATCCATCTTCACTTGGGTGACAGAACACCCCGCCTTTACCTTCGATGGTTTCCAACTCATAGCGCCAAGGGTCACTTCTGCCGTGGTTCTCAACTTTCCAGTATTTGCACACGATATCGCTGCCCCATCCGTCCATGCTGAAACGGGCTTCTGTGGTCAGATCATCAATGGCGGTAAAGGTCAGTTTGGGGTGGCGGGTCAGTTCGGCTGTGCTGGTCATGGTGTTTCGTCCTCTTGAGCGATGGGCGGTTGGGGTTTGTCCCTGTTCCCGCCGATGGGCTGCGCCTCGGCCAATCTGTTGCCGGATACGCATGTATTCGGCGGAACAGAGTGGGAGAGGGCGAAGCCCGACCCACGGGCCTGAGCGAGACTGTCACGGGGTCAGAACACCCACTGGCGCGGCCCGCAGACCGCAGGTCGAGGACACGGGTGGGTGGGCTGACGACGCGCCCCGCGCGGCGCTTGCCCCTTGACCGGCTCGATCAGGTCTGTTGGGCGGACAAGAAGAACAGCAAGATCGTCAGCGCGGGCGGTGAGCGGGCCACAGGCCCGTCGATCCCCCGCGCTGTCCTTCAGATCACCTCAACCCGCGTCCATGCGCGCGGGTTTCCCCTGATCTATTGTCGCGCGTTTAGGTGCGGCTCCCCTGGAACAGGGGATGGGGCGGCGGCTATTGCCGCCACCCCGAGGCCCGGGAGGAACGGGCCTCATTCGGTAACGTCGTCATCCTCGCCGTTACGCGGGGTGAATAGCACCAGTTCGCCATTGAGCGGAAGGGCTTCGAGCTGGATCTTCATGAAGGACTTGGCGTCATCGCGCTGAGGGAAGGCCACACCGATCTGGCGGAAGCGGGTTTTGCCATCGGTGCCGGTGACAGGGGTGGTGACGCGGTAGTAATTTGACATGGGATCGTTCCTTTCTGTTTCGATGCAAACGAAAGGGGCTGGCGCAACAGGGCGGGCTGCAAGCCGAAATGCGGAGGGTCCGCCGAAGGGGGAAACCGTATTTCTGCTTGCCGAAGCTTGCTTCGGGAACAGCCCGCCCGCGCCAGCCCAGATTGCATCTTCCAGAAACAGAGAGGGGGCGATCTCAGGGCATCAGGCGCCTACCGTCAAGCGTCACTCTCCCTGTCACTGGCATGGCATCTTGAAACCCGCTTTGGCTGATCGGTGATACTGGCCTTCGTGTTGCGATGATGCTGGGCCGGCCCTGATCCAGCCCGAAGCCCGTGCCATGGAGCGCACTTGCATCTGCGCGGGCAACGATGGGGTGTGTATCACGAGATATGCTCGAAGCCTACGGGGTCGAGGATACTTGGCGATAGCCACCGTCCCGCAAGAGCCGCACGCGCGCGGGTTTACTTCTGATCCGCTGCGATAGCGGTCGTGACCCGTAAGGGACGAGACGGGCGGGGCAGGGGTGGCAGGACCGGACGGGCAGATGGCTGGCTCGGAGAGACGGTCAGCGCCCATCCGCAGCCGCCACCATCGCCCTGGCTGGCTTGGGTCTGGCCTTGGCCAGACTAGGACGCGGCCCGCGCGCGGGATCGCCCATGAGCTTTTGATTTTCACTGATGTGATCTAGTGTGGTGAAGATGGTTTTTGAGAGGTAAAGCAATGGGATATGAGACTGATAAGACGCGCCAAAACCGCCAGAACGTGGAAGGAATGACCGACGCGGCAATCAAAGCACTGACGCTATTCGGTTTCGCGGGTGCAATATTCACGATTGCGCTGATAGTTTCTAACAGCGCCGATCACTGGGTTGCCAAGACAGCCGCAGTGATAACGGTTCTTAGCAGTGTGCTGGTCGCGACTATAGGATTTATGAACACTGTTTATGTGATGATGAGCTTCGAGAAGGTGATTTTGCCGGACACTGCAAGCCAGCGCCTCAAAGACGGAATCGCGTGGGCATTCGCTGTCGTGATCACGGCTAGTATAGCCGCAGCGACTATAGCCGCTGCCCTACAATTCCAGTAAAGTTGTGAAGCGCTGCGACTGCTGACAATGCCGTGCTGGCATGACGAGGCAGCAGAGATAGTGAAGCACTGACGAAAGGATAAATGAATGTCGAGGAAGCAGGGTATAACGATAGGCAAGACCCGTGGTTTTTTATATTTTCTGGCGAAGCTTCTGGGCGATGTGAACGCTGTGAAGCGCGGCACGGTTGGCAAGCGCATTGCGCGTCGCGTGGTTGGCCGCGCGACGGGTCGCGGCATTGGAAAGATATTCCGGTGACACCGAGGCAGGTCGACAACACCGCGCGCAGAGCGCGCGGGTAGCGCCGGTCATGGCCGGCGCTTTGCGGTGAATGTGATCTTGAGGAAGATCAGGTTGATCTCGATGCTGATGCTGATGTCGATGGCTTGAAGCTGTCGGCGGATGGTGCGGCGCAACTTTGCGGCAGCGATGCGAAGTTTGGTGGCACGTTTGCGAATGTATTTCATGACCTATCTCCTTTTGAAAATGGAGATGTTGCGACATGTCGGGAAAGCCGGTCTGTCAAGGCGCGCGCAGCGCCCCGCAGGGCTTGGCCTTGACGGATCGGCGCGACATGTAAGCTGTCTCGATTTTTAAGGGGATAGAGCGTCGAGCCTTTAACCTGATGCATATCCAGCCCCACAGAAGAAGTTCCAGCATTCGTCCGGTGTGAAGAGGTCGCAGATTTCCGTGAGCGCGTCGAACATCTGATCGAATGTTCTGGCTCCAATCCTACGCAGATGTGCCTTGAGCTTTGAGAAAGCCATCTCGATGGGGTTGAGGTCAGGGGAGTATGGCGGCAGGTACAAGAACCAGCATCCCACATCTCTTAAAGCCGTCGCAGCAGCCTTGTTGTAATGGGTGGCGAGGTTGTCGCAAATAACGACAGTGCCTGGCTGTAATTCCGGGGCCAGGACATTTCGGACATAGGCCTCAAAGGCTTCACCATCCATTGCCCCTTTGATGACCCACGGCGCGATCAGATTGTCGTGCGTCAAACCAGCGATAAATGTCTGCGTTCCCCACGCCCCGAACGGGGCATCCATTTCCAGGCGCTTTCCGCAGAGACTGCGTCCGTATTGACGGGTCAGGTTGGTTTTGACGGAGGTTTCATCAATAAAGACAAGCCGATCAGGATGCGCTTGCATGGCAGGCAGGTGATGCCTGAACCAGTTCTTACGCCGCTCCTTCACATGAGCGCGCAACCGTTCGGTGGCAACCAGCGACTTTTTTTATATGTGTATCCGAGCTTGCGCAGAAACCGCCCGATGGAGGCCGCGTGCGCGGTAATGCCAGTGGCAGCTTCCAATGCACCGGCAAGTTCTGGCAAAGTGATATCACCATCCTGCGCCACCAATTCTTCCAGCAACGCTTGATGAGAAGACAGCTTCCCATGACCAGGAGGACGGCCTTGGGGCTCCGGCTCAATCGAACCCGTTTCCCGCAGCCTGCGTTGCCATCGCACACCAGTGGCGGCGGACAACTTCAGCCGTGCTGCTGCGGCACGACCGCTCAATCCTTCTACAATACACTCTTGAAACCGCGCACGAAGCGCTGACGGCAATGCTGATGACATAAGACATCCTCCCAAGGAACATGAATCACAAATCAACCTCAAAGGGAATCCATCGATTCACGTTTCAAGCGCGGCGCTCTAGGTCAGGCCAGTCGCAGGATGCCATTATTCGTGTCGAAACGATTGCTTCGCGACTCGCGATGATTCAGAATCGCTGAGAGCAGAAGAAAGAAATCGGGGGCAAGGCGATGTCGAGAGAACTGAACGCGGTACTGGCGGAACAGAGGTGGTCCTGGTTTTTCGACCAGTTTTATGCCGCGCAGCGCTCTGGCATGGGTTTCCTATCACGCGGCAAGTTTCATGTTTGGTTTGCGATTATCATAAACTTCGTCCGGGGTCATCAGGCCGTGGGATGAATGCGGGCGTTCTTCATTGTAATAAGCGATCCAGGTGCCGATCCCCTGGCGCGCCTCCCGGCCAGTTTCGAAGGTGTTCAAGAAGACGCATTCGTATTTCAAGGACCGCCACAGTCGTTCGATCATGCGGTTGTCGATCCAGCGGCCGCGCCCATCCATCGAAATCTTCACCTTTGCGTCTTTCAAAACGTCGGTGAAATCGGTGCTGGTGAACTGGCTGCCCTGGTCCGAATTGAAAATTTCGGGCGGGCCATAGGTGGCCAGTGCCTCCTTCAAGGCCTCGACGCAGAACCCGGCATCCATAGTATTGGACAGCCGCCAGCTCAGCACCTTGCGGCTGTGCCAGTCCATGATGGCGACCAGATACAAAAACCCGCGCTGCATGCGGATATAGGTAATGTCCGTACACCACACCTGGTTGGGACGCGTGATGGGCAGATCTTTTAGAAGATATGGATAAACCTTGTGTTCGGGGTTTTTCTTACTGGTCTTGGGTTCCTGATAGATCGGCACCAAACGCATGAGCCGCATCAGCCGTCTTGCGCGATGGCGGCCGCATTTGTGACCCTCTCTTTGCATATGACGCGCCATCTGCCGCGAGCCGTACCATGGCGTTTTCAGGAATTGCTCGTCGATGATCTTCATGAATTTCAGGTTTTCCGCGCTTTCACCGCAGGGCTGATAGTACAGCGTCGATCGGGCGAGCGACAGCAGTGTGCATTGCCGCCGGACACTCAGTTTGGGATGATCTTTCTTCACGGCTTTTTGCCTCCAGTCCCGAGAATGAGCCTGGAGGCATCCGCCAAAAAATCCCGTTCCACTACCAATTGGCCAATCTTGGCGTGCAGCTTCTCTACATCCTTGCCGGAAATCACTGGTTCACCAACCGGCTTGGCGTCAAACGACTGCGCCATCTTGGCAATTGCCGTGCGTTTCCAGCCGTTGATCATCGTCGGATGTACTTCATATTTCTTCGACAGCTCTGCCGTCGTCAACTCTTCACGGATCGCTTCCAAAGCAACCTTCGCCTTGAATTCTGCCGTGTAACGCTTCTGTTTCGCCATATCGATTGTTCGTCCTTCTTCAGTTGCCAGAGCTTAGCAACTGGTCCGAATTTCCGCGACCACCTCTGAACTGATTGGATCGGCGCGCGCAATTGTTGATCGCGAAGTGCGGGTGATGGAAGATGCTGTGATGCGTTTGGAGCGCGCGGAGCGCAGCGCGGCGTTGAACCGCTGGCCGGAAGGGGAGCGGTGGCGCGAGCTGGCCGATGATGATTTTGTGCGCCTGAAGCGCTCTGTTGATTATCTGTATGAGGGTGAGATTGCCCGTGATACAACAGGGCGGCAGGTGGTCAGGCACGCGCGGTAACATGCAAAAAGCGGCCCCCGGAGGGCCGCGTTGCATTGTTCAGAAGAAAATTTTGACGACCGCGGCAGTTGCGCCGACGACAGCGATAAGGACGATTGCCTCATACCAGCGCGTTTCCTTTGAGAGCTTCATTGTTTCGGCATGGAGCTTAGCGGTCATCGCATTGAGGCTTGCGATTTCGGCGTCGATCTTTCTGGCTTCTGCTTGGTTCATGTCCATGTCGCTCATTGTGATCTCCTTGAGAATATAGGTGAAGTGACGGAGAAAATCGAGGCTCAACTGCCCCGCTCGGTCGCGGGCAATTGGACACATCTGTCAGGGACGGCCTGTAGGGCCGCTTGCAAGCACCGCCCTTTTGCGGTGCGCCGTCCTTGACGGGTGTGGTAGAATGACAAGACCGTGTGGGGTGGTTGCGTCCGGCCCCGGCGCGCGGCACAGCCGCGCACGGGTGAACAGCCGGACACATTAAACGAGGACGCCCGACACCTTTCCCGCGATAGCGGCCCTGCGCGGGCAGCGCCCGTCCTGATCGGGGCAGGGGGCTTGTCCTCTTGGGCCGATCAGGACACCAGACCTGAGTATGACCGCCCCCCTATATCGGGGGCACGATCTGGCATTTCGCGCGCTTGGCGCATGACAGGATCTCGGTGTCGTTCAACCATGCGGCGGCATTATAGAACGCGGCGGTTGCGCCAATCTTGGCTTTGAAGGCTGCTTCAAGCATGTCGTCAAGGCGCGTCATGGCGTCTGGCGTGTCGGCCAGTATGACCGTGCCCGTGTGGGCGCGGTCAAAGGTTTTGATGATGGTGCGGCTTGAGGTCATGCCTTTGCGGTGAACGCGGCCTTCATAGCGATAGGCCATTGCGGGGTATTGGATGGTAACAGCCATGATTTCCCCCTCACAGGCCAAGTTTTTCGGCCATGTCATATGACCATGTTTTGCGTTCATCTGTGCCGATGAAACGGCCTATGCGCCCATGCACGAACACGGAATTGAAGATATCTTTGGGCGTGCTCTGCCATGGGAACAGCACCGCTTCACCATTGTCGCTGATCTCGAAAATCCAGCCACCGGTGCCGTGTTCGCGGCGGTATTCAATGGCATCTTCGGCTGAATCGAAATGGTGCCACGATTGCCAAGGTTTCACGGTCATGATCTTTCATCCTCTCAAGCGATGTGGGCGGTTTGGGTTTGTCCCTGTTTCCGCCGATGGGCTGCGCCTCGGCCAATCTGATTTGCCGGATACGCATGTATTCGGCGGAACAGAGTGGGAGAGGGCGAAGCCCGACCCACGGGCCTGAGCGAGACTGTCACGGGGTCAGAACACCCACTGGCGCGGCCCGCAGACCGCAGGTCGAGGACACGGGTGGGTGGTCTGACGACGCGCCTCGCGCGGCGCTTGCCCCTTGACCGGCTCGATCAGGTCTGTTGGGCGGACAAGAAGAAAAAGAAGAGTGTCAGCGCGGGCGGTGAGCGGGCCATAGGCCCGTCGATCCCCCGTGCTGTCCTTGGAATAGTCTCAACCCGCGCCCATGCGCGCGGGTTTCCCCTGATCTTTCACTGTGCATCTATACGCGGATTTCGCGGGCAAGAGCCGTGCACGAACGAGGGCAACGGTAGTCTTGCAAGAAGGATGCAGACCCGCAGGGCCGAAACCTGTCAGTCATGGCGACCATGAGACAAGTGATCTGGCGCGGCTCTGGAAGAGACGGGGCAGGGCGCATTGGATCAGGGAGCGATGGCTGTCAGGGTTCGGGGCGTAGCCTCAGCAGCCTGGCCCCGCTTGCGGGGCTTGCCAACGACGCGAAGAGCCCATTGCGGTCATTCGGGGCCGCTGCAGTATGCGTAGCCTTTCGCACATGCAGCAACGCGGTCTCCAGTCCCCGTCATCAAAAAGCCCGCCCCAAGGAGGAAGGGGCGGGCTTGATCGCTTCTTGAGAGGCAGATTCTCAGAAGCGGATATCGACGCCCAGATTGCCGCCAACGCTGCGGAAGCGCGAACCGATGCCGTCATAGAAGGTGCCGGCCCGGACTGTGGTTCCCTGTCCGGAGTCCCAGTTCATGCCCATGTGAACGCGCCCACGGCCATTCTCGAAATCAGCTGAGCCGCCCCGTGTGGACGAGTAGATTGCCGATGCCCCGCCGGTGAGTTCCAGACTGCCTGCATCTGATTGTAGCGGCACCCTGAAGTCCATGCCACTGGTCAGCTGTGTCAGGGCCACAGACTGGCTACCGATCGCATTGCCGAGGCTATCGGTATAGGCCCTCGAGCGGTCGCGTGTGTGGGTGAAGTCCAGCAGCGGGATCCAGGTGATGGTTTCTTGCTGGATTTCGCCCTCAGCGCGCAGCTGTGCCAGCCAGCGCTCGGTCGAGAAGCCGTCGGTATAGGTTCCCAGTGGCGAGATACGGTTGCTGGTTTGGCCATAGAGCAAGCGGCCCTCGAAGTAGAGCGGCTGTTCAGCCATTTTTGCGGCGAAGTATGGGCCAACCATCCAGCCGGTGCCTCGTGCGTTGTTGCGGTCATCCGTAGCTCGGTCGAACTGGACCATCCCGCCGAGCAGGAAGTTCTCGTTGATGAACTGATGCGCGCCGATTGTGCCCAGCGAGTAGCTGGAGCCATTGCCCCAAGATGCTGTGATCTCGGTCCAGACATTGCCTTGTGTTGCGCAGCCTTCCAGCGACCCGCCCGCATCGTTGCCACTGGCATTGAATGACCCGCAGCCCTCACCGCGCAGGAAGCGGGACAGGCGCGGCTGGTTGGAGGCCAGATTATTGGCACGGCCCAGCATGAAGGACGATATCGCGCGCTCAGTAATCTCCACAATGCGATTGCCGATTCTCAGCGTGTCGGAGGCAGAGTTCGGGTTGACGAAGCCGTCATCTCTGTCTTCCTGCGCCGCTGCCGCAGGAATGAAGATGCTGACATCGCCGTTACCGGTTGGAGCAATGGTCAAGGTATAAACCGCGCCGCTACCGGAGATGTCAGTGACAGACCCATTGGTAACATCAACATCATTGGCGAGATCGTCAAAGCCAGTGACGTTTGTCGAGAAGGTCGCCGTCACGGTGAACGGGTCAGTTCCGGTTATCGCGTCAGGCCCCCCCGAAAGCGCCACTGAGACCCCGGAAACAACGGTGATCGTCACCACATCAGCTGTTGATGCGAGACCGAGGTTATCGGTGACGATCAATTGGAAGGTCAGCACGACCTCCGGGTCACCGGGGTTCAGCGTCGGCGCGGTGAAGGTCGGGCTTGCCGCCGTGGCGTCGGAAAGCGTGACGGCGTCACCTTCGGTCTGGCTCCATGCATAGGTGATGGTCTGGCCCGCATCGGGGTCACTGGAGGCCGTGCCGTCCAGCGTCACTGCTGCTGCCGAAGCGACGGTCTGGTCCGGGCCTGCACTGGCGGTTGGGGCCTGGTTGGCCGGGGCTTCCACGGTGATCGTCACCACATCAGCTGTTGATGCGAGACCGAGGTTATCGGTGACGATGAGCTGGAAGATCAGCTCGACGGCCGTGTCACCGGGGTTCAGCGTCGGCGCGGTGAAGCTCGGGCTTGCCGCCGTGGCGTCGGAAAGCGTGACGGCGTCACCTTCGGTCTGGCTCCATGCATAGGTGATGGTCTGGCCCGCATCGGGGTCACTGGAGGCCGTGCCGTCCAGCGTCACTGCTGCTGCCGAAGCGACGGTCTGGTCCGGGCCTGCACTGGCGGTTGGGGCCGCGTTTGCAGGTTGAGTAGGGATCTTCCGCAGCTCAAACACCGTTTCTGTCGCCCCAAAAAATCCAACTTCATAGTCATATTCAACCTCGTCGGTTGGGTCAGTCGCGCGAAATTTAATCCCGTAGAATTCTACAGCTGAAAAGCTTTGACCCGCCCCGGATATATTTTCAAAGTGTGTTACATCAACCCAACCGCAATCTACTAGCATACTTACATCTATTTGATCAGACTGGGTAGAGAACTGCTCCGGAAAACCAACAGTGTTTGGACTAGGTTCGACCCACACCCCCCCGGCATAAGGCCCCACAAGCCCTGTATATGTATCACCAAGATGCACACCGGTGAACCGGAACGGAGGCCCTGGAAGTGAAGTCCCCCACAAGCAGCCGCCCCCACCAGGACCACTCACCCCCTCAGCAAATGTCCCCGAAAAGTCAAGTCCAACAGCGGGTGAGTTAAAAGTCATAGCACACGCCGCCAATGCGCCGCACAGGTACTTTTTACTGCAACTCCCACGACGTGGTGGGCGCTCGAGATGCTTCATAAAAAACCTGCAAAGCCACTTCATCATTCAGTCCTCCTTTTGCCCATATGAGAAACCGTGCCTCATAGGCGCGCAGGCGGTCTGTGAGGTAGCTGGGGTTTCGCATGTCTGGTGCGAGTGTGATATAAGCGCGGTTCTTGAGCCATTCTGGCGCGGAATCCGCTATGATGTTACCGTCTGCAAAGACCCGCGCAGCCTGACGCTGACGGATCTTGCACTGCTCATAAAGCCGACGGGCCTTCTCGATATGCCGACGCAGGGTTTCAGCTGACAGGCTCAGGCCTGACAGGCTGAGCTGATAGCCAAGGAAGCTTACACCACCCGACATCGCCCCATGGCCCATCCGGCCGATCAGGGTTTTGTCGGGGTGCGATACCATCCCCACGGCGGCAAAATGGTGCTGGATGGTCGCGATTGCGCGACGCAGTGGCCAGCGATGGCGTGAGATGACGATGATGTCATCCATATAGCGCAGGTAGAACACATCCTTTTGCGCGGCCATCGCGCAATCGAGATCGTAAAGAGAGAACGCCCCCAATACGGGGCTGGGCGCGCCGCCTGCGCGAAGCCCGCGCGGGGCATCAACAAAGTTGCCGCCGGTCTCGACACTCATGTTCAGGTATTGCCCCAAGAGGTTCAGACAGTTGCGATCGCGCGTGTAGCGTTCGACCTTGCCAAGGAGGATTTCGGCATCGACGGTCTCATAGAAAGACTTCACATCGGTGCGATAGACAAAAGGGGCCGGGCCATACTGATGCAGGGCCTGCGTTGCGGCGCGGACAGCCGCTTTCAAGCCGCCTGTTCCCTTGAGGTGATAGCAACGGGGAGAGCGAGGCAGTATCTTGGTGAGCTGCGCTGCGAGGGCTGCCAGTGTAGGTCGGTCGCCCGCGTCAAAGCGCAACGCCCCGTGCCGCGCGGACCCGCGCGTAACGCTCAGCGGCCGAAGCCGCGGCAAACCTATTTGGTCCCAACGTTTCACATGTTTCGTCCTGCTCGACCGGTCGTCCCACCTCCAGCGGGCGGGTACTCACCGGAATGTCGCTAATACTACCATATTTTCTTGGGCGAATACCCCCCGGTCCCTACTGCGAGGGGGGGGGGGGGGGGATTTCCAAAATTTTGTAGCGAAAATGCCACAGCTTTACACGTTATGCGCAGCCAGAGGCGCGTTTTTGATGCGCGCAACGCAGCATGTCGCATCGAGAATGCCGCAAGCACGAGCGGTTTTTGCGCAGATGCAGCGAACGGCAGAAAGGTCCGCATAACTGCCGGTCGGACCGCGTTTCGGATGCTGCAGCGCCGCAAGGCAGGTCGGAGCCCTTCGCGGTCATTCGCCCCTGACGCCCATGTGTCACAGGTCGTGGCAAAACGGGGGTTTATGGGAGTTGGTCCTGGGCCAGGCAGGATCATATGAACAGCTTATTGTTGCGCCGCGTGCTTACAATAAGCCAAGCGCAATCAGGTGCCGAAAACGCTTGATCTCATGGCAGTGCCATGAGATTTTGATGTCCAAAGGCACCTATTTTGACAGTGTTGTATGTGGCCAATACAGATATGATAACAATCATGGAGGTTGCGGATGAGTAAATTTGTATTAACGGCTTTGACTGCAGCCTTTGCAGGTTTTTCTGTCTACTTCCTCTTTGACAGCCAACTCCCAGTCTGGCCCGTTTTTTTTGCAATTTTCTTGTATTCGCTTACACTGTTTTTGTATCCGGTTGCATTGGTAGCTTGGGGATATTTCCGGAAAATATTCCATAGCTGACCACACTTACATGAGTGGTACACGGCACTTCACGTGCCGCAGCGCCGCAAGGCAGGTTGGTCCGCATAGCTGCCGGTCGGACCGCGTTTCGCATGCTGCAGCGCCGCTGGGCAGGTAGGAGATACCCATCAGCGACATTCAGGGATGTCGCAGCGAGCTGAAGCCTTTCGCAGCTGCAGCATCGCGCCCGGCCCTTTGCGGTCAGTCAGCGTCGGTGGCACGCTGCAGTGCGGCTTCACCAAACCGGCCAATCGTGCATCGCGCAGCATTTTTTGCTATTGAGCGTCGCTGATGCGGACAAAGCGGGCGCAAGATGTTACATCCTAGAAGAAAATCAGGGTGTGATTGAATGTCTCTATTTGGCGGATTGTCCGCATTCCCATTAACCGCCACGGACAAGGAAGGTCGGCTGATGTCCGATGTTCTGGAGCGGCACCTTGAACGTATCGTTTTGGCGGGCCCAGACTCGGTTGGCCTTCTGGGCAGTACGGGCAGCTACGCCTATCTCACGATCACAGAACGCAAGCATGTTCTGCGGGTTGCCATACAGGTTCTTAAGGGACGGACACCGCTGATTGTCGGTATCGGGGCGCTTCGGACAGACGATGCTGCGGACCTTGCACGAGATGCGGCCGAGGCTGGCGCACAGGGCCTTCTGCTTGCACCGATGTCCTATCAGAAGTTGACCAAGGGCGAGGTCTATTCCCATTTCAAAACGGTTGCCGCTGCAGGCGGGTTGCCTCTTTGCATCTATAACAATCCAGGAACAACAAATTTCACATTCAGCCATGAACTGATCGCCCGCCTTTCGGAACTGCCAAACATAGACGCGGTAAAGATGCCATTGCCCGCTGATGGTGATTTCGTAGGCGAATTGGCGACCCTGCGGTCCGTCACACCCGCCAGCTTTTCGATTGGCTACAGTGGAGACTGGGGCGCAAAAGATGCACTTCTGGCAGGCGCGGACGGCTGGTTCAGCGTTGTTGCCGGTCTGCTACCCAGCAATGCGATGCAGCTTACGAGAGCTGCCATGGCTGCCAATATCGAGGAGACTAAAATTATAGACCAAAGGTTTAATCCCCTTTGGGCCCTCTTCAAGGAGTTTGGCAGCTTCCGCGTGATGTATGCCCTTGCCAATCGCCTTGACGGGGATGGTATTGAGCCCCTCCGACCGGTCAGGCCGCTTCCTCTGGAAGTCCATGACCGGATCGACGCTGCGCTCGCGTTTTTCAAAGGACCGAGCTTCAGCTGACATCGTGGTTCAGCCGGAGGAGGCCCGAAGAAGTGATGTGTCGAGTGCTGCTCTGGGCTCAAAGCCGTCCTGCGGCGGTGCAGCATGGCCCGCCGACTCTTCGAGGTCGACCATCGACACACCCGGCCCATAACGGTCACTAGTCATCACCTCAGCATGCTGCGTTGCGGCCCGCCGAACCAGCCGTTAGCGACATGCGTTAAATCGAGCCGATGGTTCACCAATGGACTGCCGGGCAAGGGGTGAATTCGCTGCTCTATACATGAAGTTCTGTTATGTTTAACAAATAACCTCATGCGACGTTCTTCATACCAACAGATCATCGATTGGAAACAGCGCCGAGGTGAGCATCCCCGGCTCGGGATGGAACTCGTTGCGCAGATCGACGCGCTCCATGCAGACGTCAATCCCATTTCATCATTCGCCTCCCCGTTTGTCGAGTTCGTACCGATAAGGCTCGTGACGACGCTGGAAGTCTTCGTGCGAGGCGTGATAGCTGAGCTAGTCAATGGCGGGCAGCAGTACTTCGAGCGTGGGGAACGCTTGGCAAAGGGCTCCAAGATCGACCTTACCTTTGCCGCTCACGTTGATCGGCGCGAGTTAACGATTGGGGATTTCGTCGCGCACGCAGTCTCACTCAACAGCATTGAGGCTGTCGTCAGTTCTTTGGACACGCTGCTAGATAACTTCGCGACGAAGATGACGATGGCACACCCAAGATGGTTAGAGGAGCAAGCCGATTGGCCACTGCCTCCTATTGTCGAGGACTACGATGTGATGATGGCGTCGCTTTCACGCCTTTTCGAGGTTCGTCATGTGCTGACGCATGAACTTCCATCGTCGCCCGTTTTCGATCCAGCCGAGGCATTCCAACTGACGGCGGCAGCAAGGGCCTTTATCGAAGCGACCGATTGGGTCGTGGTTGAAGCACTACATGATGCCATCCCGCGAACGCAGCTCTCTATGAACATCAGCGCGGATGATCGCTTGCGTGGGGATGAAGCAAGGTTGACGGAGTTGCTAAACGAAGTCGCGGCCCTTGAGGGTATCGACAGGGACGCCCTCCGCGCGCTTCAAACGGTTTGGGAAAAATGGTCGGATGAACAGGCCAATCTCGTCGCTGCGCAAGTCGAGGGCGGTTCTATGTATCCGATGGTTTGGGCATTGGAAAAGGACGCGCTAATACGTGAGCGTATAGATCAACTGGTTCGGATTAAGACCGACTGGATGGTTGTATAGGATGTCGACAATGTATGCTGACCAAGTGTTCAGAAACCAGTTCCTGCAGGGGGAAGACCGCCGGTTTGCACCTCTTTCTGATCTGTCAGACAAACGAAATTGCAGCAGGCATGTCTTCATTGAACGCGATGGTAGCGTCTCCGAAGTTGTGCGGTTGAACGTCTTGAATGACCGGCATCGTGAAGAAATTATCGGATTTCATTTTGCTCAACAATACGCAAAAATCCACTTTGGGAACCAGCTAGGGCAACCTCAGTTTTACATTGTCGGCAGAGACAATCCATGGGATATTGAGTACGTTATGCATGACGGCACGACGTTCTTCTTGGAAATATGCAGGCTTGCAGACAAGGACTTGCTCAAGGCAATCAAGATCGAGAATGATGTAGCAACCCTGCTACAGAATTCTGAACTCAAGGGTTTTGAAATCGAGAAGATCGAGAGGCATTTTCCCGGTACGCTACCGGTGGATCTTGTTGCGAATGTTCAAACGAAGGCGGATAAGCGGCGTAGATTTGCATGGGATAATCCAGGCAGAAGCCCCGATTTATTTTTGCGCCCTCCAATGGGCCTTGTTGCACGGACCTACGATGGTTTGAGTTTGCCCTTACCCGCTCATTTGGTCAAGCGACGACTTCGAACTTGGCACGGCCAAGTTCGGTCATCTTGTTCAGAATGTGGGTGCCGATCTTGGCTTCTGTTTTCTGGTTGGGAAAGCTGCGCGCTTTCAGCTTGGGGCCGATGACCATCTTCCAGCGACCCATTTGTGTTTCACCGCGGCTGCGCTGATTGTATCCGCTGCTCACCTGCCAGGCCATACGCCCGCCTGTGCGTATTGCGGCAATGCGCTGGTCGCGCAGCGTTGGATTGCCCACAGCCTCGGCGCTGAGAACTGCAGTCTTGGGAGGCGGAATAGTGATCTCGACATCAACCCCAAACAGCTTCACGAGCAAGTCGCTGGTCGGGTCGCCGTCATAGGCGCCGTCGGCGATGAAGCGTGTCACGTCCCCGTCAATCTGATCCAGAAGCTCTGGCAAGGCGGTCGGATCACCCACATCATCGGTGGTCAGTTCAGAGCAGGCAATTTCGCCGGTGACAAGGTCCAGCCCAAGATGCAGCTTGCGCCAGGATTTGCGTTTGGCCTTTGTTTTGTGCTTGTTTTCCAGCCACTCGCCTTCGCCAAATATCTTCAGGCCCGTGCTATCTACGACAAGATGAATCGGGCCATCCGTCGACGCGCGCGCTTTCATCGGCAAGATCAAACCGGCCCCGCGACGTGACAGGGTCGAGTAGTCGGGCACCAGCAAATCCAGCCCCATGAGCTTCACAAGGCTGCCTACAAACCCTTCGGTCTGGCGCAGCGGCTGGTTGTAAACGATGCCAAGTGTCAGGCAGGTCACAATAGACAGGTCAGAATAAACTGGCTGGCCACCCCGTGTCTTGCGGCGCTCTGCACGCCATGCAGCTTCAACCTCGGGGCTTAGCCAAATTGTTACATCGCCCCGCCGACGCAGGCTTTCGTTATAGCCAGCCCAGTTCGTAATGCGGTACCGCTTCTTCTCGAACTTGTGCCGGCGGCCGTCATTGAATTTATGCGGCATCAACGCTATCCAATCGATCAGGGAAACGGCCTCCTAACAGAAACCGTAGGATCCATGCAACAACGCCCATGCCCGGCATGAATGGTCTGGAGGGTCTTGCTCGCGCGCTTGAGGCAGGTCGCGGTGCGCGTGTCGCCGTGATGTCCGGCATCGCCCCGCGCGAAGTGGCCGAACAGGCACTGGAGATGGGGGCGGCAGGGTTTCTGCCAAAAACCCTGCCAGCCAAATCGCTGGTCAACGCGGTGCGCTTCATGGCGATGGGCGAGCAATATGCGCCAATCGACTTCATGACCGCCGCCCCAGAGGTCGAGGTGCTCAACCCGCTGGCCGAAAAACTGACACCGCGCGAATTGCAGATGCTTGAAAAGCTGTGCGAGGGGCTGTCCAACAAGGAAATCGCCCGCGCTCTCGGCATCCAGGAACCGACTGTCAAGCTGCATCTGAAGACGCTCTACCGCAAGATCGGTGCCCTCAACCGCACCCAAGCAGCCCTGATCGCACGGGACTCCGGGTTGTTTTGATCTGGGCCAGACTGCACCATGACCGCACGGAAAACCCTGTCGCGTCAGCTTGAATTAGATGCAGCGCCCTATCTGCGGGTGTTCCGCGAAGAGGGGGAGGTCGTAGCAGGCCAGGTGATCCCGGATTTCTGGCAGGTCGAGTTGCGCAGTTTCGTTCTGGTGATGCCGGTGCAGCCCGATGGGCGGGTGGTGGCGATGACCGGGTATCGCCACGGACCCCGGCGGAATTGCCTGAGCCTGTCCGGCGGCTTCATCGATCCCGGCGAAACCCCTGAGGCGGCGGCACGTCGCGAATTGCTCGAAGAGGCTGGGCGAACGCCCACACAGTTGATCGGGCTCGGCGATTACGTGGGTAATGGCAATCAACGCGGCGCGCATGGACACTTCTTTCTTGCACGTGGCTGCAAGGCGGCCCCGGGCTGGCTCTCTGATCCAAGCGAAACCGCCACACTTGCCGCGATAACAGCGGATGAGGTCGAAAAGGCGCTCGATGCGGGGCCTTTCGCGGTGGTTCACCACGTTGCCGATTGGGGCCTCGCCCGACGGCATCGTGACTTTCCGGCAGCGTGAACGGCGAGGGAAACTATCCTTCTGGACAGCGCCGAGGCCCGAATGGGGCACAGCCTTAACCCTTTACTCACCCTGCTCAGCCGGTTGCCCCAATCATCTATCCCGCCGCGTCCGCGCCTTTGAAGAGGCGCCGTGGCATAAAGTCTCCAACGAAATTCGGAGACTTCAAAATGCTACACCAGACCACTAATACTGCCTTTCACCCTCAGGCCCGCGTTGTCTCGCGACCTTCCGTTTCTGTCATCGGTCTGGGTTACGTGGGCGCGGTGTCTACCGCTTGCCTTGCGGGGCTCGGCCACCGTGTGATTGGGGTCGATCTCGATCCGGTCAAGGTCGATGCGATCGCGACAGGACGCGCGCCGATCCACGAGAAGGATCTGGACCGGCTGCTGGGCGATGGTGTCGCTGACGGTTTGATCAGCGCAACCAACGACCTTGCCACGGCAGTGGTCGAGACCGACATCACCTTCGTTTCGGTGGGCACCCCCACTGCCGAAGATGGTGGGTGTGACGATCGCTATATTCGCGCCGCCGCGCGTTCGATCGGTGAAGGGCTGGCGCGCAAGGCAGCCTTCCATGTCGTTGTCATGCGCTGCTCTATCCCGCCGGGCACCACACTCGATGTCATGGTGCCCGAGATCGAGGCGGCCTCGGGCCTCAAGGTCGGCGCTGATTTCGGTGTCTGCTTCAACCCCGAATTCCTGCGAGAGGGCGTTGCGGTCGAGGATTTCCACAATCCGCCCAAGACCGTGATTGGCGTCACCGACGATGTCACCGCCGACCTGATGTGCAAGCTTTATGCCGACGTTGATGCCGATCCGGTCGTGACCTCGATCGAGGTGGCCGAGATGGTCAAATATGTCGATAACGTCTGGCACGCGACCAAGGTCACCTTCGCCAACGAGGTTGGCCGCTTGTGCAAGCCCCTGGACGTGGACAGCCACGAGGTGATGGATATCTTCGTGCGCGACACCAAGCTGAACCTGTCGCCCTATTACCTCAAGCCCGGCTTTGCCTATGGCGGCTCTTGCTTGCCCAAAGAGGTGCGCGCGGTAACCCATATTGCGCGCAATCTAGGCGTTGATCTACCGTTGATCGGCGCGCTTGAGCGCTCGAATGCAACCCAGATCGCCGAGGCTGCGCGTCTGGTCAAGGCGACCGGCGCGCGGCGGGTCGCGGTCCTTGGGTTGGCGTTCAAACCCGGCACGGATGACCTGCGCGAAAGCCCGATCCTTGAGGTGATAGCAGAGCTGCAAGAGGCCGGAATCGAGATCACCGCCCATGACCCGGCCATCACGGCAGAGACCCGCATCGAAGCGCAACTGGCCTATGTTGTCCATGCGGCACAAGGGCTGGGGCAACTCGCGACCGGGCTGCGTGACATGCTGGCCGCTGACGCATCTGACGCCGTGGCCGGGGCTGATGCCATCATCGTCACCCATGCTCACCCCGATTACCGCGCCCTGGCCGCTGCTACCGACAAACCAGTGATTGATGTGGCGCGGCTGTGGAAATCCCGTGCCAACCAACCTTCGAACCTCTGCGGTATCGGCTGGTAACTCCCTCAAATTAGGAGAAATGATATGACCTTTCAATCCACTGTTCGCCCGGCTCCCTCGGCAGTGCCTGCCGATGCACCAACCTACGAAGAACGCCCCTGGGGCGCATTCTGGAGCCTTGATCGCGGTGCGGCGCATCAGGTCAAGCGCATCCGCGTGAAGCCGCGCGGACAATTGTCCCTGCAATATCACCACCACCGCACGGAACGCTGGGTGGTGATCGAGGGTACGGCCACGATCACTGTCGATGACGCGGTGATGAAGGTGAAACCCGGTGGTGTTGTGATGATCCCGAAAGGGTCTGTGCACCGTCTTGAGAACCTGACGAAATCGCAGGTCGAGATCATCGAGGTGCAGATGGGCGACTATCTTGGCGAGGACGATATTGTTCGCCTGGAAGACGTCTATGACCGGCCCGCGACCGAAGTGCGGGGCTGACGCCGAAGGAGGGCTGCCGCTCCCCCTCCTCTCGGTTGCCCTCCTTTGGTTCAATCCCGAAAAGCATAAGGCAAGGCGCTCTGACGATTTTGAAGATGTCCGTGATAGCATTGACCAGTCCAAATCAGAAATCGTTAAGGCAACCTCCAGAAACGAAACAGTTCTTACATGCAGCCACAGCGGCTACTGCTCTGAATGTGCAGCCTATGCGCGATTGGCATGAAGCGCCCGAAAAGCCTAAAGAAATGACCTTCTTCGTTGAAGCTAAACGGCAGTAAAAGCCAATTTCTTATCCTTGCAAATCACCGGACGTCGCAACCGCAGCGAAAGACCGGTCTGGCGAAGCTGCACCGCGGCAGCGCAACAGACCGCGGAGGTCGGCTTTGGGCCGGGTGCGTCATTGGATGCGCCAGCGCAAGGAGCGGGAGGGCGGCGCAAATGTTGCGGCATCGTGCCCGCCCCAGCCGCCGGGTTAACCGAGTAGGCTGCGGTCATTGAATCCTCGGCGCATCAGCGCTATCCAATCGAACCAGGGCATCGACCCCAAATGATGGTCCAAGTAGACGCCCAATGTCGGAGCGCTGGAATTTAAAAGGTAGCTCACATTGGCACAGTATCTGCACAATTCTGATCCAAATTCGCTTTCTCTACGCCTGACACCCCATGGACACCTTGTTGCGGACACGAGCGATGCTGGTCCGCTGGCCGAAGCGTTTGCTCAAGGGGAGGGCTATGGCCTCCTGCGTCTGGGGGCCGGGACAACCAAAGTCTTGTCACCTGACCTTGCGTGGTGGCGCAATTTCGCGCGCCGCGCCGTTTCGGCCTTGTGCCATCAGGCGAGCACGAATGTTTCTCCACCAGAAGCCGAGCTTGCGGCCATGGTGACGACAGTGCCGATGATGAAGGGGGCGGAATATGTGACTGCCGATGTGCTGTCTCGTCTTTGGCAGCAGATAGTGGCAGCCGTTGCGAAAGAAGCGGGGTCCGACTTGCCAGGTTTTTTGTCTGCCCTGAACCCAGCATGGAACACAATCGGGAGGGTGCATTTCAACTTGGCAGAAAACCGCGGGGACCCCGACTTTCCCTTTGCGTTCATGGCCAGTTATACGACCGAACTCGCGGCTAGCGGTCAAGCGCGGCACGTGCCGCTAGGTCAGGCGCTGCATGACTATGCCGACGATCATTCACGGCTCTTGAATTTGTTACTCCCTGTCAGCCGTGCCAGCCAATCATGTGCATGGTTGAAGGAAATGGTGGAGGATGGGGGAATATACCATCCCTTGAGGTGGACACCCGCCAATGCCGCGCGCTTACTGGATAGTGCGCCTGATCTTGGTGCTGCCGGAATTGTTTTGCGCATGCCCGCAGGTTGGACCGCCGCACGGCCACCACGGCCTAAGGTCACGGCCTCTATCGGTAGTGGAACGCCTTCTTCTGTTGGGCTCGATGGGCTGCTGGACTTCCGTATGGAGGTTACGCTGAACGGTGAGGCTCTATCGGATGAAGAGATGAATGCGCTGCTGTCTAGTGCTGACTCACTGGTAATGCTGCGGGGGCAATGGGTCGAGATTGATCGCGACCGCATTGAGCGCGAAATGCAGCGCTTCAAAGCTGCCGAAAACCTGGCGGCAAGCGAAGGTTTGTCGTTTCTGGAAGCGATGCGCCTGATGTCTGGGGTCGCCATTGCAGGAGATGATGTTGACGAAGCTACACGCCAATGGTCCCAGATCACTGCGGGCCCATGGTTAGCCGAGACATTAAGGAATTTGCGCGCTCCTTCTGGTGAAGGATATCCCGGCGTGAAACTGAAGGCGCGCCTACGCCCCTATCAAAAAGCCGGTGTCCACTGGCTGCACATGCTGACAGGGTTGGGCCTGGGAGCTTGCCTGGCCGATGACATGGGCCTTGGCAAAACCATACAGGTGCTGGCGCTGCTCGTGGCACACCAGGGCAAGGGCCCTTGTCTGCTGGTGGCCCCGGCATCACTGCTGGCGAACTGGGCGGCGGAAATCGATCGTTTTGCCCCGGATCTACGCGCCCAGATCGTTCATCCCTCGTCGATGTCAAAGGATCAAATGACGACCCTTTCTGACTTCAGTGAGATTGACTTGGTGATCACGTCCTACGGCACATTGCTACGTCAACCGGCGTTGACGGCAACAGACTGGAAGTTTCTGGTTCTTGATGAGGCGCAAGCAATCAAGAATCCCAAAGCCAAACAAACCAAAGCCGTTAAATCTATCAAGGCCAAATCCCGCATTGCTCTCACAGGTACACCGGTTGAAAACCATTTGGGGGATTTGTGGTCGATCTTCGATGTGATCAATCCTGGTTTGCTAGGAAGTGACAAGCAGTTTTCCCGCTACGTCAAAACCCTTGCAGCGCGTGAGCACAATGCCTTTGGACCGTTGCGGGAATTGGTGCAACCCTACATCCTGCGCCGAATGAAGACTGACCCATCGGTGATTTCTGATCTGCCCGACAAGACCGAAGTCAAGGCCCATTGCATGCTCAGCCGCAAGCAGGCGGCTCTCTATGCCCAGACGGTAGAGCAGTTGGCCGAGGCGCTAAGTACCGCGTCGGGGATTGAAAGAAAAGGGTTGGTTCTGGCCACCATCATGCGGCTTAAACAGATCTGCAATCACCCCTCGCAATGGTTGAATGACGGGGGGTGGAGCGAGGCTGATAGCGGCAAGTGGTTGCGTCTGCGCGAAATTGCCGAGGTTGTCGCTGCTCGGCAAGACAAGATGCTTGTGTTCACTCAATTTCGTGAAGTAACCGCCCCGCTTCACGACTACCTCACCGAGATATTCGGGCGACCTGGCTTGGTGCTCCATGGGAACACACCAGTCAAAGCGCGAAAGTCACTGGTCAAGGCTTTCCAAGAGGACGAAAATGTACCGTTTTTCATACTGTCTTTGAAGGCGGGTGGGTCTGGTCTAACCCTGACAGCAGCTTCGCATGTGGTGCATTTTGATCGTTGGTGGAATCCGGCGGTAGAAAATCAGGCCACAGACCGCGCTTTCCGCATCGGACAGAAGCGCAATGTATTGGTTCATAAGTTTGTCTGCGCCGGAACCGTCGAGGAAAAAATTGATGCTATGATCGAGTCAAAGAAATCCTTGTCAGAGGAAGTGCTGGGGGGATCAGCCGAAATGAACTTGACCGAAATGACCGATGACGCTTTGCTGCGCCTTGTCGCCCTTGATCTTGCATCGGTCTCAAAGGAGTAAGTTCCATGTCGCAGTGGGGCCGATATGTGCCAGTGGCTGAACGCAGAAGAAAAGCTGAACGGGCAATGGCCAAACTGCGCAAGGCGGGGCACCCTGTTTCACCTGTTGCTATCTCTGGTCGTACGATCGCAACCACAGCCTGGGGCAAGGCATGGTGCAGCAACATGGAGAGTTTTGGCGATTATAACAGCCGCCTGCCACGCGGTCGTACCTATGTGCGTAACGGCTCGGTCATCGACCTACAGATCACCTCTGGACAGGTAACCGCGAACGTCGCTGGTTCCTCGCTTTATACAGTTAAAATAACAATTGAGCCGCTGCCAAAAGACCATTGGAAAGCTCTGCGCGACGACTGCGCCAATGGCATCGACTCTTTGGTCGATCTGCTGCAAGGCAAATTGTCAAAACCAGT
This sequence comes from Roseinatronobacter monicus, assembly GCF_006716865.1. Classification (NCBI taxonomy): domain Bacteria; kingdom Pseudomonadati; phylum Pseudomonadota; class Alphaproteobacteria; order Rhodobacterales; family Paracoccaceae; genus Roseinatronobacter; species Roseinatronobacter monicus. The sequence goes on along the minus strand of NZ_VFPT01000006.1, from coordinate 63,574 downwards.
TATGGAGCGATTATGTCAGCCAGGTACGGGGCTGTTTCCTAAGCCCTCAGAGATCAAGCTTTCCTGTACCTGTCCTGATTGGGCGTCCATGTGCAAACATGTTGCTGCGACTATCTACGGCATTGGTGCGCGTCTTGATCAACAACCCGAACTTCTCTTTGTTCTACGCGGGGTCAACCACCAGGATTTAATCGCTAATATCGACCTTAAAACGCCGCTTGCGAAACCTTCTCCGTCACCAGATAATATTTTGAAGACCGATGATATGGCCGCCTTGTTTGGCCTGGATATGGAAGAGGCTCCACCCGTAAAGGAGCCGATTCCGAAAGTCGCCCCGGCCGTAAAGAAAAAACCCCGCGCAAAGAAACCAAGATATAATTGAACGGCTCGACAGGACCCTTTTGGCGACCTTATACCAAGTCTCGCGAAATCTGACTCTTCTGAGGGTTTTGGGATTCCCAAATCTATGAAGATCTGACTCAATGGCGTCAGATTTTCTGGGGAGGGCCTCTCTATGGGCGCAGCGCTCGCGTTACGGACAGACTACGACGGCATGAAGTTGAGAGAACTTGCGCGAAAGACAAAGGATGCCAACCAAGCCCGCAGGCTTTTGGCGCTGGCGGAGATCTATGATGGCGGTCGGCGCAGCGATGCTGCTCGGATTGGTGGTGTTGGCCTACAAATTGTCCGTGACTGGGTGGAGCGGTTTAATGCCCGCGGGCCTGACGGCTTGATCAACGGCAAAGCTCCTGGTCAGCAGTCTAAGCTTAACGATGAGCAGCGCAGGGCGCTTGCTGCAATTGTTGAGAGCGGTCCGACCTTATCGGTCCATGGGGTCGTCCGCTGGCGCCTGAGTGATCTGAGGAAATGGATTGCAGACACATTTGGGATTTCACTTCACGAGACGTCGATAAGCCGGGAACTCAGGGCGCTTGGTTATGTCAAACTCACAGCACGCCCGCGCCATCACGCGCAAGATACAGCCGCACTGGAGGACTTTAAAAAAAAGGGTTTGCAGCCGCAGTAGCAAAGCTCCGCGCACGGCTCCTGCAAGGCACTGTGATCGAAGTCTGGTTCCAAGATGAAGCGCGTGTCGGCCAGAAAAACAAGATCACGCGCCGATGGGCGAAGCGCGGTACGCGACCTTCCGCCCCACATGATCAGCGCACGAGTTCAAGCTACATCTTTGGAGCGATTTGCCCAGCCCTCGGGAAAGCTGCAGGTCTTGTGCTGCCAGCGTGCAATACCGAAGCGATGGCCCTGCATCTTGCTGAAATCTCCCAAACTGTCGCACCCAAAGCACATGGGGCTGTGCTCGTGGATCAAGCCGCATGGCACATGACTGACAAGCTGGTCATTCCGGACAACATCACCATCATCCCGATCCCCGCAAAATGCCCAGAACTCAATCCAGTCGAAAACATCTGGCAATTCATGCGAGACAACTGGCTATCAAACCTCATCTTCGAAACCTATGAAGACATCGTAGATCATTGCTGCAAGGCTTGGAACAAATTGGTCAGCATGCCCGACACAATCACCTCCATTGGAACCCGCGACTGGGCTCAAGAGTTCTGATCAATGCTGATTGGTATTAGTCGGCCAGATCATCCAAGCTTACGCCGAGCGCATTGGCCAAGGCCCGAAGGGTCGCGACCGAGCCCTGCTTGCGACCGGTCTCGATCTCGGCCACGGTCACGCGGTTCACGCCCGCCTTTTCGGCCAAGGCGGCTTGCGTCATCCCGCGCAAATCGCGGTAGACGCATAAAGCGTTTTCGCCATTCAGAAGCCGGTTCACGTAGTCCGCAGGAAGCAGTTCATCCTCGCCTGCCGCAAGTGTGTTGAGCGACAACCACCTTGGCCGGTAGCGACAACCATCTTGGCCGGTGGCGCTGATCGGAGGGCGGGCTTGCCCGCCTGGAGGTCAGCGCCACCGGCCAAGATGATTTTGGGTTAGGTGCTGGTCGCTGCGGGTTGATAAGCCGGAAGCCTCTACGTTCCAACGGAGGACCCCGGTTGGCCTATCAATCCATCACCGACCAGCAATTGAGATTATACATGACCGACCTCAAAAATCACAGCCAATGCACATCAGCCGCCCGTGCCGGGTTCAGCGAAAGAACCGCTCGGCGATTTGATGCAGATCCAACGCCCCCTTCACAGCGCAAGATTGTTCACGGGCGTACAGTATCCGATCCTCTTGAAGGGTATTGGGAGAATGACATCCTTCCTGTTCTGGAGAACGACAATGCCCTGCAGGCCGTGACGTTGTTGCGTCACCTCCAGGGTCTACATCCTTTGGCTTTTCCAGATGATCGCATCCGCCGAACCCTGGAGCGAAGGGTCCGGCAGTGGCGCGCGCTTAAAGGCCCGGAGCGCGACATCATTTTTCGCCAGACACCAGAGCCAGGCTATATGGCACAGTCCGACTTCACCCATGCAGCCGAGCTGGAAGTGACCATTGCAGGCGCACCATTCCCGCACCTGCTTTATCATTTCGCAATGGTCTATAGCCGCTGGGAACATGTTGGTGTTGTCTTGGGCGGGGAGAGTTTTACGGCCTTGGCCGAGAACCTCCAGCAGGCGTTGTGGGCCTTGGGGGGTGTTCCACAAAACCATCGTACGGATAGTCTTTCAGCCGCATTTCGAAATCTGACGCGTGACGAGTGTGAGGATATTACCAAGCGCTATGAAGCGTTCGTCGGTCATTATGGTATGGATGCCAGTCGCAACAACCGTGGTGAAGCCCATGAGAATGGCGCCGTGGAATCGCAGAACCGTCACTTGAAGAAGGCCATCGCACAGGCACTGATCCTGCGCGGCAGCCGTGATTTTGCATCTGTGGCCGAGTATCGTCGTTTCATTGATATGCTGGTGGCGCGGCGCAATCGACAGCGTATGGAAGCGGTTGAGGTAGAACAGCTGCATCTTAAACCTTTGCCGCCGCGGCGCACCACAGACTATACGGAAGTTATCGTGCCGGTCACAAGAATGGGCGGCTTCAGGGTCAAAAGCATCTTTTACAGCGCGCCGTCACAGCTCATCGGGCAGCGTTTGCGCATCCATCTATATGATGACCGCCTCGACGCATTCTTGGGCAGCACCCTTGTCGCAACGCATCCCCGTGGCCGAGGCCGTAACGATGGCCATCGTGTCCATGTCATCAATTACCACCACGTTATCCATGCCTTGAAGCGCAAACCACAGGCTCTTTGGAGCTCGATCTACCGCGATAGCCTCTTCCCCCGCACCGAATACGCGCAGGCCTGGGAAGTGCTACAGCACAGCCTGCCGCGACGCGACGCCTGCCGCCGCATGGTCGCTCTGCTCTTTATTGCCCACGATCAAGCCTGCGAAGCGGAATTGGCACGTCTTCTTGCTGACGATCTCGGCTCTGGTTTGATACCGGACCCAAAGACGCTCGCGACACAGCTCACCCCTAAACACGCGGTGCTGCCAAAGGATGTTGTGGTTTCTCATCCGTCGCTGGACAGCTTCGATGCGCTGCTGGAGGTACGCGCATGACCTCCCGGGAGATCGACATCCACACGCTGCCCAGCATGCTGAGCGCCCTGCGCTTACCCAGCTTCCACAAGCTATGGCAGGAAATCGCCACACGAGCCGATACCGAAGGCTGGCCGGCTGCGCGCTTCCTGGCCGTGCTGGCCGAATACGAACTCGCCGAGCGGGACATGCGCCGCATGCGCCGTCATCTGAATGAATCCCAGCTCCCAGCTGGAAAGACTTTGGCAACCTTCGATTTCAAAGCTCTGCCTACCTTACCACGCGCCCGGGTCGAAGCTCTGGCTGCGGGAGATTGGTTGGACGGCGGCGCAAACCTGATCGCCATTGGCAACTCCGGCACGGGCAAGACCCACATTCTCTGTGCCATTGGCCATGCCCTGATCGAAGCAGGCCATAGGGTCTTCTATACCCGGACCAGCGATCTTGTCCAAAGACTGCAAGCCGCACGTCGGGATCTGGTGCTCGAAGCAGCTTTGGCCAAGCTCGACAAATTTGACCTGATCATCCTTGATGACATTACCTATGCCCACAAGGATCAGGCCGAAACCGGGGTGCTCTTCGAACTGATTGCCCGGCGATACGAATATCGCAGCATCGCCATCGCGGCCAATCAGCCGTTCAGTGGATGGGATCAAATCTTTCCCGACAAAGCCATGACCGTCGCGGCCATCGACCGACTTGTCCACCATGCCAGCATTCTTGAGATGAATGCGCAAAGCTTTCGCCAAAGAAGCGCTGCGGCCAACATGAAAATGCAAAACGAAGCCTCAGCGACAACCAAAAACGACAACCAAGAAGAAGGAAAAAACCTGACCTAAAGACAGTAAAAAACACAACCCCGGCGGCCGCTATAACCGGCCAAGGTGGTTGTCGGCACCGGACAAGGTGGTTGACGCGCTACACAAGTGCGGCCTTTGCGCGGTCATAGGTCTGTAGGTCGGCCAGATCTTCAGCCGCGGCCCGCAGGCGATTATATTCTTCGCGTGGAATCGTCACCATCTCGTTCATGTCATACCCTGTCAGTCATAGATGCCGCCCCGAGGGCCGATGTCCAGCACGGCCAGGACATTGCCCTGATCGTCCATGATCACCCGCCAATCCCCGACACGCAGTCTTTTCCCCTCTCGGCCTTTCAGGGATTTCACGTTATGGGCCTGCGCGCCTGGATCCTGCGCATAAGCCTCGATCTTGGTGTCACTGTACCCTAATTAATCAGATTCTGCGGATTCAGGGTCATTTTGAGCGTTTTTGTACCCTTAATTGCAATATATCCACAGGCTCGGCGCTTCAGGATTTGACCGCATCTGAGCTCCAGGATCGGGTGGAGAAACGCCGCTCGCAGTTTCGCAAGACGCTCGTTGATCACACCAGTCCCCTACCCGACTTCGCCGAAACTTATCCACAGCTTCGACCGTACGATGATAAAGGGCACAGTATTGTAATTAATGGTACAATATGAAAATTACGGGTACAATCGACCGTTGATTTTGTGGAACAATTTCAGACGTGATTCTGATTAATTAGGGTACAGTGACAAAAGCGGTCATTCAAGCCGAGCGCAACAATCCCGAAGAGTCAAAGGCGCTGATCCGTTTATATCGGTCTTGTATTTTAACGACTTAGCTCTGATGACTCTTTGAATCCAATATAGACTTCAATAGCGAAACGATTGGACGAGACGTGCTGTGCCAACAGATGCTTCGGGTGTTTCCGCAGCATAAACCCGAACACCCAGAACACGCGTGCGGATCCTTGTCCAGGTCCGGTTCATGGCACCACCGCCCGCAGTCGACACGCAGGTTGGATAGCTCGCGCCCATCCCCGCCATAACCTCATAGGCGCGCTTTTCGATCCGAGCGATCCCCTCCAGCATGCCATGAAGGAAATCAGCCTCGTTTGAAGGACGCGGATCAAGGCGTGGGCGAAGATTCGCATCATTTACCGGGAACCGTTCGCCGGGTCTGAGCAAGGGATAATAATCAAGGGCAGTTTGAGTTTCAGGATCAATCTGGCCCGATAAAGTCTGAAGTTCTTCCGCTGAGAAATGGGCTTTCAGAACACCACCACCGGAATTCGATGCCCCACCAATGAGCCATCCACCCCCAATCCGGTGCGCATACATTCCCATTTCTGGTGCATCGATGCGCTTGTGCGAAAACAGCTTCACCGCCAGCGTTGTGCCCAGCGATGTGACAGCGGCGCCGGGTGTCTGGTCAGCACAGGCCAGGAACGCAGCGATGCTGTCAGTGGTTCCTGCATGTACCATCGCCATGCGCGACAGACCGAAGCGCTCAGCCGTGTCTGTACTGATCGAAGCAAGTGGCGCGCCGGGGGGGTGCGCCAACGGCAAGAGATGAGTTGGAAGCCGCAGGCAGCCCATCCAATCGGGCCATGCCCCGGTCGCAGGGTCCAGTCCGGTTTTCAGCGCATTATTGTAGTCGGTCATCCCGCCCTGGCCCATCATCCGCGCGGCAATGAAATCGGCCTGATGCAGCAGATGCGCGGCTTTTTGGTCCGGATCTTCACCAACCAGAGCGAGGGCGCGCGCAAGGGCAGACCCTGCACCGTTGGCGACATGCGCGCGGGGGCAGTGAGCCGCGATCTGTTCAGCCTGATCACTGAAGCCGCTGTCACTATACATCAGCGCGCGGGTGACGGGGGCCAGCGCGGCGTCGGTCAGAACCAGACTGCCAGACGTGCCATCGACGCCTATGCGTGTGATATCTGAAGCCTTGTACCCCGTGCGCGCCAATTCCGTCATCTGAGCGCCCAGGCAGGTGACAGTCGCGGCCCACCAGCATTCTGGGTCACGGTAATCGTCTGGTGCAGGGCCATAATCGGCGCGCGCTTGGGCCAGAACCGCTCCCGTCGCGTCCAGCACAGCAGAACGGACACCGGATGTGCCCAGATCAATCCCCAGGGCCAGCGCCGTCATGCCCGCGCCGCCAGCGCCTGACGGTATTTCTCGGCGTCCCAGTTCAGCAATTCGGCCTCGGCCGCGGTCCCGATGGGCTGGGGCGTCCAGTCGTCGGGCAGGCGGGCCATCAGGTCGGACAGGCAGCGCAGCATGGCCTTTTGGGATGGGGTCGCCCCGTCGCGCAAGGCCACGCCCTCGCCCTCGATCACGATGGCGGGCGGGTTGCCTGCATGGTCGGACCGGGGCAGTGCAGGGCCAAGGAAAACGACGTGATCGGGGTAGTATGAGCCGCCCGTGACCAGCCGAAGGGCCGTTGCATCACGGGCGATCCAGCTTTCATCGGCCCAGTCGAACCCGGTCGGGGGAGTGCTGTCCGGTTTATGGGCGGTATCGTGCGCAGGCAGGGCAAGGCGCGCTTCGACGTCCTCCATCAGGTCGGACGTGGCCTGAACATCGGCCCCGCAGACCACCAGCCCGTGATTGGCCAGGATGATGACCTGCGTGCGCGGATCAATCCGCGCGAGGATTTCGCGCGTCAGCGGCAGGCCCGGCTTGGCATAGGGCACGCAGACACAGGGCAGACCCGAAAGTTTGTCGCGTGCAGCATCCAGCCCCTCTGGACTGACGGCATGGGCCAGCGTGGCGATGGAATGGGTATGCGCCACCACAGGCCAGTCAAGAGCTGCGTGAAATGTGGTCTCGATGGACGGGCGTAGCGTGCATGACGGGTCCAGCACAGTCGCCTTGCACGACCCGTCCCCACTTTTGCCATGAGCCTCTGCCAAAGCTGCGGCACGGTCTACGGCAAGGAAAATATCCGCTTCCTCTGCCTGCGCCAGTTCGGTGCCCGAGGCCTTGATCCACATCACACTTCCGTCTTTCAGCGAAGTGTTCCCGCCGGGTCCCTGAACCCGCAGCCGGTTCTGGCCAAGCTGGGCAGAGAGGGTGCGGAAAACATCGAAATCGGTTGGGGTTTTCATGATCACCTCAGGGTTGGAAGCGTGAAATTGGGCAAAGAGCAGCCCTGCGTGCTGCACAGCGCCTGAACCGTCTGGAGTGGATCAGCCGGATCGGCGAAGGCCGCAGCGTGCAGTCCGCCCTCGACAAAAGCCGTGGACCATCCTGCAGATGCCGCGCCATCAATGTCATGTTCAAAGCTGTCACCCACCATCAACAGGCGAGCGGGCGCAACATCCAGCGCCAATGCGACGGCGGCAAAGACCAGCCGATGTGGCTTGCCGTAGAAGATAACCCGCCCTCCAGCCTGCGCATAATCATGCGCCAGTGCGCCCGGAGAGGCGACCGTCACCCCGCCTGCACGCGGCGACGCGCGGTCGGGATTGGTGCAATAGACCGGGAGCCCTCGCCTTAGCGCGTCTTGCATCAAGGTTGCGGCGCGCGGGCTTACCTGATCAGGCAGTCCCATCAACAGCATGGCCTGAGCGTGGGAAGGGTCATCGACCAGCATGATATCCAACCCTTCGGCCCAGCGTCGCGCGTCGCCAACTGCCGCTTCTACCGGGCAGAACACCCGTTCGGGCACGGCATCGCTGTGAATATCGCGCCACAGCGCCTCGCCCGAGGTCATGATCAGATCGAACAAGTCTGGCGAGAAACCCATGCCGGCAATCCGACAGCTGTTCGGTTCTGCGCGTTTGCCGGAATTCGACAAGACTGCAAGCCGCACGCCAGACTGACGCAACTCCGACAGTGCATGGATCGCACCGGGATAGGGCGTGGTGCCATCATGCAGCACGCCCCACTGATCCAACACGATGGCATCAAACCGAGGCGCGATATCCAGCAGGGAGTCGATCCGCGCTACCACAGCTTAATTCTCCGCCATGTCCTTCGGGTGCTTCAGACCCGCAAGATAGGCCTCGACCTCGTCAGGTTTCATCGCTGGGGCGGCTTTTGCGGCCGTGCCGGGTGGCATGTCGCCGAAATAGAATTTGAACCCTGGAATATGCTGCCGCCGCTTGCGCAGGGGCATTCCGTCATAGGGGAAAACGTCCGAACGCGCATTCGCCTCGTAGTCATGGCAAGGCAGGACGTAATCGGCGCGCTTGTCGATCTCCTCGACCGATTTCCAGCCTTCGTAACTGTTCACGAATCGCGCGGGAACCCAGTATCGCCAGCCTTCATCGGGGTTGGGTTCCAGATTGCGCTCCACGAAGATCGCATCGCCTGCAATGACGATATCGCCCATTGCCGTGGCGACCGTTACGCCCATATGGCCGACTGAATGGCCCGGTGTGTGGAACATGGTGATGCCGGGCAGGACTTCGCATTCATCCGCCACGGCTTCGAACACGCAGCCGGTATAGGCGGGCTCGATCCCCAGATAGCCGGATTCATAGGTGCGATAATACAGCGGCAGCGGGTTGAACGCCATTTCGATTTCTGCCTTGGGCGCGATGTAACGGGCGTTCTTGAACTCCTTCATGTTCTGCACGTGATCCCAGTGCAGATGGGTGAAGACGATGGCGTCGATTTCATCGGGATGCACGCCCAGTTTCTGCTGCAGATGTTCATGCACCTGCAGGCAGCCGCGCTTGTCGCATTTGTGGTGGTATTTCGATGCGCGTTCCGAATCGCACAGGCCAGTGTCGATCAGGATCTTGTGCGTGCCGGTATCGACATAATGACAATAGACCGGGTTCCAGTATTTCCTGCCCGCGGGGCCTTTCCAGAAGATATAGGTTCCCAGATCGGCTTCGAGCCAACCTGTGTTGATCGGATAAATTTTTGTTTCCTGCACGCCCATGCGACTCTCCGTATGCGAGATGTAATCTTTGCATACAAAGATATCAGATTGCATCCAAATGCAAGTGATTTTGGTGCGTCGACGTCAGTTCAATGCAAGGGTTTGAAGGAAGCTTGCGGTCATATGTTCGCGCATCCCGTCGACTGCGGCCTTTGAATCCTCGGAAAAAATGCCTGCGATCAGCGCTTCGTGGTTTTCGGCAGAGGCGACCAGATCGGCCTTGGTGGCGAATTTCTTGGCCCGAAATGGCCCGGTCCGCCGCCGGAAATCTGATGCGAGTTCGGCCATGTAGGTGTTTCCGGTGGCGCGGTAGATGGCCATGTGAAAGGCTTCGTTCGCACGCATATAGGCTTGCAGATCGCCTTTCTGGGCGGCAGCCACGCATCTGTCCTGCGCTGCCCGAATTTCACCACGCACCAGCAGCGTCAGGCGTTGGGCGGCCATCCGGGCGCAGGCGGCTTCGATTTCATGCATGGTTTCAAAGATTTGCGATAACTCTTCGCGGGTGTAACTTGCTACCCGGACGCCGCGCTTTTCGCCTGGAACTAGAATGCCCTGCGCGGTCAGCCGCCCCAAGGCTTCGCGCACGGGCGTTCGGGATACGCCGAATCGTTCGGTCAATGTCACTTCGTCCAGCCGTTCGCCCGGAGCAAGGGCGCCTACGGCGATGTCATCCATCAAGGCCGCCTCGATGCGCTGGACCATCGAACTGCGTGCCTGTGTCTTGTCGTCCATGACCGCTTCCCGTCACTGTTCCCTGACCTCAGATATATATAATTTCATCCTGAAAGGCAATTTTGGATATTTACATTTATTCCTGTATACATAAAGTCTGACGGACTGGGAGAGAGGGAATCAATGCCGCGTATTCGTCTTGAAGGTCTTGTCAAACGCTATGGCGCGGTTGAAGTGCTGCACGGCATCAACCTTGATATGGCCGAGCATGAATTCACCGTGCTTGTGGGGCCGTCCGGCTGTGGCAAGTCCACGACATTGCGGATGATCGCGGGGTTGGAGGATGTCTCGGAAGGCGAAGTCTGGATGGGTGACCGGGCGATTTCACGGCTGGACCCCAAGGATCGCGACATCGCGATGGTGTTTCAGGACTATGCGCTTTACCCGCATATGAATGTTGCGAAAAATATGTCGTTTTCGCTTCGCTTACAGAAGCGCCCCACCGCTGAGATCGACCGCAAAGTGCGTGACGTTGCCGACATGCTTGGTCTGTCGCCGTTTCTGAACCGCAAGCCGGGTGAATTGTCGGGCGGACAGCGCCAGAGGGTCGCGATGGGGCGCGCACTGTGCCGCGATGCCAGCACGTTTTTGTTCGATGAACCGCTGTCCAATCTGGATGCGAAACTGCGCGGGCAGATGCGCGCGGAACTGGCGCTGATGCGCCAGGCCGTACAGAAGAATATGATCTATGTGACCCATGACCAGATCGAGGCGATGACGCTGGCTGATCGGATCGTGGTGATGCATGGTGGCCATATCCAGCAACAAGGCACACCGTCGGAACTGTTCCGCCGCCCCGCGAACAAGTTTGTCGCGGGCTTTCTGGGTGCGCCGCCGATGAATTTCCTGGAGGCGGAACTGGCGCAGTCGGATGACGCCTTGTTCGCGCAGGGCCGTGATTTTTCGCTGCGGCTGCCGGATGATCTGGCTGCGCGCGCCTCACGGTTGGCGCACAGCAAGGTCACGCTGGGCCTTCGCCCGTCCGATCTGGAATTTGCCGCCGACGCCCCCGATGGCGGGGGGCTGAACCTGAACGTGATCGTGTCGGAATATGTCGGCGCGCAATCCGTGTTGATCTGCACCTGTGGCGATGCGCGGGTGACGGTCGAAATCAAGTCGGAAACGCCGATCGCATTGGGCGAGACATTGCGTTTCGCTGTGCGCCCTGAAGGGCTGCACCTGTTCGATCCGGCAAGTGAAGAGGCCATCTGACAACTGCAATAATAGACTAGCAACCGGGAGGAAACGGACATGCTGACTACTCTGAGAAACAGCACCATCATCGCCACATTGGCGTTGGGGACGGCTGCACTGGCACAGGATGGGCCTTATGCGCCCTATGCGGGCACGACGCTGGTCGTGAACTTCCCTTCACATCCCCATTACAATGCGGTGATGGAGGTGTTGCCGGAATTCACCGCGCAGACCGGCATCAATGTCGAAGTGGACATGCTGCCCTATCTGGACATGCGCGAGCGTCAGACGCTGGAATTGACCTTGAATGAGGGGGCGTATGACCTGATCGCCTATGTTGTGTTTTCCAAGGCTGATTACGTCTATGCTGACCAGTTGGAAAATTTGGCGAAATATTTCATGAACCCACGCTTGGCAGATCCCAATTTCGACGCAAAGGACATAATCGACGGCTATCTGCAAAATATAGGTGTTGCCGGGGGCGAGAAGGGTTATCTGCCGGGACCGACCGGATCGCTGTTCGGGCTGCCGTTCGGGTCTGAAACCTCGGTTCTGTTCTACCGCAGCGACATCTTCGAAAAGCATGGGCTGAGCGTACCGGACACCTATGATGAGCTGCTGGAACTGGCCTGCAGCATCCCGGAACTGGAACCGGGTATGGGTGGTGTCGCCAGCCGCGCAGCATCCGGCCATCAGGCAGCGCATGCGTTCCTTCTGCACCTTGCCCCACTGGGTGGGCGCGTGTTCGATGACGCGTGGCAGCCGCGCATAAACGACGCGCAGGGTGTGGCAGCAGCTGAGGCACTGAAACGGATCGTGGATTGTGGCCCCGAGGGCTCGTCCGCCTTTGGCCCAGCTGAAGCGGCCAACGCCTTTTCGCAGGGGCAGGCGGCAATGTTCCTCGACACCATCGCCTACGCACCAAATTTGGAAGATTCGAGCCGGTCAGCGGTTGCGGGTAATGTCGGCTATGCGATGCACCCGATGGGTGTAACCCGCGCCAGCCAAACGGGTGGTTTCGGTCTGGGCATCCCCGCCAATGCCGAAAACAAGGAAGCAGCGTTCCTGCTGATGCAGTGGCTGACCTCGAAAGAAGGCGATCTGGCAGTGGCCATGGCGGGCGGCAACCCGTCGCGGTTCTCAACCTATGCCAATGAAGAGCTGAACGCGCAATATCCATGGTCGGCCACCTTTGGCGCGGCGCTGGAATATGCTGATCCTGACTGGCGTCCGATCATTCCAGCATGGGGCCGTATCAATGCCGATATTGGCACGACCCTCAGCCAGGTTCTAACTCAAGGCGTTGATATTCAGGAAGCACTGGACGGGATCGCAGCCCGTACCCAGACGCTGATGGAAGAACAGGGCTATTACATCTGGGACTGATACGATTTTAAGCTTTGCGTCGCGCGGTATCCTCTGCCGCGCGCCGCCCTATTTCGCACGTAAGCCGGGGGCATTCGCTCGTGAACCGATTTTCAGCCAATCGCCTGACACCATACCTATTCATGGCCCCGGCGGCCTTGGTCATGCTGCTCGCGCTATTTTATCCCATCGCCTATATGATCTGGGGCAGCTTCCGCTCTTGGGACCCAAGTCAGAGCATCACAGAAACCGACTTTGTGGGGCTGGCAAATTATATGAAGCTGCTGGCGGACCCTGCCTTTCATGAAAGCTTCTGGGTTACACTGGTCTTTGCTTTCAGTGTGGTCAGCGTCGAGATGGTTCTGGGAGTCGGCCTTGCCCTTCTGCTAGACCGCAAAATTCGGGGCATGTCTTTGCTCCGGACACTGTTCATCTTGCCCATGATGATCGCGCCCGTCGTGGTCGGTCTGGTCTGGCGTTACATGTTCCACCAGACCTACGGCACGTTCAACCGGATGCTGGACGCGGTCGGCCTGCCACGGGTAGACTGGCTGGGCCAGAATCCGCTCTTGTCAGTCATCATTGCCGATATCTGGCAATGGACACCGTTCATCTTCATCCTGTCACTTGCAGCGCTGCAATCACTGCCCCGTTCCGCGCTGGAAGCGGCGCGGATTGACGGCGCGACACCCCTGCAACAGATCTGGCATGTGAAGCTGCCGCTGATGGCCCCTGTTCTGATCGTGACGTTACTGCTGCGGCTGATCGACGCCTTCAAGGTTCTGGAGGTGATCCTCGTGCTGACCGGCGGCGGGCCGGGCTTGCAGACCGAAATCCTGGCGCTGCGCATTGCCCGCACGGCTCGCGAATTCCGCGAACTGGGCGAAGCGGCAGCTATGTCCAACATGCTGTTAATGCTGTTGATGGTGCTGACATTAGGCATGTTCGCCTTTACCCGCTGGCAGGAAGCCCGCGCCCGCCGCTTGCGATTCACCAATCAGGAAGAGAGCTGAGCGATGTCGAATACAACCTATGAGCGGCAAAACCCGGCCTTCTATGTTCTGATCGCGATGCTGATCTTCATGTCCATAGGACCGGTCGGCATCCTCCTGATCAATTCCCTTAAACTGGATGTGAATATCACCAGCGGGGCGGGTGGCCTGCTGTTCATGCCGACGATCCGAAATTATGAAACCGCGCTTTGCGATCTGCTGTGGTATCAGCCCGATCACCTGCGCTTCTGCCGCATCCGTTTTGGCGGAGCCTTCATCAACTCGCTGATCATTGCGCTGATCTCGACTGCGCTCACATTGGTCATGGGAACAATGGCGGCCTACGCGTTGGTGCGATTCCGCTTCATGGGCAGGGATACCATGTCGTTGTCCACCCTTGCCGTGCGGATGATCCCGCCTGCTGTGCTGCTGGTTCCCGTGTTCGGGCTGTGGAACAACACGTTCTGTATCGGGCGCACGACCATGCTGGGCGAATTTATTCGCGACACCTTTGGTGGGCGTGGGGATATTTGCCTTGCGGGCACGCATTCCGGTATCATCCTGATTTATGTCGCGATGAACCTGCCATTTGTCATCTGGATTCTGCAAAGCTTCATCGTGCAGGTCCCCTACTCATTGGAAGAGGCGGCGCGCGTCGATGGCGCGGGGCCGTTCCAGACCTTCTTCATGGTGGTGCTGCCGCTGATCAAGCCGGGGCTGGCGGCGGCCGCGATCTTTACTTTCCGGATTGCATGGAACGAATATCTGCTGGCGTCGGCGCTGGCCGATCGCAATACGATGACCGTGCCCATCCTGATCGTAAACAATGCCAGCGAATTCGACGGGTTGGGGACGATATTCGCGACCGGAATGTTGCTGGCCATTCCGCCGATCCTGTTCACGCTGTTCGCATCGCGCCAGATCATCACCGGCATGACGGCAGGCGCGGTCAAGGGATAAGGCAATGGCGCGTGTCCTGCTGATCGGCACGAAGGAGACAAAGGGCGCAGAACTTGCCGCCCTGACCAAAGCCTTGCAAGCGCATGGGCTGACGGTTGCATTGATCGATATCTCGCTCGGAGCAGGCGGTGTGGTGCTTCCAAGCGCTGATAAGCTGGCACTGATGTCGCAGCGCACCGCCGAGGTCGCAGTGAAGGCGCGCGCCCTCGCACCCGAAAGCATTGCCGCCTTGGGGATCGGTGGCGGCACAGGTGGTGAAATTGCGCTGGATGTCTTGTGTGGCTTGCCGTCAGATCTGCCACGCATGCTGATCACAACACTTGCCTTTGATCCTCGTGCCCGTTTGGCTGACAGTGCGATCACGCTGGTTCCGACCTTATGCGATATCGAGGGTATGAACCCAACACTCGCCCGGGTCTTTGCGCAGTCCGCCGCAATGATCGCAGGGGTTCAGAATATCCGCCCAGTGGCCCCCAGTGACCGCCCCGCGATTGCTGTCTCCACACTGGGGGCAACCGGCCCCGCTGGAATTGCCATCGCACGGACGCTGGCCGGGTATGGGCTGGAATCAACCATGTTTCATTCCAACGGCTATGGCGGTGCAGCCTTCGCTCGGTTTGTCCGCGAAGGCAACGCTTCCGGCGTGATCGACATGAACCTGCATGAACTTGGCCGCATGAACCTTGCAGGGGTCTGTGTGCCCATGGCTGACAGGTTTACCGTGGCAGGTGGTCTGCCGCGGGTCGTGCTGCCTGGGGCGCTGAACTTCCTGGGTTTAGGTGCCATCGAGACCATCGACGCTACCTATCTGGCCCGCCCGCATTATCGCCATTCGGGGTATTTCACCCATGTCAAGTTGACCCAGCCCGAGATGGAGCATCAAGCGCTGGCCTTGGCAAACGCGCTCAATCAAGCAACCGGGCCGACCTGTGTTCTGGTTCCCATGGGCGGATTCAGCCATGAAGACCGCCCTGGTGGTGCGATCGAGGATCTGGCTTTGCGCGAGATTACCGCTGACACTCTGCAAAGCAATGGTCGTGCGTTCGACGTGGAACGCCTGCCCTATCATATCAATGCCCCTGAGACGGCCCGCTCCGCCGTGGATGCCCTGTTACAAAGGATGCCTGATGTCTGACCTTTCCCGTTTTCCCGATCTGCCCGAAAAGATGGATGCGCTGATTGCCAGCGCCCGTCGCTGCTTCGATCTGCGTTTGCAAACCAACGCTGGCGGCAATCTATCGATGCGATTGGCGACAGGGGACGCAATTGTCATCAAACCCTCTGGTGTGGGTTTTGCAGAATGCACCCGAGATAATCTGCAGGTTGTGCTTCTGGATGGCACAGTTTTGTCCTCAAGCCACAAGCCATCCAAGGACCTTGGATTTCATCTGGACCTGTATCGCATTCGCCCTGACATCAATGCGATTGTCCACTGTCACAGCCCTTGGGCTACTGGCTATGCCAGTGCAGGAATAGAAATCCCTTGTTTGACAGTTCAGACCATCGAAAAGATCGGGCGGATGCCCCTGATACCGCTGTCTGCAGCAGGCGGGCCACAAACCGAGGAAGATATTTCGCCAGTGTTCCGTGACCCGTCCATCTGCGCTGCTGTTCTAGCTAATCACGGTACAATCGGGGTTGGCAAAACAATAATGGCCGCACAATATCTGGCGGAAATTATAGAAGAGACGGCTCAGATCGCATTTCTGCGTGATACGCTGTTGACTACACATAGCAAAGCGACGGTTAGTCTGCCGCGCTTCGGAACCGCTGCAGATGCGACGTCGTCGAACTAAATTTCGAACGGCGGCTTTCATAAGTCTCTGAAGGAGCAACGCTGCGGGACCTACAGGCAGCGTCCCGTCCCAAACGTCAGGGGCAGAAGACATGCTGCGCTCAATATGACCGTCCGCAAAGAGGCTGTCTGCTGTCGTATGCTGCGGCATTCCTGAGCGACCGCTTTGACGAACCCTATGCAAAAGGCCGACCGGTCGGTTTGGGCCGGGCACGTCGTTCGCCCGCGACGCCTTCGCAAGGGGCGGAGAGCCGCCTGTGACCTTGCAGCATTGCGTGCGCAGCATTTTAGGAAAGCGGCCAGTCGTCGTGTCGCCCTACGCAGCCAGATCGCCAGATCGGCGCTCTGATCGACGATGGCGGCAGTACGATCGAGGCCCTGGACATCGACCGATCCACCAAGGCACATCTGATCGAATTTGAGAGCCTTGCGGGCCGCAGTGCCCAGAATGCTATCGAGCAGATGGAATGGGAATGACCGTCTAATTACATTGCCATGATCGAAGCCGTTAGGAATGTCGCAAGGTACTGCTCGCTAAACAGGGCAGAAGGGCTGAAATTGCACCAGCGCGCCAGTGGGAAGATACTCAACCTCGGCGGGCAGATATATCAGCCCGTGTGCAATCGGCAGGCGGCTTACACACCCGGAAAGAGTCGCGGCTTCGAAATCAACTATCTCGCGGCCATCGGCATCTATCCCGCATAGGGTCGCCAGCCTGAGTTCAACACGCCCCGGCTTGCGGTGGATGGGCGCGTTTGTGATGACATGGCGGCGTGCCGATACGGGCGCTGTCTCGCCGATCAATCCCTTCACAAGTGCTCTGCCAAAGACGTTCCACGTGACATAGGCCGATAGCGGATTTCCGGGCAAGCCAAGCCAGAATATGGTTCCAATGCGCCCAAAGGACACCGGCTTTCCCGGCTTGATCGCCACGCGGCTGAATATCATCTCACCGTCCAGACCGGCGAACGCTGGAATGACATGATCCTCTTCCCCGACCGAGATCCCGCCAGTGGTGACGATTAGGTCGGCCTGCTCTGCCAGTTCTTTCATTTGCGAAGCGAGCCGCGCACAGTTGTCGGCACCCTGCACAGTTGCGACAATCTCAAGGGCCTTTGAGTCCATGGCTGCCGCAAGCATCGGCGTATTCACATCCCATATCTGGGCGGCCGCCCGCTCCCCCCCGGCCTCGCGAACCTCGTCACCTGTGACAATAAGTGCGACCCGAAGCCTGCGCTGGACATGGACGGTGCCCGCACCGGCGGCGGCACCGGCGGCGATTTCACCTGGACCGAGCCTGTGGCCCTTGTCCAGTATGGTCGCGCCCTTTTCCATATCACTTCCTGCTCGCCGGATATTCTGTCCAGCCGCAGGCCGTCTGTGAAGCTGAACAGTATCACCGACACGCGTGACGTCTTCCTGCATGACAACTGCATCAGCGCCATCAGGAACCGGAGCGCCGGTAAAAATACGCACAGCGCACGGACCCGAAAGCTTCTGCGTCGCTTCATGCCCCGCAGGAACACGCGCTATGACCTTCAGCATCCACGGCCCGTCCCCCGTCAAGGAAGTGGTTGCAACCGCGTAGCCGTCCATTGCGGCGTTGTCGAAAGAGGGCGCGCGGCCTTGTGCGCGAACTGGCTGCGCGAGGATGCGACCCAAACCCTTACTCAACGGAACTGTGTTGGCTTCATCAATCGGGGTGACATGCGCTGCAATGCGCGCAAGGGCTTCGTCAATGCTGATAATGGCTTTCAGCATGTCCTGCGCGTCGCAGTCGCATCCAGATCCCTCCTTGGGACGATGGATATCCATGATGCTTCCCCTCTCAATGCGTTGCAGCACTCATTTCGGGCAGAGGCCAAAAACCATCAGCCAAATGGGCGCCATACTCAGTCTTCCTGCGCCTTGTTCTCTGCCGCCTCGATCAGCCGCGCGGCAAGTTTGCCGTAGATCACCGCAATAGCGTCATCCCCCAGCGCAATGGGCCTGCCTTCATCCCCGGACAGGCGCACATCGAGGCTGATCGGGATTTCCGCAAGAAGTGGCATGCCCAGTTTCGCAGCCTCGGCGCGCACACCGCCCTGACCAAAGATATGCGCCTCATGCCCACATTCGGGGCAGATATAGCCGGACATGTTCTCGATCAGGCCAATCACCTCGGTCCCCAGTTTGCTAAACGCCACCAGCGCCTTTTGCGCATCCAGCATCGCCACGTCTTGGGGGGTAGAGACGACAATCGCACCCGTCACGTCGAAATAGGTGCAAAGCGTCAGTTGAATATCGCCTGTTCCCGGCGGCATATCGACAATCAGCACATCCAGACTGCCCCAGCGCACATCGTTCAGAAGCTGCTGCAACGCGCCCATCAGCATCGGACCGCGCCAGATCACGGCTTCATCCTTGGGCAACAGCACACCAATCGACATGAACTTCACCCCATGCGATTCCAGCGGGATGATCTGCTTGCCATCGGGCGACATGGGCGGGCGATCCAGCCCCATCATGCGCGGCTGGCTGGGTCCGTAGATATCGGCATCAAGCAGGCCCACCTTCCAGCCCTGCCGCGCCATCGCCACTGCAAGGTTCGATGACACCGTAGACTTGCCGACGCCGCCCTTGCCCGAACCGATGGCAAGGATGCGCTTGACGCCGGGAATGGTTTTCGGTTCCGGCTTGCCTGTGGGGTGGCGGCCGATTTCCAGCTGTGGCGGCGCGCCTTGCCCGGCAGGGGGTTGTCCTTTGGACTGATGCGCGGTGATGGCGATCTGCACTTCATCCACACCATCCAGCGCGCGCAACGCGGCAGTGGCGGCTTGTTGCACGGGGCCAAGCCTTTGCGCGCTGACTGTATCCGGCGCTTCCAGCACGAAACGCACCTTGCCGCCTTCGATCTGCAACGCACGCACCATGTCGGCGCTGATCAGGTTGCCGCCATCGGGCAATGGCACGGTTTGTAACTGCGCAAGGATGGT
Source organism: Roseinatronobacter monicus (assembly GCF_006716865.1). Classification (NCBI taxonomy): domain Bacteria; kingdom Pseudomonadati; phylum Pseudomonadota; class Alphaproteobacteria; order Rhodobacterales; family Paracoccaceae; genus Roseinatronobacter; species Roseinatronobacter monicus. The sequence continues at coordinate 44,349 of NZ_VFPT01000006.1, read as the reverse complement.
ATCTTTGGTGACGGACATGCAGAGTTCCCTTGTCGGTTTCAGGTTTTGTGTTTCCGGCGCCGCCAGAGCGCAAATGGCAGCGGCAAAGCCACTGCCGCGAACAGAAGCGCCAGCCATTCCAGTGCCGCGCGCGCACCTGTCGGTGGGTGCTGCGCGTATAGCCAGTCGGCAATCACCCCGTGTTCACCGGCTTCGACGCCTGCGCCGTTGAGCAGATCCATGCGCCAGACCGTAGCACGCCAGCCCAGCCAGCCCAGATCGGCTTGCCTGTAGGTGTCTGCGCTGTGGCACGTCGCGCAGCGCAAATCGACCAACTGTTCTCCCACGGGGCGCGCAGCAAGACGCGAGGCTTCGGCCTCTTCGGCGGCGCGGCGGGCTTCGGCTTCTGCCTCAGCACGGGCGCGGTCTGCCGCGATCTCGGCGGCAATGCGCGCGCGCAGGGCTTCGGCCTCTTCGGGTGTCAGGTCAGCGGGCGGAACTTCGTAGTCGGAAGGGTCCATTTCGGCCTGCGTGGGAGCGGCCAGAAGACACAGCAGAAAGACAAGGCTCAGGCGGGTCATCAGCCCCTCAGGCCGCGCGGTCGCGGCATTGCGCGACAGCCCATGACGCAATGACATCCGGGTCAGCGGGCAGATCCTGCGCCATACCGTCCGCGAATGCGTGAAACGCTCCGTGGTTGAGCGGATTGACCCCGACCAGAACCGGCAGCTCCCGCGCCAGGGCTTCTGCGATCACGGGCACGAAGCCACGTCCTTCGGCCTCTTGCTTGCCGAATTTGTTGACCACCAGCAATTCCGCTTGCTCAAGCCTGGCCAGCGTTGCCACCACGGCCGCTTCCAGCACCCCTGCATCCAACCGGCATCCGCGCGCATGTGGGCCACGATCCTCGCTGATGCGCAGCACCGGCCCATCGGGCAGGACATGCACGTCCATATCGCATTTGGGCCGATCCGCGCGCTGCGGATTCGATTGCACCGTACCTGCCAGCCGCAGACCCCGCGCCTGCATCAGCGCCACGGCCTGCGCAAGGCAGGCGTCGGTCAGTCCCTTCCCCGCAATGGACACACAGGCGAGGGTCATGCCCGCACCGTGTCCGTGTCGCCTTGCGCGCAGCGGGCGGTGAAGACGTCTTGGTCCCAAGCCTCGTTTGCGGCGACATGATCCCAGGCCAGCCCTGCCTGCTCCAGCCGGTAGGCGACTTCGGCCAGATCTTGCGCGGTTACCTCACCCAGGCCCCGCGACGAGCCTTGTGGCAAGTCTGCGCCCGCGGGCAATGCCTCGATCGGGGCGCCAGCGCGGGCCTGCTCGATCGCGAGCCACAGGATGCGGGCCAGATGCGCATAGGCGCGGTTCAGGCCATGCTCGGCACAGGCCTTGTCCAACTCACGCAAGAAAGGACTGCACCAGCGCACCGGATAGCGGGCGATGAAGCTCTCGGCCTCGGCGATATAGGCGCGCGCTTCCATGTTTTGCGCGGCCTTGGCGTAATCGCCTGCGCGACCGTAAAGAAAGGACAGGAATTCAAGTTGCAGTGGCACGGCATCGTGAAAATCGCGCATGGTGTCGTTTTTTGTGATCCCGTGGCGGGTATAAAGCGCACGCAGATCCTGTTCGATATGACCGGTCTTGCCGCCCTCCATGTAAAAACCCGCATTCAGCACCACAGGCGCAGGCGGTGCGATGAAGAGCTTGGAATAGAGGCGTAGCAGATCCATGCCTTTTCCCAGCCTGGCGGCGTCGATGCGCAGCGCGGCGATGTCCTCATGCGCAACCAGCCCGGTTTCCTCGGCAATCGCTTGCAGGTCATCCGCCAGATCCTGCGCGAATACATCACGGAAACCGTCGCCTTCGGGCTTGTCGAAGGCGCGTGCCAGACACAGCCACAGGTCGCGGCGTGAATATGCGTCAGTGGCAGTCGTATCGGTCATCTCAAAATCTCCCCAGCGCCTGACATACGACAGGGCGGCATGGTGCCGCCCTGGCTTGCGTTGTGTCAACGGTTCATGCCGCAGCAGTTGCACCCTCGGGCGCGGGTTCGGCGGGCATGTCCGACAGGTTCAGGAACCGCTCTCCAGCCGCATAAAGCGCGAACAGCATGGCAGATCCCATGATCGTGAGCGCCCATTCGGTCATTGACGGCGTGTACTGGATCAGGCCCCATTCCCACGTGCCCCGGAACAGCGGCACGACCTGCCCGCCGACCACGAAGAAGTAGCGCTCAGCAAACAGCCCCGCGAATACCGCTATAGAGACCAGCACCTGCATGGAAGGATTGCTGCGCAGCCCTGCGATCATCATGATCACGAAGGGCGCAACAATGCCGAGCCAGAGCGACGCCTGATAGACCGGCGAGGCGAACAGGAACTCGCGCCAGACCACGCTGATTTCGGGATTGTTGGTGTAAACGCCTGTCACGGCGCGCACGGCGATGAACAGCACCGTCCCGCCCAGCACTGCGGCGAACAGCTTGGGCATAGGCCCTTCAAACATCGCTCGCGTACGTTCGGGCATGGCAGCGCGGTTGAAACCGTAGGCGAAATAGGTGAAGAACACCACTGCTGCCAGTCCGCTGGCCACTGCCGTCAGGTAGAAGTAGATCGGCATCAGCCCGTCAAACCAGAAGGGACGCATGCTCATCATCCCGAAGATCAGCGCCAGATTGCCGCTGGCCAAGAGCACGGCCAGAAACGAAGCGATCCCGATCTGCTTGCTGGTCTTGCTGTCCCATTCCTGTCCTTCCATCTTCTGGAACTTCCACAAAAGGAAGATCAGATCAGCGACATAGAACACACCCATCCAGAACATGGCCGACTGGATCTGCATGTTCAGCGGGATCACCCAGAGCATGCGGAACACATAACCCAACTCCATTGCCAGCACTGCCATGCCCGCGATCAGGATGACAAAGGACAGAAAGATCGCGCGCTTGGCGATGGGCAGAAATTGCTTGAACCCGAACACCAGCGAAAGTGCCGCGATCATGCCCAGCCCCGATGAGGCCAGCGCAAAGTAGAGATAGGTCGCAATGGGTTGGCCCCATGGGATTTGCGAAGTGGTGTTGAAGCTGCGGTGACCCACGGACGAAAGGTCCATAAAGGCGTAGCCGAAAGCGGCGAGTGCCACGATGGCTGATACGACCATCAGCCCCAGCCCCATCGGCCCTTGCAGGATGTTACCCTTGTTCATCTCTCAGCCCTCCTCAGCTTTTCTTTGGGGATTGGTAGGCTGGCACATCCGCGCCAGAGCCAAGGTAATAGACCTGCGGGCGGTTGCCGGTATGGTCTTTCAGTCGGACCCCGCGCTGGTCCGCGATCAGGCGGTTTACCTCGGATTCGGGATTGTCCAGATCGCCAAAGTAGCGCGCCTTGGGTGGGCAGGTGCGCACACAGGCGGGCGTGTATTCCTTGGTTTCCGGGTTGTCCTCATCCAGATCGGCCACGCCTTCGGGGGCTTTGGACACCTTGTGGTAGCAGAAGGTGCATTTCGATACGACGCCCTTGGGCTGGATGCCGATCCCGCGCACCGAGTCGCTATCCGGCCCCTGATAGGGTGGCGCGTGCAACTGTCCGGTGCCCGGGAACACATCGCGCACATCGGGCTCCACAACCGGCTTTTCATCGGCATAGAAGCGCACGCCGTAAGGGCAGGCGATCATGCAGTATTTGCAACCGATGCATTTGTTCCAGTCCACGAACACGATGCCGCCTGCATCCATGTCCTTGTAGGTCGCCTTGGTCGGGCAGACCGCCACGCAGGACGGGTTTTCGCATTGCATGCACGGGCGCGGCAACCATGTCAGCTTGGCGGTCGGATAGCTGCCTTCGCTGTAGTACAGCACATCCTGCCAGTTTTCACCGGGCAGCGTGTTGTTTTCCATAGCACATGCGGTCGTGCAGGCCTGACAGCCGGTGCATTTGTCGAGGTCAATGACCATTCCCCATTTCGTCATGTCGTATATCCTTTTCGATGCTGGGGATCAGACCCGTTCCAGTTTGACCTTGCCAGTGTAGTAGCTGGCCAGCCCTGAAATCGGATCGGATACATTTGCAGTGACATCGCCGGAATGGCCCGGCAAGCGGCCTCGAGCCCAGCGGCCATGCGCCCAGTGGCCATGCTCCATCGGCAGAACGATGGTGTCGCGGCGGTGGCCGGGCATGAAGCGGCAATAGGCCTCGATCGACGCCACATCAGAGGTGATGCGCACACGGTCGCCGTCCCGAATGCCGCGCGCACGGCCAGTGTCGGGGTGGATTTCCAGATAGACCGTGTTCTTGCCGCCGACGATGGGCTGGTGAATGGCAATCCCGTGGGGGATGTTGCCGCTGCGACCTTCGGCGTGCATCGGCGTCTTGGGGCTGACGAAATACAAATCCCCGCCACCACCAGTATGCACAGGCGGCACCCACTGGATCAGCCCCGCGCGATCTGCCGGAACGCCCATTTCGCGCTCGATATAATCGGCGTGGGCTTCCAGAAAGCCCGACGCGAATTCGAACTTGCCCGATGGGGTTTTCAAGAGTTTCGCCTTCACATCCTCGGGCGTCATCTCGACATTGTAGCCTTCGCCATCCCATTCGTAGAATTTGCCGCGACGGTGGTGCCAGTGATAGGGCTTCTTGTACCACACGCCCTTTTCGGCCCAGCTCTCGAAACTGTTCACCCCATTGTCGCCGGGATTGGCCTCGAATCCCTTGGCGCGGTGGCGCAGGATGTTTTCGACATTGTCGATCTCGCGATAATAATCGCCCATCGGCCCGTTGATGCGCTTGCCGATCTCGATCAGCATGTCTCCGAAATGCTTGGTGTCATAGATCGGCTCTACTGCAGGGACGCGCAGCGCCGTCATTGGCCAGCCCTCGAACGGATAGGTCGGGCTGTCCTGCCAGCGTTCCAGATAGGTGTGCTCTGGCATGATAATATCGGCATACATCGCGGTTTCGCTGGGGAAGGGCGATGTTTCGATGATGAACACATCCTTCAGCGCCTCTTCCCAGACTTGTGGGTTCGGGGCCGTCCAGATCGGGTTGGTGTAGTAGAACATGGCCGTGTCCATCTTGTAGGGATCGCCCTTCAAGTGGTTTGGCCCGGCTTCCTGCATCATATGCGATGCCATCGGCCATTCTTCGGTGCGCGCCTTGTCGATCCGCGGATAGTCCTTCCACGCGCCGTTTTTCGCCCAGTCATCCATGTAGTCATCGGCATTCACCGGCAAGCCGCCATAGGGCACGCCCATCTGGTAGAACATCCCGCCCTTTTCGGCATAAAGGCTGCCCACCAGCGCATTGAGCGCGTGAATCGCCATGCCCGCATAGGTGCCGTTGGTGTGCGAGGTCGGGCCGCGCTCCATGATTGCCATGGCAGGGCGTGTGGTGCCGAATTCTCGCGCAACCGCGCGGATGGTAGATGCGGGCACTTCAGTGATTTCCTCGGCCCATTCCGGCGTGCGGTCCTTCAGCTCCTCGTTCCACCAGCGGGCGATGCCATGGGTCCACAACTCGACAAACCCGCTGCCCTCAGGCGCAGCCTGCGTGACCTCGCCGGTTTCAGGGTCGGTGACAGGCTCGGGCATGACGGCCGCTTCAATCGGCTGGCCAGTCACGAAATGGTTGCGGCCATCGGCGAAGTCACCGACGAATTCGCGGTCCCAAAGTCCCTCGGTCAGGATCACATGCGCCACGGCCAACGCCATTGCGCCATCGGTGGCCGGCTTGATGTAGACCGCCCGGTCTGACGCGGCCATGGTCGGGCTCATGCGCACATCGATCGAGGTGATGCGCGTCTGTGGGCTTTTTGACCGCATCTTGCCCCACATCTGCATCAGATAGTTATAGGGGCGGAAGGCCTCGAGGAAGCTCGCGCCAAAGTTCAGGATATAGTTGGTATTGGCGTAATCATAAGAGTTGTAGGAGTTATTCCCGTCGGTCGCCTGTTTCGCACGTTTCGACCCTTCGGCACACATGGACGCGTGGCCAATCGCCGAATTGGGCGTGCCATAGAGCTTGCCCCAGTCACCATAAAGCCCCGCATCGGTCGGGCCCCAACCACGGCCATAGAAATGCGCAAAACGGTGGCTTTCGCCGCGATCGCGCAGATCGTTGAGGCGATTGGCGACAATGTCCAGCGCCTCGTCCCAGCTGATCGGCACGAAACCGGGGTCTTCATTGCGGCCTTTCTTGGGATTGGTGCGCTTCATTGGCCCCTTGAAGCGGTCGGGATCATACAGGAAGTAGGTACCCAGATGCATTTTCGGGCAACCCTTGCCGTTGGCAATCGGGTTCCCAGTGTCGCCATAAATGGCATGGACGCGGCCATCGGTGGTATAGACATCGATCCCGCAGCGGGCGGGGCATTGCGCGCAGATATTCTTGGTGATCTTGGTATTGGGCATCGCAGCCTGTGCCTGCGCAGCAGTGTTTTCCACCCCTGTGCCTGGCAGGCCGACTGTCACCGCCGAAACGGTCAACGCGCCGGTTCCGGTCGTGGCCAGAAACCGCCTGCGGCTGATCCCGGTGTTTATTTTGTCCATTTCTGGCTCCTCCCTTTCTCAAGTCGTGCTGCAACGCCCGCCTGGGCGCGTAAGGGTCAGGCCCCGTAGGGCACTTGGGTACGCCGCATCAGCCCAAAGGCCGAGGCAGCAAGATCGTTGTCTTTATGGCAGCCATCACAAATCCGCTGGTCGTCGCGCGGGGCGAAGCGGCGCAGACATTTGGGGCAATCAGCCATCGCCTGGCGGGCCAGTGTGACCGGCCCTGTGTAGTGGCCCTCACCCTGCGCATGCAGGCGGATCGCGCCTGCTTTCTCGCAATCGCCACAGGCCAGACACAGCGCCGCGTCAAAAATCAGCGCATCCGCGTCAGGCATCTGGGACAGGCTGAGCGCATGGGTCGGGCACAGGCTTGCCGCAAGGCGCATGTCGGGGGTGCCAGTGCAGTCAAGCGCAGGGAACAGCGCGGCGGGCAACGTGTCGGTGCCATGCAACCTGCGCAAAGCGTCACGCCGTTGGATCAGCGCGGGTGCGTTCACCTTCCCGCTGAAGGGCTGATCTGCCGTCACGCTGCGGCGATCCGGGGTCGGTGTCGGAGTGGTCAGCCTTTGAAACAACTGGCGGCGGGAATAGGATTGTTGCCGGGGACGGCGTGGTTGTGGCGCGGGCCGCGCGCGGGATTCGGGTATGGGTGCCGCAATGACCTGCAGGGCCGCCGCGTGATCGCCCAGATCGGATTCCACCGATTGAACCGCATTCGCCCAGGGTTCCGCGCAACCGCCAGAAGGGCATATTGCGCACCAGCCACGATCAACCAACGCGATCTTCCCATGACCGACAAGGCTTTCCAGAAGCTGGCTGGCGGTCAGGCCACCCAGACAAGGAACAATCTGCGTGTCGCACTGGCGGTCGGCCTGAGCGACACGGCTGCAATCAAAGGTCAGGACATCTTCGGCTTTGGGGTGCGGCGCAGGCAGCGCCATGGCCCCTGTCGGACACGCTGCCACACACCGCGCGCACCCTGTGCAGAGATCATGATCCAACTCGATATCGCGGGCATCAATTGTGATGGCTTGCGCGGGGCAGATATCCGCGCAGGCGCTGCAGGCCGCATCGGGGCGGCGGATCGTCAGGCAGGCCATCGTATCCAGCGACAGCTTGTCTTGCAGATCGGTCTCTGCACTCTGTGTCACAAGGCCCCCCCTTGGCTGGAATTGCTGCAAGATGCGCGCGATGCGACCATGCAGCAGATTCTGGCTCTCCTGCTTGACGATACCGCAGCCGGCATACCAAAGCATGCGACGGAGGCGGAAAAATGCGCCGCGCAAGTATCTGTTTTTATGATATTTTATTTCCTGTTCGGATTTCCGGACAGGCTACTGCCTGCCTTGTTCGGGTTTCCGAACATCCTCATCAGGCCGCGCGATACCCAGCTTTTGCATCTTTTCCCAAAGCGTTGTGCGCCCCACACCCAGCAGCTTTGCAGCTGCCATCATGCTGCCTGCGCACTGGTCCAGTGCGCGCTGGATCTGCACACGCTCAGCCTGGTCTCGCGCCTCCGCCAGGGTGGCAAAGGCTGTCTCTGATGTCGCTGCCATATCAGGGAACAGATCGGCAGGCATTATCATGTCGCCCTGTGCGAGTGCCATGGCCTGCGCCAGCCTCGCGCGGATTTCACGGCCATTGCCGCGCCAGTCATGGCGCAACGCGATGGCTTCGGCCTGTGTTGATATCCCCTTGAGTGGTTTGTCGCGGCGGCGGTTCATACCGTCAAACATACGGGTCATCATCCAGAGCGCATCCTCTGGCCGTTCGCGCAAGGGCGGAATGGTCAAGGTCAACGGGCTTAGGTGAAAGTACAGATCGGGCCGCAGCTTCTCGTGCGCGTTGTTGTCTTCGGTTGCGACGAGGCGCATACCGTCCCTGCCTGCCTCCCAGATCGAGGTTAGAAGCTGTGCCTGAACCGCGTCACTGGCCTCACCCAGACGTTCAAGCAACACGATCCCCTGTCCCGCCTGTTCCATGGCCCCGCCTTGGTCAAACAGGCGCGCGGCGTGCTGGTCGCCCGCAATACGCGACAGATCGACACTTATGAAAGGCGCTGCCGACCGTTCAGAGCGTGCATGAAGACGCTCCGCCGCCGCCCTCTTGCCCGTGCCGCTTTCGCCAAGGATCAGCACTGGCCCCTCTGCCTGCGCAAGCCGCACGATCATTTCGTCAATCTGGCGCGCCGGTTTTGACGGGCCAAATTCTGGCCCATCCCCTTCAAATCCCGGCGCAATCAGCAGCGACAGGCGTTCCAGCAATTGCCCCATGTCAAAGGGCTTGGTCAGATAGTCGGCTGCGCCGGAGCGCAACAGCCGCACCGCCTGATCAGCGCTGGCCTGCCCGGTCATGAACAGAAACGGCGGCGGAACGGTCGTTTCGGCCAGCTTCAGGAACAGGTCCTCGCCCGAGCCATCGCCCAGGCGGATGTCGCAGATGACCGCATCAAACGGGCGGTGTGGTGTTCGCAGCCCGCCAAGCGCACGCTGATACCCCTTGAACCAGACCACGCGTGCGCCCTCTAGCCGCAAGCGTTGTTCGAGTGAACCGCCCATGATCTCATCATCTTCAACCAGGGCTATGGTGCGGCCCTCAAGCATCCTGCCCCCTAATACCCGAGCAGGGTAGATGCACCTGAACTTCCTGCAGGCCCTGCGCCGATTGCCCCAGTGTTATGCGCCCGTCAGCGCCCTGAACCAACTCGCGCACAAGCCGCAATCCGACGCCCCCGCCTGGCTCCAGGGGCGCATCGGATAACAGGCGCGATTGCAGATGCTCGGGCAATCCAGGCCCACTGTCTTGCACGGCCAGCAAGGCAGAATTGCCTGCGCGATCCAGCGTTAGCCCTATTTCACCACCATAACCGGCGACCGACGACGCGTTCAGTAGCAGGTTCAGAACAATCTGGCGCACCGGCCCTGCGGGCAGATGGGCCACGCAGTCTTCAGGAAGGATGATATCCCAATGCAGTTTCTGACCGCGCCGTTCGGCCTCTGGACGGATCAACAGGTTGAGATCCTCCAGATCGGCCATTGATAACGGCCTGCGTTCAGGCGCATCGCGGTGAACGTCCAATGTCGCGCGCACCACATCGCGCATGTGGCGTAACCCGCGATCCAGCAAATCCGCCGCGCTTTTAACCACATCGGCGCGATCGGGATAGGTGCGCAGCGTATCCACAGTGTTCAGCAAGCCACCAAGCGGGTTGTTGACTTCATGCGCCAGCGTGCCGGCAAGCCGCCCAAGACTGACAAAACGCTCGCGGTCCGCCAGACGTCTTGTCGTGGCGTCACGCTCTGCAACCGCGCGGATCAATCCGTTATAGGTGTCATAGAGTTTCGCTACTTCGGGGTTTCGGCGCGGGATCGCAGCATCTGGAATGGGTGTGAGCGCATCACTGCTGCGTCCCATCTCATCGGTCAGCCGCGCGACAGGGCGCAGCACGCGACGCATGAGCCAGAAGCCCAGAAGTGCGGCAATCAGTGTTGCGCCCGCGTTCCCGGCAATCAGAAAGCCTGTGGTGCGCGCGCGTTCGGCAACAAATCCTGTTGTATCGAAGGCGATGACCAGTTGCCCCAGCGGTCGGCCCTGATACTGCAAAACCTTCGAGAGCGCGATCTCGCCGCCGCTCAGGTCATAATGGTCAGCCGCAACCGGGGTCGCGGTCGCGATCATGTTGGCCTTCTGCGTGCCAATGGGGTTCACTTCGGGTGCGGTTGAGACGATGACGCGCCCCAGCGGATCAATAAGTGTTGCCTGCAAGGGTTGCAGTGCGCCCTCGCGTTGGGTGACGCGATCCAGCAGGTCGAACATTTCCCAGATATCATCGCGCACCACGAAAGGGCCGATTGTCGCCTCGACGCCAGCGAATTCCAGCAGCGCCATTTCGCGCAAATGGCGTTCCTGTGTATTCACCAGCGCGCGCAACACCAGATGCGATGCCAGAATGCCCACCAGCACCAAAAGCCCGGCCGCCAGAAGCGGCCCCTTGACCATAACAGGAAGGTGAAACCCGCGCACCCGCTCAGCCCCGCTCTGCCACAATCCGCATCCGCGCGGCGATCTGATCAAAGCTGTTGGCGTCAGGCGCAGCAAACCCGTCAAGCTGCAGCATATGCAGCGCGGCCTGCCCTGCATCGCTGTCTTGCATGGTGGTCAGCGCGGAAAAGAAGCCTTGCACGGATTCGCTATCCATGGCCTCTCGGGCCACCACGATTGGCGGAAACCCGAAGAGTTCCGATTCCCACACGACACCCGTATTCGCCACCAGTTCGGGCTCTGCCCGTTGCATGGCATCATAGACATAGCCGTCCACGCTACCCGATTGTGCTAAACCACGCGCGACCGCACGCACGACATTGCGGTGCCCATAGGTGAAGAAGCTGCGGGCAAAGAACGCTTCTGGGCGATGGTTCTTTCGCAAAAGTTCCGAAACAGTGACGAGATGTCCGGAATTGGAATCCGGGTCGGAATATGCATGGATATCACCACGCAGATCTTCCAATTCCTGTACCGCGCGCCCAGTGCGCGTGATGATCTTTGCGCTGTAATTCGGTTGCCCTCGCCAAAGCGGCAGCGCCAGCGCAGCCAGGCGATCGATATTCTGAAGCAACGGATACCCACACAGCCACGCTGCATCAATCTCACCCATCAACAATAGGGCAGTCACTTCCTTGTAAGTGCGGCGCTGAAGGAACTCGACCGGGCGCCCCATTTTTGTGCTGAGATGTGTGCGCAGCAAGTCCAGCAACTGCCAGTCATTGTCGAGAAACACTGGGGTCAGTCCAAACCGGAAGGGCATAGGCTGCGCGCGCAGTACAATGGGCGTCGCCAGCAGCGCCGCGCCTGCACCGACCAAGACCTTGCGTCGTTGAAGCCGCATCATTTAACAACGTCCCCCCAGATCAAACTATCCTTTGCCGTAGCGCACTGTAAAGCTGCGTTGCATATAGGCGCGAAGCGCCTACGCCGTCGGAGACCTCAAAGCTCTAAACGCGCGATCTTGTCCCTGATCTGATCGCGTGCGGTACGGAAGGCCGCGATATTGCCAGACGCTGCGGGGTCGGTGACAGGCCAGTGCAAGCGTTGAACAGTGCCGGGCACATACGGACAGACCTCTTCCGCACAGAGCGTCACGATCAGATCGGCGGATTCCGGTGCGACATCTTCCAGTGGTTTTGACCACTGCCCAGAGATGTCGATATCGATCTCCGCAAGCGCCTGTACCGCCAGCGGGTTCACCTGAACGGGTGCGGAGCCAGCGCTGGCGATCTCGACATTCTTGGGCAGCATCGCGCGTGCCAGGCCTTCGGCCATCTGGCTACGCGCAGAATTGGCAACGCAGAGAAACAGGATCTTCATGATATTACGCCTTCTTGTTTTGCAGGGGCACCACCAACACCGGACGGCGCGCGATTTCGCACAGGTTGGTTGCGGTCGATCCGATGGTCCGGCTTTCGACCCAGCCCTGTCCCTGCTTGCCGATGACGATCAGATCGGCATCACGATCTGCCGCGGCCTTTGCGATCTGCTCTGACGGCTTGCCCTCTGCCAGATGCACCTCGACCTTGCCACCAGCGGCGGCAATCTCTTGCGCAATACTGCTCAAGGCGGCACGCGCCATCACGGGCCAGCGCGTGTATCGGGCAGTTTCTTCCGAGCTTGTGACATGCAACAGATCTACACTACCCGCATGGATGGCCAGTTTGGTGGCGGCCAGTTCTGCTGACTGTGCTTGCGGCGAGAAATCCGTGGCAACAAGCAACCTGCGCAGACCCGCATGACACGTGCGCACGCAGGCGTCTTCGCCATCCTTGTCGGTGGCTTCAATCCATTCCAGCCGCACGGCCAAGGGGCTGAGGCGGATCACCTCGCGCGCGACCGAACCGAGGAACAGGCCCCGGATCATGTTCTGCCCGCGAGAACCGATCACGATCAGGTCCGCGCCATGCTCAAAGGCGGCGTCAACGATGTCCCTGGCGACCTTACCAGCCGCACGAATGTCGATTTCAACATCCAGACCCGCGTCGCGCAGCGGGGTCGCGCGGGATGTAAGCCAGTCTTGCAGAATATCTTTGTTGCCAAAGCCCGCACCCTGGCTATAGCCAATCTGCACCACATGGATCAGGATCACGCGCGAGACCCCCATATCGCGCAGGTCAGACAGACAGTCGAGCAGCGGGCCCTGGGCGGCGGAATGGTCAAGTGCAATCAATGCTGTTTGTGACATCAGCTCTGCTCCTTCGTTTTGGCTGTGCGGATCGGCGTCTCCTCAGCCGGAAACCAGTGCTTGGTGCGGTTGGCGAACCACACGAGACTGAGCATCACCGGCACCTCAACCAGCACGCCGACCACAGTGACAAGGGCCGCAATAGAGTTCAGACCGAACAGGCCAATCGCCACTGCCACTGCCAATTCAAAGAAATTCGACGTACCGATCATCGCGCAGGGGGCCGCGACCTTATGCGGCACGCGCCACGCCTTCGCCGCCCAATAGGCGACTGCGAACATCCCGTAAGACTGGATCAAAAGCGGGATCGCGATGATCAAAATGATCAGCGGCCGATCAAGGATCACCTCGCCCTGAAACCCGAACAAGAGCACCACCGTCGCCAGCAACCCGATGATCGAGAAGGGCTTGATCTGTGCCGTGAAGGCGGCCACCGTCGCCTCTCCTTCGGCCACGTTCCGCGCGTCGCGTGTCATGTACATCCGCGTGATCACACCTGCGGTCAGCGGAACGACGATATACAGCACCACTGACAGCACCAGCGTTTCCCAGGGCACGGTGATATCCGTCACACCCAGCAGCAAGGCCACGATCGGCGCATAGGCGAAGATCATGATCACATCGTTCAGCGACACCTGCACCAGCGTGTAATTCGGATCACCCTTGGTCAGTTGCGACCACACAAACACCATCGCGGTGCAGGGGGCCGCCCCCAGCAGGATCATGCCCGCGATATACTGGCCTGCGGTGCCCGGCTCGATAAACGGCGCAAAGACATACTCGAAAAACAGCACGCCAAGGGCGGCCATGGTGAAAGGCTTGATCAGCCAGTTGACGGTCAGGGTGATGATCAGCCCCTTGGGGCGTTCATGCACGCGCCTCAGCGAGGTGAAATCCACCCCCACCATCATCGGATAGACCATGAACCAGATTAGCACTGCGACCACGAAATTGATCGAGCCGTATTCGAGGCTTGCAAGGAAGTTCACGAATGCGGGCGCGATCTGGCCAAGCCCCAGCCCCGCGATTATGGCAAGGGCGACCCAGACCGACAGATAGCGTTCAAAGATAGGCATGTTTGGTGTCTTCCTTAAGTGTTCAGACCAGTACGGGTTCCGGGCGGACAAGAGCGCGCAGACGCGCAGCACCCACTGGGTCTTTGGCTTGCATCGGCACCACGGCATAGCGTGTGGCAAGATTTTCGCGGACGGAAGCGATTTCAGGCGCCTCGGAAGCGGCGCGGGCGGCGAGAATGGGATGCGTGGTTCCTGTTGCCGCAAGACTGGCGTTGACCACCCAGCCATAGGGCTCGATCCCCGCGCGACGCAGGTCATCCTGCAGGTGCGCGGCTTCCAGAACCGGCGTGGTTTCGGCCAGAGTGACGATCAGCACCTTGGTTTTGTCCGCGTCCTGCAGCCGCATCATCGGCGTGGTCATATGGCTGGCCTGCTCGCCCGCGTGGCGCAGCACGTCGCGGTGGTAAGACCCGGTGGCATCCAGCAGCAAGAGGGTGTGGCCCGTGGGGGCCGTATCCATCACCACGAATTTGCGGCCCGCTTCGCGGATAACCTTTGAGAAGGCCTGAAACACAGCGATTTCCTCGGTACAAGGCGAGCGCAGGTCTTCCTCCAGCATCGCGCGACCTTGCGCGTCGAGGCTCGCGCCCTTGGTGGCAAGGATATGGTCGCTGTAGGCTGCCGTCTCTGCGGCTGGGTCGATCCGGCTGACGCTCAGGTTCGGCACATCCCCCGCCAGCGTCTCGGTCAGATGGGCGGCAGGGTCGGTCGTGGTTAGCAGCACCTCATGCCCGCGCGCGGCAAGCTCAACGGCAATAGCGGCGGCAATTGTGGTCTTGCCGACGCCGCCCTTGCCCATCGTCATGACCAGCCCATTTCCAGCGGCTTCGATCCCGTCCACCACTGCGGACAGTGGCGGCAGGTCGCGGACAGCGGTGCGCGGCGCGGCCCGTTCAAGCGCTACAGGCGCGTTCACCCGGCGCAGTGCCGCAAGGCCCACAAGGTTCTCGGGTCTTAGCGCAAAGCGGCTTTGTGGAAGGGCCGCCAGATGACTGTCCATTCCGTCGATTGCCGCAGTGTCGCGCTTAATCAAGGCTGCTGCCAAATCATCGCCCAGATCCTTGTCCGGCATCAGCCCGTTGATGGCCAGATGCTGGTTGCCGATGCCGATATCTGCCAGTTCCCGGCTGGTGCGCGCGGCCTCGGTCAGCGAACTGGCACGCGGGCGCGTGACAAGAATCAGGCGCGTGCGGACACCGTCAGACAGGCTGTCCACAGCGGCTGCATAGCGGGCACGGCTTTGCTCCAACCCGGTCAGCGGGCCAAGACAGGACGCATCGCCGCCTGATTCCAGAAAGCCCGACCACGCACCCGGCAGTTTCAACATGCGGATAGTGTGGCCGGTGGGCGCGGTGTCGAAAATTATGTGATCGTAGCTGGTTGTCACCGCATCGTCGGTCAGAAGCGCCGTGAACTCGTCAAAGGCCGCGATCTCGGTCGTGCAGGCCCCGGAAAGTTGTTCTTCGATCCCTTTCAGTGCCTTCTCCGGCAGCACACCACGCATCGGCCCGACGATCCGCTCGCGGTATTCTGCCGCGGCGCCCTCTGGGTCAATCTCCAGGGCGCTCAGCCCCGGAACCGTGGCGATAGGTGTGATGTGATTGCCAATTTCAACACCAAACACCTGGCCTACGTTCGAGGCAGGGTCGGTCGAGACAAGCAGAACCTTTTTGCCCGCATCGGCAAGGCTCACGGCAGTGGCGCAGGCCAGCGAGGTTTTACCAACACCGCCCTTGCCGGTTAGAAACACATACTTCGGAAGGTCGGTGAACATGATCTCTCCTGTCGCCGCGCAGAGTCTGCGGGCGTTGTCTTTGCGCAGCATTGCGCAAGTATCTTAGTAAATCAGCAACGCTGGCTTAGCAGCACGCGCCCTGTTTCGGCTCTGCGTTGGCAGGGCCACAGCAACAGCCGCCTGGTTTTGAACGCCGCATCTCTTGGGCGAGTGCGACACCTGCCCACGCTGCCAGCTCTGTACGATCGGGATAATGCGCTTTTGCAACGAGTTTGCCATCCACCACAAACGCTGGCAAATCATCGCCGCCCGACGCCTGCATCAGATCGCGGATCTGGTCATTTACAACGAATTCAGCAGGTTCCCGGCTTAGCCCGAAGCGCTGAACCTGAACGCCTTGGGCGCGCAGCCAGTCCAGATCGGCTGCCAGAGTAATCAGCTTCTGGTCAATATCAGTACCACAAATGCCCGTTGAGCAGCACATGGCAGGATCATAAACAGTGAGTGTGGTCATTGCGTGACGTCCTTTGGAATGCAGCCGGTGGGGGTATAACAGCAAGGTGCCTCAGCGCTGTCTGGCCCCCGCGCTTCGATTTGTCCTATCAAAATGTGGAGAGGGCCGAGCGCGCTCGGGTCGAGTGAATAGCAAATACGGGGCCGTTCAATTGTGCCGACAACCAGACCTGACGCTTTCAAGATGCGCAAATGCTCTGACACAGTGGATTGCGCCAGCCCAACCTCGTCGACGATATCGCCCCCTATGCAACCGGGCCGCGACAGCAGAAATTCGATGATCCGCACACGGGCCGGATGGGAAAGTGCCTTGGCAACCCGCGCGATCTGCTCGGCATCGGTATCGGCGATTGTGCTTGTTCTCTGATCCAGCATACTAACCTCTGTAGATCGTCGATATACGATATAACAATCGTTGATTGACGACGCAAGCATATATTGCCTCCAAGGGTAAAGAAGTTCGTACCTGAAAGTTGCACAATCCGGATGGGCAGCGGCATCAAGGCTGCTGCGGTTCTACGCTGCACTTGGCCTGAGTGGCTGCTTCGGAGCAAGCAGCACGACTTTCCGACCGACTGTTATGGGCCGATATGGGCCGTGGCTACTTTGCGCCAAACTTACCAAACATTGGGCGCGACCTTGCCCAGAGGGCATCCTCAACGTCTTGAACCAACGATGCTTCCGCCACTCCGCGAACAGGAGTGACTTCTACATTTATCCTGTTCTCTGCATCCGGACACCATAGATGCAATTTTAGCGCATACGTGCCGTCGGCACTGGTGTGCAGATGTTGATGAAGCCTCGACCCGATATCTCTTGAACTGCCAACATAGACGGTTCTGCTATCAACGACATTATTGTTTCGTGTAAGCTTGAGCCCGGCTGGTGGCCTGAACTGTTCGAAAGCCAGTCGTAGCATATCCGCTGCAGCCTGGTCATTCACGGTGAGGCGGTAGATGGCCGCACAGCTGATGTCATCGCCGAGCAATGGCCTGATCAAGTCGCGAATCTCTCCGGGCTCGAACCCCGCTCTTATCTTGTGGAACGAGAAGGCTTGCTCGATCACGTCCCCGAACGCCGCATTATTGAGAGCGGAAACTCGTCTCTCGAGATCATTGCGAGCGAAACCCAGCAGTTCATCATCAATCAAATTGCCGACCTTTCGTCTGATGGATCAGGAGTTTCAATTATCCGAACTTCCGAAGGAACACTAGGGTCTGTGGACATTCATCGTGAAGCGATGATGGCAGCCGCGAGATGCCAATTGGCGGCGTAGCTGGACGCTGTCTTTTCGTAGCGGGTCGCTATGGCTCTGAATTCCTTGATCTTTGCGAAGAAATTTTCGATCAGGTGTCGCCACTTGTAGGCGTGTTTATCGTAATCACGCAGGAACTTGCGGTTCGCTTTCGGTGGGATGATCGCGGTGGCACCGCGCGCATCGAGTTCTGTGAGAAGCCAATCGGCATCGAACGCCTTGTCGGCCAAGAGAGCATCGAAGGCAACTCCATCGATGAGCGGTTCGACGCCCTTCATGTCGTGAGCTTGACCGGGCAGGAGAACGAAGTTGGCCAGGTTTCCGAGCGCGTCGACCAAAGCAACGATCTTGGTGGTCAATCCGCCGCGCGAGCGCCCGATGGCTTGATTTTGAGTCCCCCTTTTGCGCCGCTCGCCTTCTGGTGAACCTGAACAATCGTGCCGTCGATCATTGCGTATTCGAAATCAGGAATGCCACTGATTTCCTTGAAAATTCGCTCGAATACGCCACCGTCAGCCCATCTGCGAAACCGTCGGAACACGCTGTTCCAGTTGCCGAAATCAGCAGGCAGGTCGCGCCACGGTAACCCAGTCCGCACACGCCATAGAACTGCTTCCAGAAACAGACGATTATCCTTGCCCGACGCACCTGCATCGCCCTGCTTGCCAGGCAAGTGTGGCGCAAGGCGGACCCAGACCTCATCTGTCAAAACAAACCGCTCTTCGTTCATTCAAACCTCCATTTTGGAAGCTTGAATCAGACTTCAGCGAGCTTGGGAATCCTGAATGTCCACGGGCCCTACTCAAGCCTTAGAATTGGTGCTCCTCTGAGGGTCCGGAATGCGGGCTGCAACTGCAGCATCTTGTTGGCCCCGCGAATGTCCGCAGAGGGCCGGGCACGTCGAACAGAATGTCGCCTTCGCACCGGGCGGGATGCGGCCTGACTGCAGGAGCTATGCTTGAATTTGGGTGACGCGCATTTTCAGGCGGCGCGGCTTGGTGCGTCAAAAATCACTTCGACGCCGTCGTTGAATGTGATTCCTTCGATGACTTTTGGCAACTGATTTCTGCCATTGAGGCGCAACCATTTCTTGGACGCGGCCTGAATGAGGGTAAAGACCATCAGTTTCGCGGTCTTTTGCGAGAGCGCACCCTTTGTGCGAACCGTTCTGTGCCGAACCGTGGCGAAGACGCTCTCAATGGGGTTCGTCGTGCGCAGATGGCCCCAGTGATCAGCCGGGAAGTCGAAGAAAGCCAGCAAGGCGTCACTGTCCTTGGTCAGGCAATTCACGCCTTTTTCGTATTTCTGCTTATATTTCTCACTGAACAGATCCATTGCGGCCTTCGCTTCCGCTTTCGTAGCGGCATGCTGGATATCATCGAGATCAGATTTCACGGCTGCGGCCATCTGCTTGGGAAAACAGTTCAGCACATTCTTCACCTTATGAACCCAGCAGCGCTGGTGCTTCGTGCTGCCAAATGCCTTGTCCAATGCATTCCAGAACCCCAAGGCGCCATCGCCCACCGCGATCTTGGGGGCGACAGACAGGCCCCGAGCCTTGAGATCGCTCAGCAATTCATGCCAGCTCTGCGAGCTTTCCCGAAGCCCAACCTGAAAGCCGATCAGTTCCTTCTTGCCCTCCGGTGTGGCTCCGATGATCACCAGCATGCATTCGGCATTTTCTTCCATGCGCGCCTGCAGATAGACGCCATCTGCCCATATGTAGACGTAATTGCGCGCAGACAAATCACGCCGCGCCCAGGCATCATATTCTGCCTGCCAACCTGCGGTCAGGCGGGATATGACACTCGGAGACAGGTTGGGTGCATCGGGGCCCATAATGGCTGACAGCGCTTCCTGGAAATCGCCCGTGGAAATGCCCTTCAGGTAGAGAACGGGCAACAGCGCGTCCAAGCTGACCGAGCGGCGCGCCCATTTCGGCAGTATATTCGAGGTGAAGCGGATCTTTTGCGCAGGATCGAGTGCCGCCATCCGGTCACGCACTTTGGGGCGCTGCACATTCAGAGCGCCAATGCCCGTCTGGATCTGACGTTCAGGGCCAAGTCCATGGCGGACGATCCGCTGGCGGCCATCGTCCAGCTTCTCGTCCGCAAAGCTGGCCACAAATGCATCAGCTTCGGCTTTCAGCGCTTCCGCCAGCATCCGGCGTGCGCCTTCCCGTGCCAGTTCTGTCAGCGGGTCGACGATAGTTTCTGATTGGCGAAACGGTAGAATGGTTGTATCGTTCTTCATAGGCGTATTGCTCCTCGTGAGGTTCTGGCTGGCTTTGACACCCGCCACAATACGCCGCCTTTCAATTCATGCCATCACCCAAATTCCCGCATAGCTCTGACTGCAGTGCGGCAAGGCACCTGCGGCAGGCCTCGGAAAGCGGTCTTCACCTTTTCGAAGCTCTCTCGAGCGTGAGAAGTAGATCGGCAGCCAGATCGGCTCGAACAGCGCCTTGATTTCGTGTTTGATTATTGAGCGTGGGTGATAGACGGTAAGCCTATGATGGTTGATATTTCTTCGGCGCGGTGAACAGCGATGCATATTAAGACAAGCGGGACTGCCATCATTCGGCATAAGGACACCGGTCAGGTGTTCGAAATCGAAGCCAATGAAATTTCAGACCTCTGGGATAGTGTCGGAGCCGATGAGGAGCCAATGGGCACTCGCACTACCTGGGAGGCATCCATCGAACTCCCCGAGCTGGGCACCTTGACTTGGCAACTGTGGGAATACCCCAATGGTGCATTAAATGACACCGATACAGACGTCGATGGCCACGAACTGGTGTCGGACTTCCAGATCACCTTGGAGCACGATCCGGAAGACAGCGACAATCGAGAAGCTGACGAAGCTGCAATCGAGGAAATGATCGAGTGGTTCTACCAGAGGTATGAGGATCCGGCGAACCGTGTGCCCTACGAGTCAGCAGAAGGCGGCTATCAGTGGATATATGGTGGGCCGGAGACGCCAGAAGAGGCACTCGGTGAAAACTTTGGCTCTGTGTATCGCGACGACCTAATCGACCAAGCAGCTACAAAAATCACAGACGATTCCGGGATATACGACTGGAGTCCTATTCCGGGTGCCGACTGGGGTGGCGACGATCAGCCCGAAGACGACGCTCATGTGGAAAGGCGGAAGAGGCTGGCAGCTGAGATTGCGGCAGACGCCGCGAGCATCCTGCAAACCCTGCGCCCCCTAGTAGAAATCGAGGAGAATGCTCGCGAAGATCGTGGGGATGGATTAGCCGGTATCGGCCACAACAATCCTCCCGAACCAATTGAGGAGCTGGGCTTCCCACCCGCTTTCTTCGCTGAAATGTCGAGGGCAACGTCGGAAATCGCCGCCGGCGTTGCGGAGGTTGACGCGGCTGCTGAACAAAGCGCCGGAACAGCTGAGGCACTTCGTGAAGTTGCTGCAGCGCAACGAGAAAATACGGCTGCGATCAATGCGAACACAGAGGCCCTGCAGAAGCAAAGCGAGGAGATCGCCAAGGCAGCAACGACCGGGAAGTATGCGGTTGGTATTTACGTTGCAGACAAGGTCTTGGGCGAGGTTCTTGCAAAGATCGGTGAAGGGCTCGCGTCTTGGAGCTTTCCAGTGATGAGAAGTGCAGCGGAAGGCCTTGGGGGCTATCTCCTCGATGTCGCTGCTTCGGTTGGAGCTTTCGCAGGAAAGGTGATTGAATACCTTTCTATGTTTATGTGATTGCGGCATGCGGCCCGACAAATCACCAGTGTTCGCAGGCTATCCTGCAGGCGAGTGCGCAGGGGGGGCAGGATGCCTGCCTATAATCCGTCATTCCACGCCAAGCGAAATGGTCAAGTTGCGCGCACAGTCCCGGAGCGCAAAGTCATCGGTATTGTTCTTCGCGGCAAAATAATCGCAAATGGTGTCGGCTTCGCCATATTGATTCACGAAAGTGGTGAGGCTGTGGCTCATCCTTTTTCCCATCAGTGGTGCGGCTTAGAAATATCAGCATTGCCCACATAGCCAACATTTTACACGTAGCAATGTTGCACCGAAGACTGAACGACCGCTTCTAGGATGCTGCATCGCGGCGCAGCGCCGTGAACGTACGGCGGCTTCGGGCCGGGTGTGTCGATGGTCGAGCTTGAAGAGTCGACGGGCCATGCTGCACCGCCGCAGGGCGGCTTGACTTGTAGGTTAGCGATCGCTAACTTTACTGTTATGACCCAAGACCAACCATTTGTTCATGCCACAGACGCTCCTGGGAAGGCGCTCATCCTTCAAGAGGGGCTACGTCTTTTCGCACGAAAAGGGCTGTCTGCGACATCAATCAGAGACATTGCCCAAGCCAGCGGGTTAAGCAATCCGGCACTATACAAGCACTTTGCTACAAAGGACCAACTGGCCTTGGTCTTGTTCGAACGGCTGTACCGCGCCCAGTTGCAGCGCGTTTCGCTTACAACAGGGCAATCGTCTACATTCCGCCTCAAGTTTCGGGCATTTCTTGAAACCGGGTTACGCGCAGTCGATGAACATCCCGAAGCGACAGTATTTGTAGCGGACAATCTAAGGACGCTTTGGCCCCATATGCCGGACGGCCTAAAGTCCCGAACAATTCTTTCTATACTGCGGGACATTATTCAGCTGGGTCGATCAGAAGGAGACGTGGAGTCCTGCGTTGACGAGAACATGCAGCTGGCTTTGGTCGTTGGCATGCTTGAGAACATCACGCGTCAGATATTCTTTGGGTCACTGGCGCACCCAGCTTTGGCGCAACTGCACGACGCGGAGCATCTTCTCCGTAAGGCTCTTCGGTAAGTTTTTTGCATTGCAGGTTAGCGATTGCTAACCGTTTAGTCTGGCACTATGCGCACAACGCAACCACCCAATAGGAGATCCATCATGAAAATCCACGGAATCGAGACAGGGCGAGTCAAAGTCACTGAACGCTGGCGGGAGGGTGAGGGCAAAGGAATAAAACGTCTTCTGAATGCGGTATTCGACAAGAACATGACGGGCTGGCTGCCAATCCATGTCTGGATTATCGAGCATCCTGAAGGCCTCATTGTTATAGACACTGGTGTTCCATCTGACGCCAATAAGCCGCGATATTTCCCTCCCTACATGCCACTGTTGCAACGGGCAGCCATCTTTGATGTCTCGCCAGAGGATGAGATCGGTCCCCAAATACAAAGGCTTGGCTTGAATCCAGACGACGTGCGTTGGGTTGTGATGACCCATCTACATCAGGATCATGACGGAGGCTTGCACCATTTCCCGAACGCCGAGTTCGTTGTTTCGCGAGATGAATGGAACTTCGCCTCTGGGTTCAAAGGACGTATGAACGGCTACCTCAATCAACGCTGGCCTCGGAGTTTTAGTCCAACACTCGTGGATTTTCAGAAGACGCCATTCGGGCCGTTCGCAAGCCATGCAAAACTCACCCATGCGGGTGACGTCACGCTTGTTCCAACGCCCGGCCATTCACCAGGGCATTTATCCGTACTTTTGAATGAGGGCGACACGACTATTATGTTTGCTGGTGATACGTCTTATACGGAACGTCATCTGGTTCAGCTGATGGCCGACGGGGTCGGAACTGACATTGCTGCGGAAATAGAAACACACCGCAAAATCCTTGCGTATGCCGCTGAAAACCCCACGGTGTATCTGCCCAGCCATGATCCGGATGCGCTTCAACGATTGGCTGACCGCGCTATAATCAAGATGCAAGAATAGGCGACCGAGGGTATTGCATTGAAAGCAGCCCTTCGCGCAGCCGCAGCCAATGAACCCTTTGTCCGCATCAGCGACGTTCAATAGCAAAAAATGCTGCGCGATGCACGATTGGCCGGTTTGGTGAAGCCGCACTGCAGCGTGCCACCGACGCTGACTGACCGCAAAGGGCCGGGCACGTCGAGGCTGCCCTCGCCGTCGCACAGGGCGGAGCCGACCGTGACCTTGCGGCATTGCAAACGCAGCATCTTGCAATAGCGGCCGGTCGCCGTGCCGCCTTCGACCGAGCAGCCGGCCTCGCGAACGGACTATTCATCTAGCCCGGGCCGAGTATTCCAAAAATGACCATGACTTCACAGGAAAGCAGCCAATCAACGTTCGATAATCTGCGTTCAACCCAAGCTTTGGCGATTCAATTAAGATAAGGGTCAAATACCAGTGGCTTGGACCATCGCAACGAGGCGGCCCTGAAACTCCCTGCAGATTGGACTGGGATTGCCGCCTCGCCGTAAGGCAAAGCCGACCGTCCGAAGTGCCGAGGCATCATCCAGCTCAACTGCGCACAGCTCCGAATCAATCGTGCGCGTTGCAAGTGCGGGCAAGATCGCTGCGCCAGCCCCGGCACGCACCAAGGCCAGAAGCGAAATGACATTGCGCGCGCTCAGCGCCGACACGCCATCTGGAGCATCCGCATCAAAGCCGGAAATGCCTGCGGTCGAGTTGTTGCTGATCAATCGATGCGGACGCAAATCTTGTCGGGTCAGTGGCCGTTCGTGTCGGGCAAGCGGATGGTCCTTGCGGCACACCAGCCGGAACGGGTCATTGAACAGCGCGTCAAAATGCAGGCCACTATTCGCTGCGGGCCTGCCGCCGATCCCGACTTCGACTTCGCCAGTCTCGACCAGTGCATGCATGCTGGCGCTGTCGGTATCCACAAGTTCGATTCTGATGCCAGGGAATTCGCCCAGCATCGCGCTGAGTATCTCGGGCAAAAGCTGCGCCGCGACCGACGGGACTGCCGCGACGCGTAACACGCCCTCGCGTCCGGCTGCCAGTGCATGGATGCGCTCGATGGTGCGGTCATGTTCGCGCAGCAGGTCGCGCGCCAGTTTGCGAACCTCGAGGCCAAGCGCAGTCAAGCTGTGCTTGCGGTCGCTTTCGAACAGAGGTGCGCCCAATGTGGCTTCGAGCTGTTTAAGCGTCATCGACACCGCAGAGTCGGTCCGACCCAGCGATTTGGCCGCGTCCCGGATATTGCCACAATCGGCGGTGGTGACGAAAACGCGCAGGGCTTGGGTGCGGATCATGTTGGCTCACTACAGAACTTCTGAAGTTAAATCAAAGTAAATTCGATTGCATTGAAGGTGTCACCTCTTAACCTGTCGAAAAGGGGAAAGCATGACGGACACAACACTGACACTGGGCGAAGTCGAAGCGCTTGCCTTCAGCACATTGCAGGGCGCGGGGGCTGCGGCGCATCAGGCGGCGGCGGTGGCGCGCTCGACACGTCTGGCCGAGCGCGATGGCATTCGCAGTCATGGGCTGATGTATGTGCCGATCTATGCCGAGCATTTGCGCTGCGGCAAGGTTCTGGGCGCGGCTGTGCCCACAGTCGCACGCCCGCGCCCTGCGGCGGTTCAGGTCGATGCGGCACATGGGTTTGCCCATGCCGCGATTGATGCAGGCTGGGCGCAGTTCGACGCAGCCGTGCGCGAACAGGGCGTTGCTGCCATGGCCGTTTCGCGATCCTATAATTGCGGCGTTCTGGGGCATCATGCCGAACGGCTGGCCGAAGCCGGGCTTGTCGGCCTGTGCTTTACCAATGCGCCCGCGTCCATGGCCCCGATTGGCGGAACAAAGCCGGTGATCGGCACCAACCCTTTCGCGCTCGCGGTGCCCGATGGCGCAGGTCACGCGCGGTTGGTCATCGATCAATCAGCCAGCGCGATTGCGAAATCCGAGATCATCCTGCGCGCCCGCAAGGGCGAGCTGATTAAACCGGGCTGGGCGCTCGACGCGGATGGCCAGCCCACCGAGGATGCAGAGGCCGCCCTTGCGGGCTCGATGCTGCCTGCGGGCGGGAAAAAGGGTTTCGGCATGGGCTTGATGGTCGAGATTTTCGCGGCCGCACTGTCAGGGGGCAATCTGGGGCTGGAAGCCAGCCCCTTTTCCGGCCCCAAAGG
The DNA here is from genome assembly GCF_006716865.1 of Roseinatronobacter monicus. Lineage (NCBI taxonomy): Bacteria > Pseudomonadati > Pseudomonadota > Alphaproteobacteria > Rhodobacterales > Paracoccaceae > Roseinatronobacter > Roseinatronobacter monicus. The sequence continues at coordinate 19,111 of NZ_VFPT01000006.1, read as the reverse complement.
CGGGCCACCGGGGACGGGGCAGTTTTTCGTTGGTATCGATCCTGCTGCGTTTTCAGGTGACGGGTTCCACGCCGCGATTCTGCGCCTGACGGGCGCAATCACCGCTCAGGACGGGGCGCGGCTGCCCGGTGCGCGCCGCGCTGCCAATCGCCTACGCATAGAGAGAGAGGGTGTGCAACTCGATGCCGCCCTGATGAACAGGATCAAAACCGCCTGAATGGCGCAAAGGAATAACATGCAACTTGAAACGCGCAATTATATCGCTGGTGAATGGCTGAACGGGGCGGATGCTGTGGAAAACCGCAATCCGTCAGACCTGTCCGATGTGATCGGTCATTTCGCGCAGGCCGATGCCGCCCAGCTTGGCGTTGCGCTGGATTCCGCGCGCCATGCACAGGTCGAATGGCGCGCAACTGGCCCGCAAAAGCGCCATGATGTGCTCATGGCCATCGGCACCGAAATGATGGCCCGCGCCGGGGAAATTGGCGCGGTGATCGCCCGCGAAGAGGGCAAGCCGCTGGCCGAGGGCAAGGGAGAGGTCTACCGCGCAGGCCAGTTCTTTACCTATTTCGCGGCTGAGGCGCTGCGCCAACTGGGCCAGACCGCTGACAGCGTTCGACCTTACATCGAAATCGATGTGCGCCGCGAACCTGTGGGCGTCGTGGCGATCATCAGCCCGTGGAATTTCCCCGTGGCAACGCCCGCATGGAAAATCGCGCCCGCGCTGGCCTTTGGCAATGCTGTGATCTTGAAGCCCGCGAACCAGACCCCCGCCAGCGCCGTGGCGCTGACGCAGATCATCGCCAAGCAGGACTTGCCCAGGGGGCTGTTCAATCTGGTCATGGGCGCGGGGCGTGAAATCGGGCAGGCTTTGGCGGAAAGCGCGCGCGTCGATGCGATCAGCTTCACCGGATCGGTGCCCGTGGGGCGCGGTATTGCGCTCGCGGCGATTCCCAACATGACCAAGCTGCAGATGGAAATGGGGTCAAAAAACCCCATGGTCATCATGGAAGATTGCGACCTCGATCTGGCCGTGGCCCACGCCACCAACGCAGCTTTCGGCGGCACAGGTCAGAAATGCACCGCCGCCAGCCGCTTGATCGTGCATGAGCGCATCCATGATGCCTTTGTCGAGAAACTGGTTGCAAGCGCTCAGGCCTTGAAAGTCGGTCACGCGCTGGAAGAGGGCACCCAGATCGGCCCGGTGGTGAGCCGCGATCAGCTTGCCGTTAATCTGGACTATATCGAGACTGGCAAGCGCGAAGGGGCGGACCTCCTGTGCGGCGGCACAAGGCTGGAGCGCGCGACGGAAGGCTATTTCATGGCCCCTGCGGTTTTTGCGAACACCCGCAACGATATGGTCATCAACCGCGAGGAAATGTTCGCGCCGATTACCTGCATCCTCAAGGCTGGCAGCTATGACGAAGCGCTGCACATCGCCAATGACACCGAGTTTGGCCTGACTGCGGGCATCATGACCCGCGATCTGGCGCGCGCCACGCATTTCCGCCGCCATGCGCGCGCGGGCTGTGTCATGGTCAATCTGCCGACCGCAGGCACGGATTATCATGTCCCCTTTGGTGGTCGTGGTGCTTCCAGCTACGGCCCGCGCGAGCAAGGCCGCTATGCGGAAGAATTCTATACCATCGTAAAGACCTCCTATATCCATTCGGGGGCGCCCGCATGAGCCCGCGCATCGACGCGCTGCAATATGCCAACTGGTCGGAAAAAATCTTCCGCCAGATGCGCGCGGGCGGGGTTGATGCGGTGCATGTCACGATCACCTATCACGAGAATTTCCGCGAAACGGTGCTGAATATCGAGCGCTGGAATCGCTGGTTTGAACGTCACCCGGACCTGATCTTTCAGGGCTACACCGCAGATGACATTGAACTTGCGCGCGCGACCGGCCGCACGGCGATCTTCTTCGGGTCGCAGAACCCCTCCTGCATCGAGGATGATATCGGCCTTATCGAAGTGCTGCACCGGCTTGGCCTGCGCTTCATGCAACTGACCTATAACAACCAGTCGCTTCTCGCCTCTGGCTGTTATGAGGCCGAAGACACCGGCCTGACCCGCATGGGCCTCGAGGTGGTGGCGGAAATGAACCGTGTCGGCATGGTCATCGACATGAGCCATTCGGGCGAACGCTCGACGCTGGACGCCATCGCCCATTCCGCCCGCCCGATTGCCATCACCCATGCCAACTCGGCAAGCTGGCATCCGGCCCTGCGCAACAAATCTGACCGCGTGCTGCGCGCATTGGCGGAAAGCGGCGGGATACTGGGCTTCTCGGTCTATCCGCACCACCTGCGCGGCGGCGGCGATTGCACTCTGGTTGATTTCTGCACGATGGTCGCGCGCACCGCCGATCTGATGGGCGTGGATCATATCGGCATCGGCACGGATCTGTGTCAGGACCAGCCCGACTCCGTGGTCGACTGGATGCGCGCAGGCCGCTGGACCAAAGCGCGCGATTATGGCGAGGGCAGCGCCGACAATCCCGGCTTTCCACCCATGCCCGACTGGTTCCACGACAACCGCGATTTCGGGACAATCGAACAAGGCTTGCGCGCCGTCGGCTTCTCTGCCGCAGATGTCGCCGCCGTCATGGGCGGCAACTGGGCACGGTTCTTTGCGCAGAGCTTCGGCGCTCTGGAAACCGCACAGCAAGAGGCCGCGCAATGAGTTGCGAGGGTCTGAACCCCATGCCGCAGGCCCGCGCCTTCCGCCGCAGCCCCGACGAGGTGATGCGCCTTGCCCGCATGGGGTGCAGCCACCCCACCCGCCTGTCCTTCTTGCGCCAACTCTTGCGGCGGATGCAGGCCGAGGGCTGGCGCTTTGACCGGCCCGTCTGGGAGATCGACGCCAAGGGCGTCGGCCGCGCCGTTTACCGCGCCATCGGCCCCGAGCGGACCTACAGCCTTGTGGTCTTCGCCCATGACTTGCCGCCAGAGGCGCGCTCGGATCGGGTGATCGCGACCGCATGGGACGCCACATTCGCGCTGTTTGACGGCACGCCCGATGCTGCCGGTCTGGACCGACTGGCCGCCAATGTGCCGCTGCAGGAAGCCGGGCGCATTTCCCCGCGCGAACTCAGCTTAAGCCGCGCCAATCGCTCGGTGCGGCTGTTCGATCATGTCGTGGAACGGCTGGCGGCCGGGGCGCAACCCGATGTCGCGTTGCTGCTGGAAACCGGCTATCTGATGCGCACCACGGCTGTATACGGCTCTGGCAAATTCGGCGCGGCGGATCGCGCCGCGATTGCACAGCGCCCCGAACTGAGCGCGCCGTTTCAGGCCGAAATGCTGTCCGTCTGGCTGACGCGGGCCTTCACTGTCGATCTGGTCGAACATCTGGCCCGCGCGCGCGGCGGCGACAAAGCTGCGCGGCTTGCGCCAGACCTGAAACGCGGCCTTGGCGTTGGCAATTCCACCGGGCTTGGCATGGCCCCTTTCGTGATCCGCCATCCGGTGCTTCTGAACAACTGGATGCTGGCGCGCGAAGAGGCTTTGGCGCGGGTGCGTGCCCAAACCGGCGCGGCGGAACTGGCGGGGTTTCAGGCGGCGCTGGATGCGGCGCGCCACAATGCGGACCTCTGGACCAGCGCGCATGACATCCAGCGCGCGAAACTTGCCGATCTGCGCGATGGCCTTACGCGCCTTGCTGCCCATGTCGCGCAAGGGTGGGATAAGAACGCCGCTCATCCCTGGGATGACCTCTGGCGCTGGGGGCAGGACGCCTTGCCGCTGGAAGCACAGGAAGCCCTGCTCGCCGCGATGCTCGAGCCGCATGGCGATCTGATCGACGGGCTTGGCGATTGCATGGATGCCGATGAGGACGCCTATTTCCCGATTAACGGAGCCATGAAGCTGGGCGAATTGCGCGCCATAATGCAGGCGCATTACGGCTGGGCGCTTGGCGTTGACTACAGCACGCGCAACCAATGCGCCCGCTTCTGGTATGTGTCCGAGGACAAGCTGGAGCCGCGCCTTGGCGAGCGCCATGAAGAGCCGGGTGCCGAGCGGGAGTTGCCGCTCGATACCGGACGGCAGGCCGCAGCACTCTGGCAGGCGTTGCAGGGCCAGCCCGATGATCTGCCGGTCGCGCATCTGCTGCTGGCCGCGCCAGAGCATCGCCCGGCGGTCAGGCGCGCGCAGATCACCGCGCGCCACCCGTTTGCGGAAATCCGCGACAATCTGATCGCGGATGACATGCTGCCCATCGACATATTGCGCTGCAAGCTCGCGTTTTTCGGGGCGACGCGCTTTGATCCGCGCTCGGATCGCTGGGTGCGCATCAGCCTGTTTCAGGGCGCACCCTATCCCGATCAATTGGGGGGGATATCCGCGAAGATGCCGAAAGGGCGTATCACTCCGACAGGACAGTCACGGCGTGTGAATGGCCAGCTGACGACCGGGCTGTCATTGTCCGAGACCGAGGCACTATGTGCCAAGGCTGTTCGCGGCGCAGGGTTCGAATGGGGATTCGCGCAAGAGGCCGCGCGCGCTGCAACCTGGCTGACCGCGCATGGCGTCGCAGGCTGCACCCTGCTGCTGCGGTGGTTGCAGATGAACCCAATCAACACGGCATCGCCGCGACCGGATGACTGGCAGTCCAGTTCATTGAAATGCCCTTTGCACGTCGGTGTCGCACTTGTTGATCATGTCAACCTGCCGGAACTGACGATGCAAGACAGGCTTTGTGTGATGAATGTTGTCCTGCCCGGCTTGCTGTTGCCACTGATAGCGCTTTCTGCGCAGCGACGCGGAGGCGGCGGGGTAACGGTTGCCATGCAGGACACATCTATTCAGCTGCATGCACTTGGGACTATCGCATCGGCTGCGGCATTGGCGTCATTTTGCGCCAAGCCAGTCGGCGACCTGACCCTGACATTCGACCACAGCACACCTGCGCCAGACACGATAGCGCCACGCTTGCTCAGCGCGCCAGTGAATGACGCACATGCGCTGAAAGAACTGGAAGCGTTGGCGCTTCGGGTGACCGTACCGTCATCGGGCCGGTCCTTAGGTGGCGCCGGCGGACAAGGTGGCGACAATGACTGAACAGGTGACCACGCCAGCTTGCGCCCCCTCTATGTGTCGCAAATCGGCAAATAGAGGGCGCTTTCACCCCCCCCCCCTTGCCGCCAATGCTTCGCAAGGATGTTGCAATGTGTTTGAACACATCAATGGCGCGGAAGACGCCAATCACAATTATCGACCAAGGGATCAGGAATTTCCGCTGACCCGAAACACAACAGAGAGGGACAATCATGGCCATAAAGCCACCGTTTACGGATGTTGATATTCCAACAGCCGAGCAGGGTTTCTATGAGGGGCATTCGATCCCCATCGCGACCATCTCCAAGGCCATCATGGTCGGGATCGTGCTTTGGGCACTGATCTGGCCATTATCAGCCGGTGCGCAGCTTTCCAGCTTCAAATGGACGTTACTCGAAGGGTTCAACACATTCTACGTGCTTTCTGTCGGCATGTTCACCTTCTTTCTGTTTGTGATCGCGCTTATCCCGCAAACAGGAAAGCGCGTGCTCGGAGAGGAAGGTGAAAAACCCGAATTCTCGACCTTTTCATGGTTCGCGATGATGTTCGGGGCCGGTCTCGGTGTCGGGCTGATGGTTTTTGCCACCGCCGAGCCATTGGGGCTTTGGGGGTCGAACCCCGAAACCGTGACTGGCAATGTCGAAGGCAACACGGTCGAAGGCCTGCAAGCAGGATACCGCTACACGTTCCTGCATTATGGCTTTCACGCATGGGCCATCTATGTCGCCACTGGCCTGAGCCTGTGCTACTACGCCTACACACGGGGCATGCCGCTGACTATCCGCACTGCCCTGACACCGCTGTTTGGTCGTTTCATCAACAGTCCGTTTGGCCATGTGGTCGATGTGGTCGGGGTCGTTGCCACGATCCTGGGGGTGTCCGTGACTATCGGCTTCGGGGTCAGTCAATTCGTGGACGGGCTGTATGCGATCACCGGTATGGAATGGATGATGAACATGACCGGGGATGCACCTGCACCCGCGACAGTCGGGCTGATCGCTGGATTGGTCGTCATCATGGGCCTGTCTATTCTGTCTGCCGTCTCGGGCGTAGGGCGCGGGATCAAGTGGTTGTCGAACGCCAATCTGGTGATGTCATTCATCCTGATCATGACTTTCGTCATCTTCGGGTCGTTCGTTTTTGCCATGACAACCTATGGCACCGCGCTGGTCGACTATATTCTGAACTTCCTGTACCTGAGCTTTGGTGCCCACGCCCCGCAATCTCTGGAAGCCTTTGCCGCCGCACCTGCTGTGCTGCAATCGGGCCTGAGCGGTGAGGATCTTGCTGCGGTATATGGCGGGGCAACCAATGCCTGGGGCTCGCTTGACGGCTTCCGCGACAGCCTGCCAGCCTCAATGGCAGAACTACCCGCCGAAACTTCGGCGGCGCTTTATGCCGCAGGCACCGATGGCCGCCTGTTCGGATGGCAGGCCGGCTGGACCACCTTCTACTGGGCATGGTGGATTGCATTTGCGCCATTCGTGGGCCTGTTTCTGGCGCGCATTTCCCGTGGCCGGACGATTCGCGAGTTTGTGCTCGGTGCCGTCATCGCGCCATCACTGGTTTGCTTTGCCTGGATGACCATTCTGGGTGGCACTGCAATTGATCTGGAATTGTCAGGCGTCGCCGATGGCAGCATCATCGCTGCCTCCAACACGGCAAAGCTGTTTGTCACCCTCGGTCACATGATTGATGGCGGTTTGTTGACCGGGATCACGATCATGAGCGTGGTGTTGATCCTGACTTTTCTGGTCACGTCGGCAGATAGCGGCATTCTGGTCATGAACACCATCATGTCCGGCGGTCAGGCGGAAACCGGCATCCGCCACCGCATCATCTGGGGGGTCATCCTGACCGCGGTGATCGCTGTGCTTCTGATCGCGGGCGGTGGTGGCATGGATGCACTGTCGGATGCCATGATCATCGGCGCGCTGCCGTTCACGATAATCATGGTGTTGATGTGCATCTCACTGGGCAAAGCGCTGTTCAATGACCACCGGCGCACAAAGCATGGTGTCGCTGAACCAGCAGAATGATCAAACGCTCTAATGCAAGGCCGGGCGCAGACAATCTGTCCTGCCGCCCGGCCGGAACCCCACCAAAGGAGGTCTGAATGTTTTCAAGGATAATGGTGCCAATCGATCTTGTTCACCGCGACACTCTCAGAAAGGCTGTTGATCTGGCTTGCGGCATGGCACGCGATCACAAGGCAGAACTATGCTTCGTCAGCGTGTCAGGAGAATTGCCATCCGAGATAGCGAAATCTTCCAGCGAATACGGCGAAAAATTGCAGGAATTCGCGGACCGCAAGTCTGAAGAATATGCCATTTCGGCAACAGCGCTCAACCTTAGTTCAGCCGATCCAGAGGCCGAGGTCGACCGGAAGCTGTTGTCTGCAATCGAGCAGGTCGGCGCCGATCTGGTCGTGATGGCCAGCCATCAACCCGGCTTGATGGAATATATCTTTTCTTCGCATGGGGGGTATATTGCGGCCCATGCCAAAGTGTCGGTTTTCGTCGTGCGCTAAAGAAAACCGCATTGGGCAGTTTACTTGTGCCCAATGCGACCCAGTGCTTTCGATCAGACACGGCCAGGGCACCAACAGCAAGGGAGGGCTGTTTATATGCGCTTTATTCCATTGGCTCTTTGCCTGTGCCTGATCCCTGTTGCGGGTTTGTTTACGATCTATCAGCCGTTTTGGGGCGGAGTGTTGGTTGCGCTGGCGGCCTGCGCCTCGGCCATTGGCGTTTATGATTTCACACAAAACAAGAGCGCGGTGTTGAAGAACTACCCGCTCTCGGCGCGGTTGCGATTTCTGTTCGAGCATTTTCGCCCTGAAATCCGACAGTATTTCCTTGAAAGCGACCACGAGGAAACCCCGTTCTCGCGTGAGCAACGCGCCTTGGTTTATCGCCGTGCCAAGGGGATGGAGGGGCTGCGCCCCTTCGGCACGCTTCGAAATGTCAATGAGATCGGGCATGAATGGATCAATCACTCGATGGTGCCCAGCCATATCGACTCGCAGGATTTTCGTATTCGTATAGGGGGGCCGGATTGCCAGCAGCCTTATATGTCATCGGTGATGAATATCTCGGGGATGTCTTATGGAGCGCTATCGCCCAATGCGATCGAGGCCCTGAACAAGGGCGCAAAACTCGGCGGTTTTGCCCACACCACTGGCGAAGGCGCGATTTCACGGTTTCACCGCGAGCATGGCGGCGACCTGATCTGGCAAATCGGCAGCGGATATTTCGGGTGCCGAAACCTGGACGGAACATTCGCGCCTGAGAAATTCGCGCAGACTGCGGCGGATGATCAGGTCAAGATGATCGAGATCAAGCTCTCGCAAGGGGCCAAGCCCGGTCATGGCGGCATTTTGCCCGGCGCGAAAGTCTCCGAAGCCATCGCCGAGGCGCGCGGCGTGCCTGTCGGGCAAGACTGCATCAGCCCCGCCGCACATTCCGAATTTTCCACCCCATTGGAATTGTGCGCCTTTATTGGCCGCCTTCGTGAACTGGCACGTGGCAAGCCGGTGGGTGTCAAACTCTGCGTGGGCCACCCGTGGGAGTTTTTCGCCTTCGCCAAAGCCATGCGCGAGACCGGTAGCATCCCCGATTTCATCACCATCGACGGATCAGAAGGCGGTACCGGCGCGGCCCCTGTCGAATTCGCTGATCACCGTGGCGCACCCATCCGCGAAGGTGTGATGCTGGTTCACAACACATTAACCGGCATCGGGCTGCGTGACAGGATAAAGCTGATCGTGTCAGGCAAGATCATCAGCGCTTTTGACATGTGCCGCCTGTTCGCGCTGGGGGCAGACGGCTGCAATGTCGCGCGCGGGTTCATGTTCGCCATCGGATGCATTCAGGCGCAGGTTTGCCATAGTGGCAAATGCCCGACAGGGGTCACCACGCAGGAGCCGGGGCGCTACCGCGCCTTGGTCGTCGATGATAAGTTCCAACGCGTGGCCAACTACCATCGCAGCACCTTGAACGCGCTGAAAGAAACCATCGAATCCGCAGGACTTGGCGCACCTGCCGATCTGTCGCCACATCACTTGATGATCCGCGTCAACAGTCGCGAGGTACGCTCGGCCGCCAGCCAGTATCTGTGGGTTGACGCGGGCGAACTGGATCGCACAGAATTGTCGCACCCGGCCTTTGCCAAATATTGGCCGCAAGCGAATGCACAAGGCTTCGCGCCTGCTCTGACGCTGGCGTCGTGAGCCGTGACGTCCCCCGTACAGAGTGTTTGGCCAACATGGGCTGCGCTCCACAGAAGCGGCACGAGACACCCCGAACCTGGGGTTGTAACATTTACGAAGGGAAACTCGATGGGCAAATCTAGGAAAATCAGCAACAAGAAATACGAGGCCGAATTGCAGCGGCTGCAGATTGAGTTAGTCAAGCTGCAGGAATGGGTCAAGCAGACGGGCCAGCGCGTGGCGATCATCTTCGAGGGCCGCGATGCCGCTGGCAAAGGCGGCACGATCAAGCGCATCACCGAAGCGCTCAATCCGCGCGTCTGTCACGTTGTGGCCCTGCCAGCCCCGACCGAACGCGAAAAGACACAGTGGTATTTTCAGCGCTATGTGGCGCATCTGCCCGCCGCGGGCGAGATCGTCATCTTCGATCGCTCCTGGTACAACCGCGCCGGGGTTGAACGGGTCATGGGGTTCTGCACTGATGACGAATACCGCGAGTTCCTGCGCAGCTGCCCCGAGTTCGAGCGCATGCTTGATCGCTCAGGGATCCAGTTGATCAAATACTGGTTTTCCGTCAGCGACGAGGAACAGGAGCGCCGGTTTCAACAGCGCCTGACCGACCCCACGAAACAGTGGAAACTCAGCCCGATGGATCTGGAAAGCCGCAAGCGCTGGGTCGAATATTCCAAGGCCAAGGACGAGATGTTCGCCCATACCGACATCAAGCAGGCGCCGTGGTATGTGGTGGCCTCGGATGTCAAGAAACACGCGCGCCTGAACTGCATTTCACACCTGCTGTCCCAGATCCACTATAAGGAGATCAAATCCAAGCCCCTAGTACTGGAAGAGCGCCCGCCGCAAGGCCCATATGTTCGCCCGCCCATGGATGATCAGACCTTCGTGCCCGAAGTGCATCTGAACCACCTTTAAGGTGCGCTATACACAGCCCTCGCCGCTTTCCCGATCACGGCCTTGTGTTTGGCAGCAGTGTCAGTTCAAGCAACGAGAAGTGCAGTCTCAAGCCTCATATCCTTAGCGAATGGGTTTTTTGAGCAGAAGTAGAGCTGGGTGCATTTGACAGCACGGTTCTGCTGCGCCGGATACGAATGGCCGCTTCGGTGAACACTGGGCGCCAGACCGACTGGCAGCAAAGGGCCGACTGCCGCCGCTCGAGAATCGCATGGAGACCGGCCGCTTTCATGATATGCTGCCTGCGCAATACCGTAAACTCGTACGCCATTTTTCGCCTCTCATCTTGATTGTCGCGCGGCAGACAGTCTTGCATCAGCTGCGAAATATCTGTGCGCGATGCAGCGCCCGGTAGAGTGGTCGCTCTTGATCGCTGCCTATCAGAGGCGGGCTATCGCGGCGGGATCTTCCGAAAAGCTGCACGACCAGTGACGTGCTCAACGCAGCCTGTCACTCCCGCTTCTCCTTGCTAAACTCGCGCGCGAGAACAGCCCGCGCATGCGCGATGCCTTCAGGTGTCAGGGAAAGTGATTTCGCCTTGTTTTTCGGATCGTAAATCAGGCCCTTCTCGAAAAGCCTGTCAGTTATGTTCCAAGCGACGCCTTTCCAGACCCGATCGCCATTATGCAGCGTGAGGCTGAGGATCGCGAGGGCCGCATCATCTATTTTGTCGGTATCGAGCGTCATAATTGTTTTTAAGCTTCAGGTTGTGTCGGCATGCGCAGCTCACGCATATCCCCGCCGCTTTTTCACGCATGCGAGCTTCATAAGTGCGGTCACAGCCTGCCCTTCATCTGCATAGGGCTCGGTCATCATCTGCCCGCGATATCCGATCCGGCCCCATTCGCGCAAAAGGCTGGCTCCACCGAACAAGTCAGGCTGGACGCTCATCCGATAGAAGCGGCGCATATTGCGCGCAACATCTATCCGACGCATCTGCAGGTCGGTCGGGAACACCTCGAGCTGGGCAGTGGTGTCAAACATTTCATGATCCAGTTCATGATCGAGCGGGGGTTGGACCAATATATCAGGTGGACGAGCCCGCTTCTACCATGTTTGTAGCCCAGTATGGTGTACGGTGCGGGCATGAGCGGCTATAGTAACTTCAGGAACATTATGACGAGTGTGCCTAGCTTTTTGGCCGTGATAGTATTTCCCTGAAGGCCGGCTGTGTCCATCGCAGGTTGGCTGCGGGCACCCCCCCCTGCCCTCTCGCGCAGTTTCAAAACCGATTGGAATCAATCCAGCGCGACATCAATTCGCGGCTGCGGAAGCATTCATCGGGAACGGACCGCCGCTTGGCCCGTGCGAGCCGCTCGGCGAATGAGACCTGTTTCGATGTGGGGTAATCGGATGCTGCAGGAATCATTCGAGACTGCGCATCAATCCACTGGCTCAGCGCGCGTCGATCCTGCTGGACCTCCCAAGGCAGGATAACCTGATTTCTCAGGGCCAGTTTGCGCGCGAAAATGAGCTGCTTCTCGGTTGCCGGAAGAGCGTGCGGTCGGTCCAGCGTTTCGGTAGTAGACATGGCAATGCCCCCAAAATTGATGAGATTGATTTATGGCATAAAATCGAGAAGTTTTCAATGATATTGTGTCTTTTTGCAGCGCTGGCACCATATATGGTATGCGGAATCGTATATATCCATATCGCCCACGCGCCCTGCCCTACTTTCAGTCATGAAGGCTGAGATATGCTCCACGTCATTCTGCCGAGTTGCGATCCGGGCAGGTTTATTCGTTTGCACAAGCTGTTGAGCCGTTTGCTGTGCTCTTTGTCCGCGACACGGCCAAGCCCCCTGCCCTTTCACTTCGCGTACGGTTTCGAGAACACGCGTGTTGAGCACACGGCTGAGACTTGTGTCGACCTAGCAAGCGACGTGCCGATCATCGACGGCACGCGCCACTGTTGAGCGACAACCACCTTGGCCGGTAGCGACAACCATCTTGGCCGGTGGCGCTGATCGGAGGGCGGGCTTGCCCGCCTGGAGGTCAGCGCCACCGGCCAAGATGATTTTGGGTTAGGTGCTGGTCGCTGCGGGTTGATAAGCCGGAAGCCTCTACGTTCCAACGGAGGACCCCGGTTGGCCTATCAATCCATCACCGACCAGCAATTGAGATTATACATGACCGACCTCAAAAATCACAGCCAATGCACATCAGCCGCCCGTGCCGTGTTCAGCGAAAGAACCGCTCGGCGATTTGATGCAGATCCAACGCCCCCTTCACAGCGCAAGATTGTTCACGGGCGTACAGTATCCGATCCTCTTGAAGGGTATTGGGAGAATGACATCCTTCCTGTTCTGGAGAACGACAATGCCCTGCAGGCCGTGACGTTGTTGCGTCACCTCCAGGGTCTACATCCTTTGGCTTTTCCAGATGATCGCATCCGCCGAACCCTGGAGCGAAGGGTCCGGCAGTGGCGCGCGCTTAAAGGCCCGGAGCGCGACATCATTTTTCGCCAGACACCAGAGCCAGGCTATATGGCACAGTCCGACTTCACCCATGCAGCCGAGCTGGAAGTGACCATTGCAGGCGCACCATTCCCGCACCTGCTTTATCATTTCGCAAGGCTCAATTGGCGTTAATTATGCGTGCCTTGAGATAGGCAGGATTCCTGCGGCGGCGGCGAGTATCGCGCGGGGAGTTTGGTGTTTTGGAATGACTGCAAGTTGAAACCAGCGCAGGTAGCTGTCCAAGTACTTGGTTGCGATGCCGCGATGGCGCCGCAGGAATGTCTTGAGCCGCTCATGTCGACTGTTCACGGTTTGAATGTGCAACTCCCCGCGAACACGTTGTCCTGCAGTCTGGTTGAGGCTTTCATGGCTGATGCCCATTGCTGCTGCGCAAGGCGGGTAACTGGTGCAGCCATCAGTGACCAAGAGCGCATCAGGATCGAGAAGCGGCTGCAAAACCGCCTGCAGATGTGCGGCCGTCACTGCTGGCAAGACAGCACTTATGGTGGTGCCGGATCGGTCGGCTGCGACCAAGACCGGAACCTGCTCCTCCGACAAGCCGCGTTTGGCGGCCTTGCCGCCACGTTTACGGGCCTTACGATCAAGGTTTCGTTCACCTTTTCGGCTGCTCAGAAAGAAGGTCTCGTCGGCTTCGACGATGCCGCGCAACTTGATCGCCCCAGCCGTCACCGCCCGAAGAAAACGATGACGCCAACGAAAAGCGGTCGTGCGCGCCACCATGCAACGCTCAGCGGATACCTTTACCGTTTCGCCGTCACGTAACGAAGCAGCGAACTCTGCCCAACGGCCCTTGTGGCGCAGGCGCGCCAGCGGAGTACCGGTCAACGCGTTGAAGGTTTTGCCGCAGCCTTTGCAAAAGAACCGGGAAAGGCCACTTGCATGACCCCTGATGATAGCTCCTTCTGAAGCGCAGTGCGGGCAGATACGGTCCTCACGAACCTTTGCCTCAAGGAGATCGACCACCGCCTGCAATGACGGAGACCCAGAAAGGATCCGACTCGCCTCGGCGCGCTGGTCCGGCGAGAGGTTATCCGTCTCATTGAGCCAAACCAGAAAGATGTCGTGGTCCATATATACCCCTCCACACAGTATGTTCACTATATGTTCTATCGCACATGGGCACGCATAACAAACGCTAATTGAGCCTTTCGCAATGGTCTATAGCCGCTGGGAACATGTTGGTGTTGTCTTGGGCGGGGAGAGCTTTACGGCCTTGGCCGAGAACCTCCAGCAGGCGTTGTGGGCCTTGGGGGGTGTTCCACAAAACCATCGTACGGATAGTCTTTCAGCCGCATTTCGAAATCTGACGCGTGACGAGTGTGAGGATATTACCAAGCGCTATGAAGCGTTCGTCGGTCATTATGGTATGGATGCCAGTCGCAACAACCGTGGTGAAGCCCATGAGAATGGCGCCGTGGAATCGCAGAACCGTCACTTGAAGAAGGCCATCGCACAGGCACTGATCCTGCGCGGCAGCCGTGATTTTGCATCTGTGGCCGAGTATCGTCGTTTCATTGATATGCTGGTGGCGCGGCGCAATCGACAGCGTATGGAAGCGGTTGAGGTAGAACAGCTGCATCTTAAACCTTTGCCGCCGCGGCGCACCACAGACTATACGGAAGTTATCGTGCCGGTCACAAGAATGGGCGGCTTCAGGGTCAAAAGCATCTTTTACAGCGCGCCGTCACAGCTCATCGGGCAGCGTTTGCGCATCCATCTATATGATGACCGCCTCGACGCATTCTTGGGCAGCACCCTTGTCGCAACGCATCCCCGTGGCCGAGGCCGTAACGATGGCCATCGTGTCCATGTCATCAATTACCACCACGTTATCCATGCCTTGAAGCGCAAACCACAGGCTCTTTGGAGCTCGATCTACCGCGATGGCCTCTTCCCCCGCACCGAATACGCGCAGGCCTGGGAAGTGCTACAGCACAGCCTGCCGCGACGCGACGCCTGCCGCCGCATGGTCGCTCTGCTCTTTATTGCCCACGATCAAGCCTGCGAAGCGGAATTGGCACGTCTTCTTGCTGACGATCTCGGCTCTGGTTTGATACCGGACCCAAAGACGCTCGCGACACAGCTCACCCCTAAACACGCGGTGCTGCCAAAGGATGTTGTGGTTTCTCATCCGTCGCTGGACAGCTTCGATGCGCTGCTGGAGGTACGCGCATGACCTCCCGGGAGATCGACATCCACACGCTGCCCAGCATGCTGAGCGCCCTGCGCTTACCCAGCTTCCACAAGCTATGGCAGGAAATCGCCACACGAGCCGATACCGAAGGCTGGCCGGCTGCGCGCTTCCTGGCCGTGCTGGCCGAATACGAACTCGCCGAGCGGGACATGCGCCGCATGCGCCGTCATCTGAATGAATCCCAGCTCCCAGCTGGAAAGACTTTGGCAACCTTCGATTTCAAAGCTCTGCCTACCTTACCACGCGCCCGGGTCGAAGCTCTGGCTGCGGGAGATTGGTTGGACGGCGGCGCAAACCTGATCGCCATTGGCAACTCCGGCACGGGCAAGACCCACATTCTCTGTGCCATTGGCCATGCCCTGATCGAAGCAGGCCATAGGGTCTTCTATACCCGGACCAGCGATCTTGTCCAAAGACTGCAAGCCGCACGTCGGGATCTGGTGCTCGAAGCAGCTTTGGCCAAGCTCGACAAATTTGACCTGATCATCCTTGATGACATTACCTATGCCCACAAGGATCAGGCCGAAACCGGGGTGCTCTTCGAACTGATTGCCCGGCGATACGAATATCGCAGCATCGCCATCGCGGCCAATCAGCCGTTCAGTGGATGGGATCAAATCTTTCCCGACAAAGCCATGACCGTCGCGGCCATCGACCGACTTGTCCACCATGCCAGCATTCTTGAGATGAATGCGCAAAGCTTTCGCCAAAGAAGCGCTGCGGCCAACATGAAAATGCAAAACGAAGCCTCAGCGACAACCAAAAACGACAACCAAGAAGAAGGAAAAAACCTGACCTAAAGACAGTAAAAAACACAACCCCGGCGGCCGCTATAACCGGCCAAGGTGGTTGTCGGCACCGGACAAGGTGGTTGACGCGCTACACGCCACGGCACTGTCTTTCAGATCCGGTGCTTGCGCAGGCAAATAGACCTGCCGGACCGAGGCCTCAAGACAGCCGCCGGACGCCGTCCCCGCGCTGTGGAACGTGTCACCCACCAGCTTCATCAAGAGCAGCGTGAGTGCAACATCGGGAGACCGGCCAAGGGCCTCGCGCAGAGCCAAGGTGCGATGCGCAGTCAGTTCCTGAACCAACCGCTCGGGCAGTGGCGTCAGAGCACCATCATCCTCGTCCTCCGGCAGACCAGCCCCGAGCGGCTGCCCGCCCGATGTGATGATGGTCCCGACATAGGCCTCGGCATCACTGCCATCGTGGCCCAAAGCCGAAAGCCCGCTATCACCCCCCTGCCCCATCTGCACAGCGCCAGCCTCGCTGCCATCCTGGACCGTGGTCTCTGCGCGCGGCTCATCTTCAGAGCGGACATAACCGCGGTAAACTGACAGCCGGCCCGAACGGTCAAGGGTCACAAAGGCCCCTGCCCGCGTGACCTCGCACGGATCGAAGATCAGCGGCCGCGCCTCGATGGCTTCCATGGCCTGCTCGAGCTCTCCCAGACGGGCGTCGACCTCTTCGGGGATTTCATCGTGACCGGCATACTCACCCTCGAGCGCGCGGTACTCAGCCAGCAGCGCAGCATGGGCTGCGCTCTCCTCATCGCTCATTGGCGCCGGATCACCGGACAACCGCCGCAAACCGTGGCTGTAGCCATAGGGCAAGTCGAGCGCGACCTCGATCCACTTCCAGCCCTCGGAGGAAATCGCCTCGGCCTCGGCCTGCAACCGCTCTGCGACAAGCCGATCGAGCAGCGCCACATCTTCAAGCCAGCCGCCATCATCGCCCTGAAACAGATCGCGCAGAACCGTGCCGCCTGCGGCTTCATAAGCCTCAGCCCCGACAAAGACTGCACGCCGATCCGAGGCGCGGACCGAGGTTTCCGTCAGCATCCGCCGGATCTGAAACGGCTCTTTGTTCCACGAGGATGAGATCACATCCCAGACCTGCATCTGGCGGGCGTGATCGGGATTGACAGTGAAGGCCATGAGCTGCTCGAGGGTCATGCCATCTTCGGCATAGACATCCAGAAGGGCAGGGGCCACAGAGGCCAGCTTCAGCCGCTGCTTCACCACTTGCGGCGTGACAAAGAAGGCCGCGGCAATCGCTTCATCACCTTGCCCCTTCTCGCGCAGCATGACAAAGGCGCGGAACTGGTCGAGCGGATGAACAGCGACGCGCTGCATATTCTCGGCCAGTGAATCATCTTCCGCCAGAATGTCAGACCCAGCCTCGCGCAGGATGCAGGGAATGGGCGCTGTCCTGGCCAGGCGCTTCTGCTTCACCAGCAAAGCCAGCGCCTGAAACCGCCGACCGCCTGCGGGGATTTCACACATGCCGGTCTCGGTGCTATCATCATCCAGCACCGCCCGGACGCTCAAGCCCTGCAGCAATCCACGCCGCGCGATATCCTCGGCCAGTTCCTCAACAGACACACCGGCCTTGATGCGCCGCACATTGGACTGGCTCAGCATGAGCTTGTCGAAAGGGATGTCCTTGGATGCGGACAGGGTAATTTTTGAGGCAGATTTCGCCATCAGATCATCTCCACAACGGGCGCCGGAAGCCACTCTCCCGATCTCACTTCCCGTCACCCTCAAACCAACAACCCTTTCACTCTCATGGTACTTCTTGACCGCGGTCAAGAAGCTTATGTAGGAGCAAGTTGTGTGCGTAGGATCCTTACAAAATAAGCGCCAGGGTTTCTGATCGTGTCTGCTCTTGCTAACAGGTAGTCGAAGACGAGAAGCAGTTTGCCAGCGCCAGCTTTCTGGATTCCATGCCTCAGTTCGTCTTGGTTTATTCTTAGCAATCGACCGAGGTCGTATAGAATGCGGGTAAGGGCGTCTCCTGTGCGTGGAGGTTCTGGGAAAAATGCCGCAACATGGGTGAAGTCTTCCCATGCCATGCGTGCTGTGTCTCTGTTGATCGTGGGTTTGGTTTTTGCGGTTTGTTCACCGCGATTAACCATAGCCGTAGCAATCTGTTTAATATCTTTTTTTATAGACTCTATCTGCCGGACATTTTGTCCGTTTGTGGCGGGCAGATCGTTGGATTCTGGTGCATGAGGTTGGTGTTCGACAGCTTGGGAATTGTCTTCGAAACCAGCTTTTGCTGCGGCATGGTGTTCACCGTAGCTTGCGTCGGTACTGGCTCCGAGGGCCCTAAGTTCTGAGATAACGTTCAGGACTGTATCAACGGTTAATGTTGCTCGACGCAGGACATTTCTGATCAAGTTGAGGGTAGACAGCTTTGCTTCATCGAAGCGTGTCTGTTGGAGAAGCGAAGCACGTAGGGCTAAAGCCTCAGCTTTCAGTGAGCGCAAGCGCTCGCGTTCTTCGGTGAGCTGCAAGGCTTGTGTCGCGAGCGCGTCGTGCCTTTGGATCAAGGGCTTCAGGTCGATACCGAAGGCATCTCTGATAACGCCTCCATAACGCAGCGGAAAGCGCTTGCCATTTGCTGAGCTCTTTCGCTCGATCAGTTCAGCAGCTAAGAGGCGTCCTAGGCTGCGTCGAAGTGTTCTCTCGTCGAGCCCATTGGCGCGCTCTGACAGAGAAGCGTTCGATGGGAACACGACAGTGAGCGTAAGTCGCTGGCTGTCCTGAATCTCGCGTTCTTTGCGGGGCAGGAAGCTAATGAGCGCGGTCAGAACGGCGAGGTCATTGGCTGTGAGACCGAGCTCCTTCTTCAGTACGCGAACGGGGCCCAGAAGCTCATAGGGGTTAGGGCAGGGCCAAAATGTCCGTTCCGCCAAGGCGGTTGTTGTTTCAGTTGCATGTCTCATGGTGTTTCGGAAGAAAAAGCTTCCCCGTTCACCGCAAGCGGTGTTGAAATCAATTCGTTTTGGGGGTATCAATCAGGTGTCGAGACTGATTGAGGCCCTTCGGAAGCATCGCTTTCGGGGGGTCTTTCTTTTTCTAGCCGGTCCTCCTTTCGTTTTCTGCTCGTTGCTTTTGATGTCTTGACCGCGGTCAAGACACGGGGTCGTCACTCTGGCCTGTCTTGACCGCGGTCAAGAAGCTCCGTGATCAGCTTCCGGACTGCATCCTCAACACGAGGGACAAGATCAGCGTCCACATCGATGGTAATGCGGTTGCCTTTTCGGCCGATCTTCACGCGCTCACTGGGATGTGCCTTCTGCGTCGACGTTTTGGTGGCAGTCAGCAAGGTAACCGCCGCTTCGAGACGGTCGGGGCCCGGGATGTTGCGAGGGATTTCGTCTGCAACTTCTCGCGCTCTCGCGA
>NZ_VFPT01000005.1 GCF_006716865.1 Roseinatronobacter monicus | reverse complement strand
AGGCGGAATAGTGATCTCGACATCAACCCCAAACAGCTTCACGAGCAAGTCGCTGGTCGGGTCGCCGTCATAGGCGCCGTCGGCGATGAAGCGTGTCACGTCCCCGTCAATCTGATCCAGAAGCTCTGGCAAGGCGGTGGGATCACCCACATCATCGGTGGTCAGTTCAGAGCAGGCAATTTCGCCGGTGACAAGGTCCAGCCCAAGATGCAGCTTGCGCCAGGATTTGCGTTTGGCCTTTGTTTTGTGCTTGTTTTCCAGCCACTCGCCTTCGCCAAAGATCTTCAGGCCCGTGCTATCTACCACCAAGTGGATAGGGCCATCCGTCGACGCGCGCGCTTTCATTGGCAAGATCAAACCGGCCCCGCGACGTGACAGGGTCGAGTAGTCGGGCACCAACAAATCCAGCCCCATGAGCTTCACCAGGCTGCCTACAAACCCTTCGGTCTGGCGCAGCGGCTGGTTGTAAACGATGCCAAGTGTCAGGCAGGTCACAATAGACAGGTCAGAATAAACTGGCTGGCCACCCCGTGTCTTGCGGCGCTCTGCACGCCATGCAGCTTCAACCTCGGGGCTTAGCCAAATTGTTACATCGCCCCGCCGACGCAGGCTTTCGTTATAGTCAGCCCAGTTCGTAATGCGGTACCGCTTCTTCTCGAATTTGTGCCGGCGGCCGTCATTGAATTTATGCGGCATCAACGCTATCCAATCGATCAGGGAAACGGCCTCCTAACAGAAACCGTAGGGTCCATGCAACAACGCCATCTGGACGCGCGCAACACGGCAATCGCTGTCACGACCCAAGCCGCGCGCGAGCAGATGACAGGCCCGCGCATTGGCGATTTCATCGAGATGACCGACGGCAGCTTGCAGCGCTTTTGCAACAAGACCAAACACGGGATGCAGACAACCGAAGGCGGCAGCTTTCACGTCACTTCAACAGGCACGGCCAGCTATTCAGGCGGATTGAACCCGCCGCAGATGATGGAGCGCATCGAGGACACAGGGGCCACCAAGCGCGGGCGGTTCTGGTTCTTCTCGCACGCGATCGCAGGCGCAGGGCGTGGCGTTGATGTCTTCCTTCCTTGCCGCGTCTATCGCCTCACTGAACTGAGCATGACCGAAGAAGAGGCGCGCAACCATCCAGCAGCGCGCGGCATGGCCGAGTTTTGGGGCGAGAACCACCCCGATCACTTGCGCCAGATTGCGAAGTTGATGGAAGGCCGACTGTAAGCGCTTTGCATCCCCGCGAAATTGCGGGGATGCCCACACCTTGAGAAAAAAGGCTGCAGCCATGAAAGACGCATTCTGCCGCATCGAAGGGCGTGAGATCACAGATCACGAGGCCCGCGCCATTGTCAAAGCCATCGCGAACTTGCGCGCTGTCTTCGCACCCTTTGTCGCGGCCAGCCCCGATACAATTCCCAACTATGCCAGCGTGCCCTACAGGCCCAAGGGCAGCACAAAATCCTACCAGATCACCCCCTGCCCGAAGCGCGGCGCTGGTTTCTACATTGTCGCCATCACCCCGCATGATAAAAATCATTACGGAATGCCGCTTTACCAGCCCGAGACTGTCACGGTCTGGCTCGATATCGCGCCGCTCTACGTGCCGACGCGAAAGGAAGACTGTCATGATCTGGAAATCTGCTAAACTCCTGATCGCATTTTACCGCGACAAGAACCAGCGCAAGCGGCGCATCCCTTATCTATGGGGGCCAAAGGGGGCCGAGGCAGGGATCACGGATCGCGAAAAATCCGATCAGGAAACATTCGTTCTGATAGAGGACGCCAAAGGCGCGCGCGATATCCAGATCAAATTCCGGCCCGAGCATATCGTCATCCGCCGCGATGCCGGTGACTATTGGCACGGGCTGGTGATCACAGATCACAGCATCAAAGCCCGCGTTGCAGGGCGCATCATTGAAATCGGGCATGATGGTGCTGTGAAATCCATCAGCGCCGATGACACCGAGAGCGACAAAACCATCGTCGAGGCCGATGGCACCGTCTTCAAATGGACGGATCTGGCCGAGATCGTCATCTCAGGCGACGGGGCCGAGGTCTCGCACCGTCAGCCCGACCAGTTCACAGCAATCACACCGCAAGGCACTATCACCAAAGCCTTGCGCTGAACCCCTTTCCTCTAGCGATGGAAAACCACCTGCCCACGCCAGTCGGGGGCTTTTTATGTGCAGATCAGGGCGGGCGCTGCCCGCGCAGGGGGCTTGGGTGAGCGCAGACGCGACTTAGGGTGAAAGACCTCTTGATTAATTGGCAAAAGAGGTCGATCTAAACGTCTCAACAGCATGCCACACCAAAACATTCAAGGATTACCATGTTTTATAAAGACGAACGCCTCGCGTTGTTTATTGACGGCGCAAACCTTTTCGCAGCAGGGAAAGCGCTAGGCTTCGACATTGACTACAAGCTTTTGCGTCAGGAATTCATGCGTCGCGGCAAACTGCTGCGCGCTTTCTATTACACCGCGTTGCTGGAAAACGACGATCATCAACCAGTGCGCCCATTGACAGATTGGCTGCAATACAATGGATATTCCTTGGTGACCAAGACCGCAAAAGAATACACGGATTTAATGGGCCGGCGTAAGGTCAAGGGCAACATGGATATCGAGCTGGCTGTGGATGCAATGGAACTCGCGCCGCGTCTGGATCATGCTGTGTTGTTTTCTGGCGACGGGGCTTTTCGGCCTTTGGTTGTAAGCTTACAACGACAGGGTGTTCGGGTGTCAGTGGTGTCCACCATCCGCAGCCAGCCGCCCATGATTGCAGATGAATTGCGCCGTCAGGCGGATAATTTCATCGAACTTGACGAGTTGCGTGACTTTATCGGCCGCCCTCCGCGTGAGCCTCGCAGTGATGCGCAGCGCGAAGAAGAGCAGATGGAGAGCTGATCGAACAGGCCGTGTTCTCAGCAATCACACCGCGAGGCACCATCACCAGAGACTTGCGCTGAACCCCTTTCCTCTAGCGATGGAAAACCACCTGCCCCCCGCCAGTCGGGGGGCCTTTTTTTTGTCTTTGTGCTGGTGAAACCCGCGCGCGGTTGCGCGGGTTGAGGTGATCCGAAGGACAGCGCGGGGGATCGACGGGCCTATGGCCCGCTCACCGCCCGCGCTGACACTCTTGGTTTCCTTCTTGTCCGCCCAACAGACCTGATCGAGCCGGTCAAGGGGCAAGCGCCGCGCAGGCGCGTCGTCAGATCACCCACCCGTGTCCTCGACCTGCGGTCTGCGGGCCGCGCCAGTGGGTGTTCTGACCCCGTGACAGTCTCACTCAGGCCCGTGGGTCGGGCTTCGCCCTCTCCCACTCTGTTCCGCCGAATACATGCGTATCCGGCAAATCAGATTGGCCGAGGCGCAGCCCATCGGCGCAAACAGGGACAAACCCAAACCGCCCATCGCTTGAGAGGATGAAAGACTATGCCCGAACTCGCTTGCATGACTGTTTACCAGTTTTCCGAATTGTCAGACGCCGCCAAGGAAAAAGCCCGCGACTGGTGGCGCGCTGGTGGCATGGATTATGACTGGTGGGACAGTGTCTATGATGATTTTGGCCGCATCTGCGAAATCCTTGGCGTTGACCTCAAAACCCGCGACATCAAACTGATGAACGGACGCACACGGCAGGAGCCATGCGTCTGGTTTCGTGGCTTTGCCAGCCAAGGGGACGGGGCTTGCTTTGAAGGCATCGCCTCATATGCCAAAGGGGCCTCGCGGAACATTCGTGACTATGCCCCGCAGGATAAGACGCTGCACAGCATCGCAGACCGTTTGCAGGACGTGCAGAAGCGCAATTTCTACCAGTTGCGCGCAGCGATCAGCCATCGCGGTCACTATTTCCACGAATATTGCATGGACATCGATGTGTCGCGCGACAGCCCGACATATCAGGCCATGACCGACGACGCCGAGGACACCGTCATGGAAGTGCTGCGCGATCTGGCCGACAACGATTCATTATGCACCTCATTCTAAGTGTTTGTAATGATTGGAAGTGTGGTTTGTCGAGGATCGCGACACGGGGCATTTCGGTGCTTCAGGGCATCTGCAACCGCATCACTTTTGAGGTCGACGACTTTTATCTGATGTGGTGCGTGCCGCATAACCTGTTCAGCCGGCAGGATTTTCTCCCTTATTAGCCAGCGGATGACGTGATGTGTCACACCCAGCTTGTCTGCCGCTTCGGCCATCGTCAGCCACCCGCCCTGTTTGTCGGCTGACGCGTATGCTCGTATGCCATTGTTCTTCCGGGTGGAGGAAACACGCTTCGCAGTCCAACTGTGATCGCACCCCGTGCGCAGGCTCATTCGGTTGAGCGTCGCCGCAATGTCACTATCACTCCAACGCCCGGCCATGGATCGGATCAAGGTCAAAGCATCTTCGGAAGTCACGCGGCCATGCTGACCGGGTTTGGGCTTCTTGACGCGCAGCTGGGAGTGTTGACCACCTTGCCAGTGGATGGTCAGGATCACCTCGCGACTTTGCTCATCGACGTCCGCGACAATGTCTTTGATCAGCGTGCGCACCAGCCGTTGGCGGGTCCGTGCGCTGACGCCAGCCGCGTTCCAGGCCGCCGCCAAGTCTTCAGCCAAGCCCTCAAGGTCGGGCGGTTCCACTGCGACGATGGGGGCCTCACCGACGTCAACGCGCATTTTGCACGCCTCGAGACGCTGCAGGGTCGCCTCCCAGTTCCGTTCAAGCGTTGCGGCAATAAGCCGGTTATCGGGATCGCAGGCCGCATAGCGGCGCTCGGCCAGCCCAGCCTCATACTGCGCCTTCTGCAAGTCGAGTTCCGCAGCGCGCCGTCGTTCTTCGCTGGCCATTGTCAGCATTCGTTCTGCCTCCCTAGCTGCTTCTACCGCAACGGGCTGCACCACGCGAAGAATCTCTGCGGCAATCACCTTGTCGACCCCCGACCCGCCAAAACGAAGACATCGGTCATGGCCAAGCATCGTGTTCATGTAGTCGCATCGGTAGACTGGGTTCCGGGCCTGGCCGGGATAGGTGACCGTGAGACGGCATCCGCACCGGGCGCATGACAGCAAGCCGGAGAGCAGCGCGCGACCGCCGCGCCCAGACTTGACGCCGCCTTTTCGACCATGCGCATTGGTCGCAAGGTGGGCCAGATTGCGTTCGTATTCTTCCCACCCGATGTAGCCTTCATGGTGATCCCTCAGGAAGACCTCCCATTCCTCCATCGGTTTGCCATGGCCGTAGGACTTGCGGGCTCGCCCGTCAACAATCTCGGCGCGCGGCCCGCTTTTCCCATAGGCATAGATCCCCGCATAGAACGGGTTCTTGAGCACAGAGATGACGTTGCGGTATCGAATTGGCGTCCAATCAAATGAGGTCATGTAGCGCCCTTCTGATGGGCGTGGAAAGAAGAGCTTGTCCTCCAGCAAGGACAGCAGAACCTGGCGACCGCTTTTCAGTTCCCGGAACCGGCTGAAGATCAGGTGGATGGCCTCTTGCACGCGCAGATCGGGATCGAACCCAAGGCCTGCGTCGCGGTGCCAGACATAGCCGATGGGGACGTTGATGCGCAGCTCTCCCCGTTTTGCCTTTGCTCGGGCGGCCTCGAGCATGCGCGCCCGAAGGATGCCAAGCTCGAACTCGCTGATCGTTCCCTTCATGCCCAGCAACAGTCGGTCATTGGGGGAGCAGGGATTGTAGACGCCGTCCTGGTCAATGACCCGGGCATCGGCCAGACCGCAGAGTTCCAGCAAGTGATGCCAGTCACGCCCGTTTCGGGCGAGACGCGAAGCGTCGAGGCAAAGCACTGCGCCTACATCTCCAGCGCAGAGCCAGGCGACGAGACGCTCGAAGCCCGGGCGAGCAACAGCGCCGCTGGCCGAGCGCCCGAGATCATCGTCGATGACCTCGACATGCTGGAATCCATGCCGACGGGCCGTGTTCACCAGGTCGTACTGACTCCGCTGGCTTTCAAGATTGTGCAAGACTTGGCTCTGCGTCGACTGCCGAACATAGACGACCGCCTTTCGCTTCAAGAGTGCGGGCGGAAGAGGGCTAAGCGCGTTCATGCGGTTCCTCCTTCCCGGCTGCTTCGGTCGCCTCCATCAGAAGGTTTGCGAGCGCCGCCAGGGCTGCTTCGCGCTGCCGCGGGCTCATTCCGCGCATCTTGTGGGAATCGAACGCCATGATCATTTGGCGCGAACTCTCGGGCGGATTTGATGTCGATCGCTTCATCGGGGGGAATCTCCAGAACTGAACTTACAGTCGAGGAGCATACACTTCCGCGATGAGTGGCGAGAAACTCAGCGAGTTCGGCAAGGGCGCTAAGCGAAACGCGCGCCTCGCCAATCGCCATGCCCACGCAGGCGACCGGATCGAGCATCCAGGTGGAAATCATGATGACATGCCCCGGCGCGGCTTCAACGCGCGCCACCGCACCGTTCCGAGACTGATCGACGCCTTCGCACCGCACCCGCCTTCCAAAAAGCGGATGGTAAGGGTAATGCACGGTCACAAACTCCCCGATATGGGCAGAATGACCCTGAGATGGCCCGCTGGCTTTACCGTCAGCTGGAAGCCGAGCATGACTATCTGACATCCGATGACGCCGTGGCCGAAACGCTTCACGCCAATGACTACACCTTCACCGAAACTGGCCAGCGCTATATCTATTGATCGATGCAGCCGCCAAGTCACCGAACGAAGGAAAGGCAGGGCCGAAAGGCCCGCCATCCTTCGCACCGATAGGAACAGACGACATGACCGACACCCCTGCCCTATGGATTGTAAAGCGCTGCACCGCATCGTTGAAAATGCTTGGTTATTATGCCGGACCTGGCCGCTATTGCACCACCGAAGCCGACGCCAGACATATGACCAGGCAGCAGGCCGACCAGCTTGCCGAAGACCTCGACAGCTACGGCGCGACCAAAGGCACATGTGAGCGTTATTTTGCCGTCCAGCACCCTCAAGAGAGCGCTTGGGACGCCGCAGCCGAAGCCTTGAAGGATGAAGGTTTTTACGCTGGCCCTTGGGTTGGGTGAACGGCACACTGATGCCGTAAGTGGTCGATTGATGTCCTGATCGGCGCAGGAGGACATGCCCCCTGCCCCGATCAGGACGGGCGCTGCCCGCGCAGGGCCGCTTTCGCGGGAAACGCTGCGCAGAGCAGGTCTATTCCTATTCGGCGTCGCGTGGCTGGGCAAGCGACTGGGCGAACGTGAGCAAAGGTTTGCGCTGCGCTTCTGGAATAGAATAAAATACACGAACCAAGGAAGCCGCTTCCTTGGTGCTGTTCAGATCGGACTCATTGGTGGGCGCTCCCGCTTCATCCAGCCCTTCGAAGAAATAGCTTATCGGTACTTGCAGTTCCTCTGCGAATTCCCACAGGCGCGACGCTGACACCCGGTTCGCGCCCGTCTCATATTTCTGGATCTGCTGAAACTTGACACCCGATGTCGACGCAAGCTGCTTTTGCGTCATGCCAAGCATCCAACGTCTTTGGCGAATACGCTGCCCAACATGGATATCCACTGCATGCATCAACTGTTCTCCTATCACAAAAGGTCTGTATGTTTGAAATCTTTACCCTTGTATAGTAGCGGCGCGTGATAGGCTTTGGCACAAGCATAGGACAAAGCATCACCGAATTTCAGCTTCGCCTTGTGGCCCACCATGTGACCATATTGCGCCAAAGCGCGGATCGCTGCATCTGCGATGCTGCCTGTTATGTGAACCTCATATGACTCGAGCACTTCCAGCAACTCGCTTACGAGCTGGCTGGCTGTCTCGAAATCTTGCGCTGTCGCGTGCGTGTCGCCGCGTTGCTCTTTATAGGTTCGGGCCAGAGCCATCGACGCTTCCAGTCTGGTGATGCCGGAGTGCCGAAGCTTCCCGCGCGCGCCTTCCATGGCATTGAGCAAGGCAGGGCTTTCAGGCTCATTCTTGAGGACGGCGACGATCACGCTTGCATCAAGGAACATGCTCAGGTGCCCAACTGTTCGTCCATCAGGTTTTTATCGTCACGGCCATCAGGCCGCAGTCCCGTGAGCGCGGCTTTCTGCTGGACCTTGGCCACCCGAGATGCCAGACTTTCCTTCGCGTTTACGGCTTCAAGCTGCAAGAGCAGTGCCTTCCGAACGGTCTCCGTTTTGTCTTTGGAGCCGGTTGCTGCCATCACCTTGCCAATCAAGGTATCGACTTCAGGGTTGCGAATGAAAATCGGCATGTGCGTATATCCTCTTGAGTATATATAGGATATCGCAAAAGTATATACTCCACAAGCGTGCCGCGTGTCGCGTCCCCTTCTGGCTGTGGCCAAGCACTCAATCACGCTCTACTGCCATGTGCGCCGAGAGGCAGTTATGCGGACCCTTGCTGGCATTCGCTGCACCTGCGCAGAAATCCTTCGCGCTTGCGGCATGATCGACGCAAGGGGCGGAAAGCGGACCGATGCAGTTGCGGCGTTCCGCTCGCCGAACTTGGGCAGTGCGGTCATTCGATTTCTGTTCCGGCCACCACGGCGAACCTGTTTCGTTCTTGCTTGGTGCAAGCCTTCGGCCTGTTCCCCTCTGCCTCTGGTGGGCGGTTAGGGAATCGCGGTCCGTCAACAAAAATTCACTAACTGACCTTTTCAAGAGGCAGCGGCTACCGATACAACCAACGGGAGTTTGAAAGGGCCTGCTTCAATGGCAAGACGGTATGGTGCAACTGAAACATTCGACGGCTACACCGCGACCCAGTTTAGGCGAATGAAGAAGACCGATCGCGTTGAGGCGATGGTCGAATGGTTTCATGCGCACTTCGAAGACCCCGCAGAACGAACGCCATACGAAAGCGCTGAGGGTGGTTACATTTGGATTTGGGGTGGACCTCACGAGGCGACGGAAGAGATTGAGGCCGAGTTTGGTGAGGTTGTAGACTTTGAGTTAATCGGAAAGGCCGCGGAAAAGGTTCAAGCGGATGGCCTATTCGACTGGGCTCCAAGGCCTAAACCTGGTGACTACGATGAGG
Organism: Roseinatronobacter monicus; assembly: GCF_006716865.1. Classification (NCBI taxonomy): domain Bacteria; kingdom Pseudomonadati; phylum Pseudomonadota; class Alphaproteobacteria; order Rhodobacterales; family Paracoccaceae; genus Roseinatronobacter; species Roseinatronobacter monicus. Next base: position 136,760 of record NZ_VFPT01000005.1, on the reverse strand, counting down.
ACCCGCCAGAAGGCGAGGCTGACGAGGATCTTGATATCGCCCCGACTCCCAACGTGCCGGAACCCGAAGCACGGGCCGACGTTCTCCAGCGAATTGAAGCCTTAGAGCAGCTAATCCGGCCGTTGGTTGAAGAACACAGTCCGCCTGAAATACTGCCGGGAATTGGCCATAACCAGCCTCCGCCCGAGTTTGCCATCGAAGAGGCAGTAAGTCGTGAGGAGTGGCGAGAGGTCCAGGCGGCCATCGAAGAGCTACGTGCCGAAGCCACCAAACCCGAGCCGGAGCTTGAGGTTGTCGAGCGTGGGCAGAACGTTTTCGTTCGGGTGCTGCGGGCCGTCGGCGGGTGGGCACGTGATCGTATCAACGCCGGAATCGACGCTGGAGGCGCGGTCCTGATTGGATATGGCCTCGCCGATCCCCAAACTGTCATCGGTGCCCTGACCAGCGTCGCGCAATCCGTGGCAACATGGATCAGCTCCATGCCTTGGCCCTTTTAGGGGAAACACATGACCGACCGCATTGCCGATATTTTGAAACGCGAAATTGAAAGGCTTCGTCGAAACTTGGAACTCCTGGAAGCCGGTCTTTCCGTCTCTGGGAACGATCCTGACAAGGACGTGCGGTTCAAAGAGCTGCTTCAGGACTTTGAGACTGTGTCGGAAAATCTTGAACGCCATGAGGTGATCATGGCGCGGCGATAAAAAAGTCACCGACCGGGCCGGAGGCGACGGCAGCACATCCGACAGAGTCGCGAACGTGGGAAAGACATTGGGCGGTTTCCGGACATGCGAACGCAACCTTGCCAGCATGTGGAAGCGGACATTCAGCCTCCGGAGCCAAAAAACTCAAGAAAACAGGGTGATAAAGCAATCCCGCGAAGCGGATTTCGTCGTTTTTGTCGCTGGGGTAACGGCTGGGGCAACAGTGGCTTTCACAAATCGGGGCCTTCAGATCGGGTTGAGATTCGTGCCGTTAACTTCGCCTCAATCGGTTTCCTGCATGATACATGCGCATTCTGGCCAAGGCTCGCCACCTTGAAGAAGCTGGCTGTTCGCTCACTTGTGACCGATTGAAATGGGTTGTAAACTTGACACATCGACGTTAGAACCAAATTTAGTTACAGCGAGAGGGCGATGGCTGCGCGCAACAAGCTGATAGAGCGGCTGAAGGCTCAGCCCAAAGATTATGAATGGCAAGAGCTCAGGCGACTGCTTGGAGCGTTAGGGTATGAAGAGAAGCAAGGTCGTGGGTCACGTGTCAAGTTTGTTGGTGAAGGGTTGCCAAAGATCAACCTACATAGTCCGCATCCTAGTCCGGTAATGAAGCATTACGCCGTGAAGCAAGTATGCGAACTTTTGACCGAAGCGGGGCTAATATGAACCTGAAATACAAAGGTTACGTTGGATCAGTCGATGTCGATCTGGAAGCAAATTTGCTTTTCGGTAAGCTTCTGCACATCCGCGATCTTGTGAATTATGAAGCTCAAAACCCGGCAGATCTCAAACTTGCTTTTGAGGAAGCCGTTGATGACTATTTGGACGATTGCGCTGAACAAGGCGTTGAACCTGATACGCCATTCAAAGGACAATTCAACGTTAGAATAGCTCCGAAGCTGCACAGGGAACTTGCGTTTTCAGCAAGACGAGATGATCGGTCATTAAACGATTATGTTGAATATGTGTTAAGCCATCACGAAGAGGTAGCCACCGCCATAATGGCAAAAGTGATACGTCTTGAAGGTATCGTGTATCAGCAGAGTTATCGTCGTGCAGGCCAGCGGGTGATGCAAAAAGCTAGATCGGCGCAAACTGTAGTGAAGTTTCACAGCTCTTTCGACGACATGGGAACTAAAAGCAATGCCAAGCATTGAAGTCTTGTCAACCTTGATGTGTGAGGATGTTCGGCAAGAGGCGTCCGGGAGAGCTATTTTGATTGGCGTAGCACCTGTTGGCCCCAGTTTGAACGCTGAAAAAGAGACGATATTACACCGACTGTTTTTTTATGTTGAGGCGCTTGCCAGCAATGTATCTACGATACATTTCAGATTAATTTCTGAAGACTTCAGCAATGAGCCTATGGCGGCTTCAATCTCTATGGACGATGACGAAGCAGAAGAGGACCTTGAAACTCCAAGCCTTGGAGTATGGGTCTTTGGCCGCCAAGGAATAAAATTCGAAAAGTCTGGAGTCTACATCCTACAATACTCCCTTGATGATGAAAATTGGCATGAGGCCCGGAAGTTTGTGTTTCCAGCCCGTGAAGACAAAAGCTGAGGCTCCAGGCTCATTGATATTCAAAGCCAGAAGAGGACGGTTGCAGCGAGCGCGACAGCTGAGAGAAATACCTTTGGGCATCAGTCGTAGCGTGTGGCGATCCTGCGCCAATCTGTCAGCATGTTGCCTTCGTAGCTATTGCAGCTTTTGTTACGCTCGGCGCAGCCGTCGCCGAAAGACAGTTTCGTCCCGTATCTGCGACATTTGGTAACACAATATGCTGCGCGATGCACGATTGACTGCTTCGGGTTGGCCGCGCCGAGGCATCGTGGTCGTCCTGACCGGCAGCAATGGGCCGGGAACGATGCTGCAGCTGCGAAAGGCTTTAGCTCGCTGCGACATCCCTGGATGTCGCTGATAAGCTCAAACCTGCCAGTGGCAAGCCCCGCGAGCGGGGCCAGGCTGCTGAGGCTACGCCCCGAACCCTGACAGCCATCGCTCCCTGATCCAATGCGCCCTGCCCCGTCTCTTCCAGAGCCGCGCCAGAACACTTGTCTCATGGTCGCCATGACTGACAGGAGAGGTGGTCCTGGTTTTTCGACCAGTTTTATGCCGCGCAGCGCTCTGGCATGGGTTTCCTATCACGCGGCAAGTTTCATGTTTGGTTTGCGATTATCATAAACTTCGTCCGGGGTCATCAGGCCGTGGGATGAATGCGGGCGTTCTTCATTGTAATAAGCGATCCAGGTGCCGATCCCCTGGCGCGCCTCCCGGCCAGTTTCGAAGGTGTTCAAGAAGACGCATTCGTATTTCAAGGACCGCCACAGTCGTTCGATCATGCGGTTGTCGATCCAGCGGCCGCGCCCATCCATCGAAATCTTCACCTTTGCGTCTTTCAAAACGTCGGTGAAATCGGTGCTGGTGAACTGGCTGCCCTGGTCCGAATTGAAAATTTCGGGCGGGCCATAGGTGGCCAGTGCCTCCTTCAAGGCCTCGACGCAGAACCCGGCATCCATAGTATTGGACAGCCGCCAGCTCAGCACCTTGCGGCTGTGCCAGTCCATGATGGCGACCAGATACAAAAACCCGCGCTGCATGCGGATATAGGTAATGTCCGTACACCACACCTGGTTGGGACGCGTGATGGGCAGATCTTTTAGAAGATATGGATAAACCTTGTGTTCGGGGTTTTTCTTACTGGTCTTGGGTTCCTGATAGATCGGCACCAAACGCATGAGCCGCATCAGCCGTCTTGCGCGATGGCGGCCGCATTTGTGACCCTCTCTTTGCATATGACGCGCCATCTGCCGCGAGCCGTACCATGGCGTTTTCAGGAATTGCTCGTCGATGATCTTCATGAATTTCAGGTTTTCCGCGCTTTCACCGCAGGGCTGATAGTACAGCGTCGATCGGGCGAGCGACAGCAGTGTGAATTGCCGCCGGACACTCAGTTTGGGATGATCTTTCTTCACGGCTTTTTGCCTCCAGTCCCGAGAATGAGCCTGGAGGCATCCGCCAAAAAATCCCGTTCCACTACCAATTGGCCAATCTTGGCGTGCAGCTTCTCTACATCCTTGCCGGAAATCACTGGTTCACCAACCGGCTTGGCGTCAAACGACTGCGCCATCTTGGCAATTGCCGTGCGTTTCCAGCCGTTGATCATCGTCGGATGTACTTCATATTTCTTCGACAGCTCTGCCGTCGTCAACTCTTCACGGATCGCTTCCAAGGCAACCTTCGCCTTGAATTCTGCCGTGTAACGCTTCTGTTTCGCCATATCGATTGTTCGTCCTTCTTCAGTTGCCAGAGCTTAGCAACTGGTCCGAATTTCCGCGACCACCTCTAGATATCAAAGTCGTAAATGGTGGCGATGCCACCGGTCTGCTCCGATGCGGTGATCGTTACCTTTTGTCCTGAGGGACCTTCCCAATCCAGGCGCATGGGACTTCGTTTTGCTAGGCTGACCATGGGCGCCGACATCATCTCACGGTCATCACGAAGGGGGATATCCCCTATTATTGCGACGAAAAGATCGAGTTGTTCGCGCTGCGTGCTCATCCCTTGGACTCGTAACGATCCATGAGGATACCGAGCATGTCGGCATAGGTGCGGCGATCATCCTTACACATGCGCTTAAACCGGCCGATAACATCGAGCGGGGCCTTGATACTGATCTGGCCATCTCTGACCGGTTCACGGCTTGGCCAGCGCTCTACAGAGCCTCCAGCCCTTTCGACGGGATCTGCCTCCGTGACCGGGACTGCGGAGCGGGGAGTCTCAAATTGCTTGAGACGATCAATATCAAGCGGTTTTGGCATTGCGGGCCTCTTCAAGCAAATCAATGATTTCGGACGCATAGGCTTGGGCGTTGAGGATTGCCTTGGCGATGCCGTTTACGTCGGCCGGATCGAGTTGCCGGAGACCGCCGCCCGCATTGTGTAACGACGAAAACGCCGTGCGGCGGTGAAGTTCTGTTTTCATCACCCTGCCCGCCTTGGCGAGTTCTCCATGAATGTGCTTCTCCAGCTTACTTTTTACTGCGGCCGATGTTCTGGCAAACAGGATAGCAGCCGGAATTGATCGTCGACGCGCCCTGCCTTCCATTTCGATTTCGGCGAGCGTGTCGATGGCGGCGTCGGCATCCTGTTGCTCTTCGCCCGATGGAATGATCACAAGATCAGATTCCGCGATCGCGAAGGACGTCAGACGACTGGCGGAGCCCTCTAGGTCGATGAGGACGAAGGTGGCCTGTTTTTGCGCAGCTGCGATCTCGTCCTGAATGGCGCGTTCGCCGCCACTGGTGATTACCCGAAGGCGTGGCGAAAGGGGCGCCAATGTTGACCAGCGTGTAAGGCGTTTCGCGGGGTCACCATCGATGAGAATGACATCCGTTGCTTCTGCGAGCTCCGTTCCAAGGATGATCGCCGATGTGGTTTTCCCGGCCCCACCCTTTGAAGTTGCGAATGAGATAACTGGAATAGCGGCCTCCTGGGAGTTGATGCCTGACGGTATGCGAACATGGGTTCTTCATAGCAATATTGGATACGAATTCCTACCGTAAAATTGGCTTTAGTAGTCTAGGATACCCTAGGATACTCAGGGATATCCTACTCTACCTTTCATGTCCAGCAGGGGCGCCAATCGGACTTTGACTTCGGAGCACGAAAAGCATGCTTGGCGCGCCCCGTCTATCTGATTGAGTAGCGCGGCAGGGAACCAGCCTACTGAGGCTGGTCCTTTATGCGCGCTTATGGTTGAAAGCTCGCATGGGTATCTTCAACCAGAGACCTGAGCTCATCAGCATGATCGACGCGAGGGGCGGACAGCCGCCTGTGACTTTGCAGCATGGCTTTCAATGCCGGGCAAGATCGCAGTCGTTCGAAAGCGCTTTGTCGACCGACATTGTCTTGATAATCGACACCCATGACCTGACCATCACCCGGAGGCAGTCTTGCGGTGCCTTGTCTGAGCCCACCATGTGATTGCAACAGCAAACGCTGTCCAACCCGCCAAAAGGAACATGTAGCGCTGCGGCAACGCGCGACCATCCAGCGCTGCCCAGGCCAGTTCAGCCATTGCGCGGGTGGGCGTCCAGACAGAGATCGTACCAACAGCTTCCGGCAAAAGCTGCGGTGGCATCCATAGGCCACCAAGATAGGCAAGCGGCAAAAAGACAAGGTTCGCCAGGGGCACCGCAGCCCGTGAAGAGGCCAGCGACCCCAGCGCCGTGCCCATCAGTGTGGCGGGCAGTGCGGCCGCCAGTGTCGTTGCTGTCAAGCGGTACCAGGCGGCGCTGTCTGCCAAGACGACTCCGCCCAGCATCTTGCCCAAGGCCAACACCAGCGCCATGGCCAGCGCCGAAAACCCCATACCCACGATCACCCGCGCCACCCATGGCGCAAGCGCCGAGCCTGGCAACAGCCTTTGCCAGCGGATGAAGGGGTCGGCGCGGTCCTGTGCCACGGTCACACCAAACTGGTAGAACCCTACCCCCAGCACGGCATAAACCGCGAAAGAGGCCATCGCATAGCCTGCCGCCGGGCCAGCGCCCGCCAAACCGGCCCCGAAAAAGCTGTAGAGCATGGCCGGGAACAACACGGTTGGCACCCAGAACCCCGGCTGGCGCGCGAGGATCAGAAACGACACACGGAGTTCGGCGAAAAGTTGACGAAAGGTCATATGCAGCCCTCCTTGCGAATACGAGAGATGATGTCTTTGAGTGCAAGGGGTTCGATCGTCAGACCAGAGAACGGCACTTTCTCGGTGACCATCCGGCGCAGGTCGGTGTCGCTATCGTCACTCTCGACGCGCCAGCCCATGCCTTGCGGTCGTGCCCGGATCCAGTCAGGCGGTGCGGCGCCTTCGGGCAGGGTAAAGCCGATCTGGCGCGCCTGCATCCGGGCGCGGATGTCGGTCAGTGTGCCCTCCATCACCTTTCGCCCTTGGTCGATCATGGTGATCCGGTCGCAGACCGCCTCGATTTCGTCCCAGTGATGCGAGGTCAGGATCAAGGCGCCGCCCTTTGCCACATAATCGCGGGCGATCACGCGAAACGCGTCTTGAGCACCCGTATCCAGCCCGGCTGTAGGCTCGTCCAGAAACACCAATCCGGGCCTGCCCAGAAAGGCAAGCGCCAGCGCGACGCGGCGCACTTCCCCGCCGGAAAACCCGGCCATACGTCGGTTGATCAAAGGGCCAAGCGCGAATGCGGTAATGACATCGTCCAGATTGGCGCAATTCTTGCGGCGGGCATTGGCATAGGCGAGAACCTCGCGTGGGGACAACTGATCAGGAAACCCGGTGGCCTGAGGCGTGACCCCCATCACCTCCCGTGCTGCGGCGCTGCCCGGGAGGTGCCCGAACAGCCGCACCTCACCGGCATCTGGCATCCGCAACCCCATGAGCATCGCAAGCGCGGTCGTCTTGCCTGCACCGTTGGTGCCCAAAAGGCCAATCGCCTCGCCCTCGCCCAACTGCAAGGACAGATTTTCTACTGCTGTCACCGCGCCAAACCGTTTGGTCAATCCCCTGGCCTCGATTGCCTTTTGCATCCGGTTCCCTTTGTTGTTGTTCACATCTTGCTTTGATAGACAGTGGTTAGAAGACCGGATTTCAGGTTTGAAGGGCAATTTCGTGAAACACCTGACCGATCACGTGAAACAGGCCGATGTCCTTTTCGCGCTTCGCGAAACGGCCAGGGATTTGCTGGAGCCAAGGCTTTGGGCTGTCATCGGCGGGGTTACCCTGCTTGTCGCGCTGGCAGGCCCTTTCTACACGATGGAAAAGCTTGGCCTTGTTGGGCGGCTTGTTTACTGGGGCGCGGTGGGAATGGCTTCGGCGCTGCTGATGTGGACGCTCAACCGCATCTGCGGCGTTCTTTTGCCAAGGCACTGGCCGTGCTTGGTGGTTGGAGCATTTGCAGGGGCGGTCGGGGTGCTGCCAATGATGGGCCTGGTGGCGCTTGGCAATATCGCTGCGGGAATGGGCCTGCCGCCGGCCGGGATATGGGGGTTTTTCCCCTATGTCGCACCAACGGTGATCGGGATCAGCATGCTGGTCCATATGTTGGTAGCGCCCGCGAACAACAGAGTCCCCGCCCCCAGCCACGTGTCATCGACGGGCTTGTTCTTGCGGCTTCCGGCGGAACTGGGGCGGGATATCATCGCTGTGCAAGCGCAGGATCACTATATCGATGTTATCACACCCCGAGGCAGCAGCCTGATCCTGATGCGGATGAGCGATGCAACTCAGGATCTGGCCCACTTTCCCGGAATGCAGGTTCATCGGTCTTGGTGGGTCAATCTGGACCATGTCATTGGGTTCGACAAAACCGAAACCGGTGGCGGAAGGCTGGTGTTGACCAAGGGCTTAAGTGTCCCCGTGCCGAAATCGCGTCGATCTGCAGTGCGACAGGCGATCGCTGCCCGAAAACCGCAGGAGGCATGAGCAAACGGGGTAAATCGCGTGCGACCACGAAGACTTCCATCATGCAGCCCACGGCCGGCTTCGCCTTGCCCAATGTGAACGTCCGTTATGCAAAAGCTGCAGCACAGCAAGAAAGGTTACCCGGCCGACAGCCAAGGGCCGCAGTTTCCAGCGGGCTTCGGTTGATCGACCGGGACTGAGGTCAAGAAACGCCTTAAGACGTCGTTACCTTGCCTCCGCGAGGCGCGGGGGCTAAGCCAGACCTATGCTTGTCCTCGAAAACATCATCAGCGACCGTGGGTCGAAATATGCGGTCTCGGGCGGGCCCTGCGGATCCGAAGAGGAGGCAAAGTCCTTCATCAAGGAGCTTTGCCGGAAGAAGAAATTCGCCAAGGCGACCCATAACAGTTGGGCCTTGTTGACTGCGGAGGCCTCGATAAAGAGCGATGATGGCGAGGCCGGGGCAGGCATGGTGATCTTGCGGATGCTGGAGCGCGAAGAACTGCGCGATCATGTTGTCGTGGTCACTCGATGGTTCGGCGGCAAGCATCTTGGCGGGGACCGTTTCCGGCACGTGCAAGACGCGGTGCGGATTTTCCTCGACCATTTGCGAGAGAGTTGAGGCGCATGAGCCCCGCATCAAGCTACGCCGAACTTCCTGACGGGGCAGATCCGCGCTTCGGGATCGAAGCTGTTTGGCTATCACTGGCCGGACATGCCCGCACGTATCGCGTTTTGCCGGACGGTCGCTGCGATATCATCCTGCGGTTCTGTGCCAGCCCGGGACCGATCAAGAATATTTCTGTGGTGGTGACCGGCCCAACGACCGCGCATTATGACGTTCCCATCCAACCGGGCATCGGATTTACGGGTATCCGCCTGCGGCCGGGGTTCTTCCAAACTGTGCTGGGTTTCAAGCCAGTTGCCTTGCGGGAGAAAACCCTGGTTGACGATGCCGCGATCTCCGCCTGCCCTTTGCTTGCAACACTCTGCATTGAGGCGGACAGGCCCGAGGCGCTGCCTGATCGGTTGATAGACTTCGTGCGCAGCCGCATCGGCCAGGATCATGCGCCGCTGCCGGGACAAACCCGCCGGATTCTGAGCGCATTCCATGCCTCGAGCGGCCGCTTGCCAGTTCAGGATATCGCGCAGCTGCATGGCCTGAGCGCGCGCACAGTGCAGCGCATCGTGCTGGACGCGACCGGCTTGCCACCCAAATCCTATGCCCGGATCCTGCAGTTTCACCGGGCCATGCGCCTGTTGCGTGACCATCGGCTGCGCCCTTCCGAGGCGGCGCTTGAGGCCGGATATGCGGATCAGGCCCATATGACCCACGCGTTGCGGCGCTTTGGTGGGCTTTCGCCTGCCAGACTGGCAGACGTGACGCTGGTTACACTCAGGGAATAGTGTCCGGTTTTTACAAGACCGGGAACGGCGGTGCTGTCATTGTCGGACTAAACCACAAAGGACGCCCACATGACTGTCAGGTTCGGCTACACCATTCTCTATGTCCCCGATGTAAGGGAAACTGTTGCTTTCTATGAGGCCGCCTTCGGCATGACGCTGCGGTTCGTGCATGAGAGCAGCCTTTATGCGGAGCTGGAAACGGGGGCCGTCACCCTCGCCTTTGCAGGCGAGGAGATGGCCGAAATGAATGGGCTGGCCATTCGCCCGCAGCGCAGGGGTGATCCGGCGCAGGCTGTTGAGATCGCCCTGATATGCGATGATCCGCAATCGGCATGGGAGCGTGCGGTTGCGGCAGGCGCGCTGCCGCTTTCGCCCCCGCAAGCCAAACCGTGGAACCAGATCGTCGGCTATGTCCGCGACCTGAACGGCTGCCTTGTCGAGCTTTGCTCTGACATGACCAAGCCCAACTGACGGAAAGATGCCCTCATGCGCCCCACCACTGCCTCCCCCGCCATCATCACACCGCATGTCGCCGCGTCGCGCGATTTCTACGTCAGACATCTGGGGGCCAGACTGGCCTTTGATTGCGGCTGGTTCATCAGCCTGGAGTTCGGCCCCGGCCTTTCTGTGCAATTCATGGAGCCACAGGCGGATCAGCCAACCTGCGCCACCACGGGCCTGACCTATAATTTCTGCGTGGCTGATGTGGATGCGACCTATAAGGAACTGCGGGTCTCCGGCGTGACGCCTGATGCCCCGCCCGAAGACCACCCCTGGGGCGACCGGGGCTTTGCCCTGCGCGATCCGAATGGCGTCACGCTGTATATCTATTCCGACCGCGAACCCGCGCCGGAGTTCCGGGCGGCTTATTTGACCGGAGCAGCGCAATGAGCGCGGTTGAGGGACTGCTTGAGGATCTGCGTCAGCATCGCGGCGGGCTTCCATATTGGGGCGGGTGATATCAAGAGATATTTTCAACAAAAGCCTCGCCCCCGGCTGAGCTGTTGGCTGCGAGGGTGTCATCGATTGGCCGATCCGGGAGATCAGGATCATTGCAGGAGAACCACGGCGAGGGGCGTTCAGCGCGAAGACATCCATCTATCGCAGCGGTGAACGCCCCGGGGATAGGAGCCGCGGCGCCCCTGTAGTTTGAAGAAGCTGTGTGTTTGGCCGTGTTTTGCGCGCATCAGCATCACCGAAATATCCCGCACCGGAATGTGCTTCCATCCGTAGTCAGCGCTGTGGCTGCCACATTATACCCAGTCCAAGAACGGTTCCCGCGTGCCTATCTCTTCGGCGCACTCAGATGGTTATCTGGTGACTAGCCCATTGTCGGCATCATCGGGGACCGCGTCCCGGCTTGGGGACCTCGGTGAGCCATCGCCGTCAGACGTGGCCTATCTCTCCTTTTGCTTCAGAACTCTGATGTGACCGGGGGTGCGGTTTTTCACAGCCTATGCTGTGGTGGCCGCCACGGCATCAGAGCGGGTGTAGCGAAATTCAGCGTTGTCTCGCCACATGCGGTGCAGAACCACCCCGATCCGACGCGCCAGCGCAACTGTCGCGCGCTTCTTTCCGCGCCGTTTGGCGACATTCCATGCCCAGGCGCTCAGCCAATTGGGGCGCCCGCTATGCAACATCACCGTTGCCGCTTGATAAAGCGCCGTGCGCAACCCCGCATCGCCCGCCCGTGAGATCTCGCCAATGATATCGCGTTCACCGGATTGCTCGCGGCGTGGCGTCAGGCCAACCCAGGGACCAACGTCTCTGGAGGATCGAAATCGTTCAGGGTCATCTATCGCTGCCTTGACCGTCAGAGCCACGCGGTAACCAACGCCTGGCATGGTCATCAACTGACGGCAGACGCGATCAGATTTGGCATGATCACGCAGCAACTTCTCCATCCCTGCCAGCTCCTGACGCAGGGCACGGCGCGCACTCAGGATCGGGGTCGCGGCAGCTTCCAGCATAGGATTGCCCTCGGCCAGCTCCAGCACCCGCTGTTCAAACCGCCCCTTGGCCACCTGTCCCATCTTCAGTCCGAAGTTGCGCAGCACTCCACGGATCGACAGCTCAAGCGAGAGGGTCGCTTGCTGGATTGCCTTGCGCGAAGACAGCAGCGCGCGCATTTCCTGTGCCGACAGGGATTTGCAATGAACCGATCGGAACCACCCCATCTGCAAGAGCCGCGCAATCCCTTCGGCGTCGCGCCGGTCTGTTTTGATCGGCATCGCCTTCAGCGCACCCTTCACCTGCCGAGTTTCCATCAAAACGGTGGCAAAGCCAGCCTCGGTCAAATGCTGATACAGCCATTGCGACAATGGCCCAGCTTCAAGCCCTACCCCAACGACGCGCCCGGGCAGGCCACGCAAGACCCTCACCAGATCTTCGGGTTCGCTCGGCGCGGCCGTTTCTTTCACCACCTTGCCCTGCGCGGACACCACGCAAATCGCGGTGCTTGCAAGGGAGACGTCTAAACCGATATACAAATCCATGTCGTTGCCCTTTCGTATTGGATATCTTGGGGCGCGCTTCACAGCACGACCCCGTTGACACGCAGCCCAGCGTGCCAAGGGCAACGACACATCAATCAACCTCGGATTTCAATTCACAACGGCCGTGATTCGTGCCGAGCCCCAATACGGTATCTCTTCCCCATCGTGGCACGTCTTCGCGACATAGCGCTGGCCTCCGGCCCCCAAATCACCGAAGAGGTCAAATACGGCGGCATCCTCTTTGCATCGCGCACGGGGTTCTGCGGCGTTTTCGCCTATCGGAACCATGTTACGCTTGAATTCAGCGTGGGGCGGCAGTTGCCTGATCCGCATGGCGTTCTGGCGGGGAAAGGGAAGTTCAGGCGACATATCCGCATCGATACGGAGCACGATATTGAGGCCAAATGTGTCGATGAGTACCTGAACGCCGCACGCGCGCATAGCGATGCGCAATAACTGAGATCCTCTGCAGCGCGATGCGTCCAGTATGAATGGCCGGTCTGGGGAAGGAGCACTGCGGCGAACTGGATAGGTCGTACGACGGCTCTGGGCCGGGCACGTCGATGCTGCCCTCGAATTCGCACAGGGCGGACAGCCGCCTGTGACCTTACCGCATTGCAGCTGCAGCATTCGACGAAAGCGGCCAGTCGCTGTCCCGCGCTAGGTCGACTCAAGTGTAAAGGGAGCAGGATTCGCAAAATCTGTGCCGCCGAAAACGTTGCGCTGGCGCGTCAGGCTTTAAGCTACCGGATAGCTTGACCTACCTGCATAGAAATTCCTTCCGCTTCCAAGAATGGATCGCACCGCCAAATCGAGGGATCCAGAACTTGGAAAGCTCAGAACGTAGGCGGCGTGCATGCACTGACAATCTCGCAGACATCCGGACCCGGATTTCGGAATCTGTGTGGCGTCTTGCTGCTGAAATAATACGCGTCACCCTTTTCCAGCAAGAACGTCTCGTCACCAACCGTCAGCTCCAGCTTCCCTGCGATCACAATTGCGCATTCCTCGCCCTCATGGCTCAGGACTCTACGCCCGGAGTCGCGTCCCGGCTGATAGAATTCGTGGAGCATCTGGAGCTTTCGGTTTGAACGCGATGCGGCCACAAGCAGGTACTTCAAACCCGGGGCACCGATGTCGATCAATTCGCCCTTCCGAAACACAGGCGTTTCAACCGTGGATAATTCGAAGGTAAAGAACGTGGCAAGGTCCATCGGGATACCATCCAGTATCTTCTTGAGTACCGAGACCGAGGGCTGGGTGGCCATGGACTCGATCTGGCTGATCGTTCCGCTGCCGACCCCGGTTCGCCGCGCGAGCTCGCGCTGTGACAATCCCTTGGATTGCCGAACGACCCTGAGGCGGCGCGCGACCATGGCATCATGCGAAGATGTAGCGTTCACGATGTGATTTACCGCTTTCTATCGAAAGCAATTGATAACTTATTTCAACGTTTTCAGCAAGGAAGTTGTGTCGATCAAATCAGGATTGATCGATTATGGAAGCATGCTAGGAACCGAAGTCATCCATGGGAGAGAGGACAGTCAGATGAACCGCGTCGCCACCCCGAATGACTTTTCCAGTTTCTGGATGCCGTTCACCGCAAACCGGGATTTCGCAAAAGACCCTCGGCTGATCACGGCCGCGAACGGGATGTATTATACCAGCCATGACGGACGGCAGGTGATGGATGCGACTGCGGGCCTGTGGTGCGTGAACGCCGGCCATAATGACCCCCTGATCGTAGAGGCGGTGCAACGCCAAATTGCCACGCTTGACTATGCGCCGCACTTTAACTTTGCCACACCGCAGGCTTTCGAACTGGCGGCACAGTTGGCTAACTTATTCCCGACAGGGCTCGACCATGTGTTCTTCACGAACTCGGGGTCGGAATCTGTGGATACGGCGCTGAAAATCGCGCTGCACTACCACCGTGTCCGCGGCGATGTCGCAAGGACGCGCCTGATCGGGCGTGAACGGGGCTATCACGGCACCGGTTTTGGCGGCATTTCGGTTGGTGGGATCGTCAACAACCGCAAGCATTTCGGGACCATGCTGACCGGCGTCGATCACATGCGCCACACTCATGACCTTGCGCGCAACGCGTTTTCGCGTGGTTGCCCAGAGCATGGCGCGGAACTGGCTGACGACCTGATCCGGATTGCCGAATTGCACGATCCGTCCACTATTGCCGCGGTCATCGTCGAACCGATGGCGGGCTCTACCGGTGTACTGATGCCCCCAGTCGGGTATCTCAAGCGCTTGCGCGAGATCTGTGATCGCTACGGCATCCTGCTTATCTTTGATGAGGTTATCACCGCCTATGGACGCCTTGGAACTGCGAGCGCGGCGGAATATTTCAACGTGAAACCCGACATCATCACCACTGCGAAGGGACTGACCAATGGCGTCATTCCGATGGGCGCGGTGATCGTTGATGAAACGATCTACAAGTCAGCGATGGAACATGCGACAGTTCCCATCGAGCTTTTCCATGGATATACGTATTCAGCGCACCCAATGGCGGTCGCCGCTGCTTTGGCAACGCTGAAGTCCTATCGCCAAAACGACATGTTCGCGCGTGTGGCGACCCTCTCTCCGCTATGGGAAGAGGCGGTGCATAGCCTGAAGGGGCTGCCCAACGTGATCGACCTGCGCAATCTTGGCCTTGTTGCCGGGATCGAACTTTCACCGCGGCCAGGTGCGCCTGGGGCGCGGGGGGCCGAAGCGATGAAGCTCGCATGGGAAAAAGGCCTCATGATCCGCGTTACAGGCGACATCATCGCGCTGTCGCCACCCTTCATCATCACCGAGGACGAGATTCACACATTGTTCGGCAAGCTTGCGGACATTCTGCGCAATCTGGCCTGAGACCGCAGCCTCGTGCAACGAAAGACACGGCCAAGATCTGGCAGATCAGCCATGTTCCCCTGTCGACTTCTTCGTTCGTTGCGCTTGAATGCGGGGCCCTCTACCGGAAGTCTTCTTCCCAGCCACGCGTGACGAACCTGCGCATTGCCCTTTGCCAGCGTGCAAAGTGTCGGTCAGGCGTCAGTTGCGGCCTTGCCGACGTGACAGGATATGTTGCGCGACGTATAGCCCGCTTGCGATGCGCAGCAGGCCAGGCGATTTGGGGTCAGCGCGTCAATAGACAGGCGGTGATATGATCCAGATCACGACCGCAGGGTCGGAATGCGGGTTTGACCACGCGTAGTCGCGATTGTTGAATTGGAAGCTGTCGCCCGTATTCAGTTTGAGTTCCAGATCGTCGATGGTCAAAGACAGCCTGCCGCTGACCAACACCCCGCCATCTTCGCGGTCACGCGCCCGAACGCGCCCGCCGCTGTCGGAATGCGGGGCAAAAACCGATTTGATCATCTCGAACGACCCTGACAGCGAGGGCGAAAGCAACTCTTCGGTCAAGCCGCTTTCCGTCGATCCAATAGGCACGCGGTCATCGGCGCGCAAGACAAGGCCGCGCTCGGCCTCGGCGCGGTTTGCAGAGCGGAAGAATACGCTGATGTTGATGCCCAGAGTGTCAGCAATCTGCGCCAGATCGCGCACCGAAGGCACGGTCTGACCGCGCTCGATCTGGCTAAGCCAACCAAGGGAACGGCCGATTGCGGTCGCAAGCTGCTTCAGGGTCATGTCGCGCGCCTTGCGCAGGGCACGGATATCGTCACCGATCTGTTTGCTCATGCGGATTTCATACCTTCGCTCCTGCCCGCATTGGTAAACCATCAACATTGCGACGCAAGGATTTTCGCCAAGATAGAATAGTTTGGTAAAATATACTCAAAATGAAATTAATATTTGAAATTTCATTTTCAAGATGGCAACACTTGGCCTTATCATCCCCGCCCGTGCGGGCCTGCAAGGATTGCCGCCAATGGTTACACTTCCCGCCAAAGCCCGCGTCGTCATTATCGGGGGCGGCATTTCGGGCTGTTCGGTCGCCTATCATCTGGCCAAACTGGGCTGGACGGATATTGTCCTGTTGGAGCGTAAACAGCTTACATCAGGCACGACATGGCACGCGGCGGGACTGGTGGGGCAGTTGCGCGCCAGCCAGAACATGACGCGGCTGGCAAAGTATTCCGCCGATCTATACACGCGGCTGGAAGCCGAGACCGGCCTTGCCACCGGGTTTCGCCAATGCGGGTCGATCACCGCCGCGCTGACGTTGGAACGCAAGGAAGAAATTCTGCGCCAGGCCAGCCTTGCCCGCGCTTTTGGCGTCGATGTTAATGAACTGTCCCCCACCGAGGTCAAGACGCTTTATCCTCATCTGAACATCGACGGCGTGACGGCGGGCGTGCATCTGCCGCTGGATGGACAAGCTGATCCAGGCAATATTGGGCTGGCGCTGGCCAAAGGCGCACGTAACAACGGCGCGCTGATTGCCGAGCATGTCAAGGTCACGCAGGTCACCCAACAAAATGGTCGCGTTACAGGGGTCGATTGGGTGCAGGGTGCCGAGCAGGGCCATATTGCTGCCGATCTGGTGGTGAATTGCGGCGGCATGTGGGGCCGTGATCTGGCCGCGCAAAACGGGGTCACATTGCCGCTGCATGCCTGCGAACATTTCTACATCGTGACCGAAGGCATCCCCGGGCTGACACAGATGCCAGTACTGCGCGTGCCCGATGAATGCGCCTATTACAAGGAAGACGCCGGAAAAATGATGCTGGGCGCGTTTGAGCCAAAGGCGAAACCCTGGGGTATGAACGGGATTTCGGAGGATTTCTGCTTCGACCAATTGCCCGAGGATGTCGACCATTTCGAACCGATCCTGGAGATGAGCATCAACCGTATGCCGATGCTGGCCGATGCCGGGATCCACACGTTTTTCAACGGGCCGGAAAGTTTCACGCCCGATGACCGTTACTATCTTGGCGAAGCGCCCGAGTTGCGCGGCTATTGGGTCGCGGCGGGGTATAACTCGATCGGGATTGCGTCCTCGGGCGGGGCGGGTATGGCGCTGGCGCAATGGATGAACGATGGCGAAGCGCCCTTCGATCTGTGGGAGGTCGATATCCGCCGCGCCCAACCCTTCCAGAAGAACCGCCGCTATCTGAAAGAGCGCGTGTCTGAAACGCTGGGTCTGCTCTATGCCGACCACTTCCCCTATCGCCAGATGGCCACCAGCCGCGGCATTCGCCGCTCGGCGCTACATGACCACTTGAAAGCGCGCGGCGCGGTCTTTGGCGAGGTTGCAGGATGGGAACGCGCCAACTGGTTCGCCAATGACGGGCAGGAACGTGAATACCGCTATTCATGGAAGCGCCAGAACTGGTTCGACAACCAGCGCGCGGAACATATGGCGCTGCGCACGGGTGTCGGGTTGCTGGACATGACCTCTTTCGGCAAGATCCGCGTGGACGGTACGGATGCTCTGGCCTTCTTGCAGCATATCTGCGCCAATCAGATAGATGTCGCGGTCGGGCGGCTGGTCTATACCCAGATGCTGAACGCGCGCGGCGGGATTGAAAGCGATCTGACAGTGACGCGGCTGGGCGAGACGTCCTTCCTGCTGGTCGTGCCCGGCGCCAGTTTGCAACGTGATCTGGCATGGCTGCGCCGCCACGCGGATGACCGCCATGTGACGATACTTGATGTCACGGCGGGCGAAGCTGTTTTGCCGGTGATGGGACCGAAATCGCGCGACCTGCTGCGGCTTGTCTCGCCCGATGATTTCTCGAATGAGGCGCACCCATTCGGCACTGCGAGAGAGATCGAGATCGGCATGGGGCTGGTACGCGCGCACCGGGTCACTTATGTCGGTGAGTTGGGGTGGGAGTTGTATGTCAGCACCGATCAGGCCGCCCATGTGTTCGAAACCCTGGTCGAGGCAGGCACCGAGGTCGGGCTGAAACTATGTGGGCTGCACGCGATGGACAGTTGCCGGATCGAAAAGGCCTATCGCCATTTCGGCCATGACATCACGGATGAAGACCATGTGCTGGAAGCGGGGCTTGGCTTTGCGGTGAAAACCGCGAAGGGCGATTTCCTGGGACGTGACGCGGTGCTGCGCAAGCGCGAAACGGGGCTGGCGCGCCGCATGGTGCAGTTTCGCCTGACCGACCCCGAGCCGCTGTTGTTTCACAATGAACCGATCTTGCGCGACGGCGCGATCGTGGGATATCTGAGTTCAGGCAATTACGGCCACCAGCTTGGTGGTGCCATCGGCATGGGCTATGTGCCCTGCGCATATGGTGGCGAAAGCCCGGACGAAATGATGGCGTCACGTTATGGCATCATGGTTGCAGGTCAGGTCTTTGACGCAACCGCCAGCCTGACGCCGATGTATGATCCCAAATCGGAACGCATAAAGGCATGATTATGTGGCAAAGCGGTGAAGAAGCACTTGCGTTATGACCGTGGCCTAGGATTGTCTGTCCAGACCAACCCGGTTCAGTTGATCCGCCTTTGACATGACTGGAGATGCCTTATGAGCGCGTCAATTGCTGATCTACCGGAAGAAGCCCGCGCTGCGCTGGTTGCCCGCGCAAACGCGCCGGGTTTGGCGCATTTGGCTGGTCATCTGGGTGCGATTCTTGTGACGGGAACTCTGATCACTTTGCAACCACCGTTATGGTGGCTGGCGCTGCCGGTTCATGGCGTATTGATCGTGTTCCTGTTCACGCTGCAGCACGAATGCACGCACCGCACCCCCTTTGCCAGCGACCGACTGTGCGATCTTGTGGGGCATGGTATCGGCCTGCTGATCCTGAATCCCTTCTTGTGGTTCCGGCCGTTCCACTTTGCCCATCACCGGCATACCAATCGCGCTGGTGATCCTGAACTGGAAGGGCCTGTCCTGCAGACCCGCGCGCGATGGCTGTGGCATGTAAGCGGCATTCCTTACTGGCGTACTCAGATAGCATTATTGATCCGCCTTGCGACCGGCCGCGAGGCTCCAGCGTGGTTGCCCGCCACAATTCGCAGCCGCGCAGAGCGAGAAGCCCGAGTCCTTATCGCGATTTACACAATGGCGCTATTGACGCTGCTGTGGTCGCCCCTGCTGCTGTGGCTTTGGATTATGCCCTGCCTGCTTGGTCAGCCTGCGCTTCGGCTATACCTTCTGGCCGAACATGGGGACTGCCCGCAAGTAGCGAACGTATTGGAAAACACGCGCACCACCTTTACTACCCGAGCGGTTCGTGCGCTGGCCTGGAACATGCCCTTTCATGTCGAGCATCACCTTGCCCCGCAGGTGCCGTTCCACCGCCTGCCTGCACTTCACGCCCTCATCCGTGATCGTTTGGGAGTCACCGCCCCGGGTTACGCTGCATTCACCCGCGATTATTTGGCGCGCCGAAATTAAGCAGCCGCAGAGATGTAACGCTGACTGTGGTTTGTATTCTATTCTGGCGCGTGTCAGCAATACTCGACACAGACAACGCGCCCGATTTGGCAAGTTCAGGATGGCTGGCAAAGCCTGACGTCTATCGGCGTTTGGAATTATGCGGCCTACTATTCACGCTCGGCATCGTCGTTCAGTGTGTCAAGGTAATGCGGCAGCTCGCGGGCCGTAATGTCAGCTTCACGTATCAGCCAGTCAAAGTGTTCGCTAAAGGCGTCGATCCGCGCCCGGTCACGGAAGGCAAGATAGTGCCGCCCAAGGTAGAGCGTGGCAATCAAGGGGCCAAAAACTGTCAGGTGCGATGAAAACACGCGCCTGGCGTCAAAAAGATAGATGCGCAGGCTCGGGTAAAGTTGGTCAGAAAGTGCGCGCAGGTGGGCCAGCTGCGCGGCCCGCACGCCTTTGGCCGCTTCTCGTAATTCTCGGGTTTAGGCGTGCAGACGGTCGCAATCGATCTGAAGAACGTTAAGGATTGTCGCGGCGGTCATCACTTTGACGTGCCAAAGGTACCAACGCAATGTATCGGCAGGTCGCTCGAAAAAGAGCGGCAACCCTGAAAAGCCCTTCGATTGAATAAGTTCCCGCACCGCGTTTTCAATGTGCTTGACCCGCATCGAGATATGCCACCAGTCCAGTATGTGCGTGACGGAACCTCGAACGGCACGCATCACCAAATTCGGCAGTCCAGGTTCGCCCTCTGAAATAGCGGTCACTTTGCTCTGACCTTCCCAGCCTTGCGCGATCAGGTCATGTCGTAGCTGCCTTTCAGGAGAACTAGCGGCTTGCTGTACGAGGCCAAACCGCCGGCTCATATTGGGGCTTTCAACCTTGCCGACCACGACATCCATGTGGCGTTTCTGGTATTCAGGCCGATATCGTGTGTGCGCACCATCCAGGAAAACGGTCGGTGGGGAGGGCGGTACCATCGTATCCGCGTCTCTTTGGCTTGCGTCGTCGTGGCTTAGCTCGTCGTCGATGCGACCCAAGCGATTTCGAACGGTCGTGTTTAACTGAGCCGAACAGGGCAGGAACATTTCGATCAATCGAGCGGCTTCCCGAAACGAGTGCCTCGCCCCCAATTCAGCCTGAAGGCACCGAAGTTCGGGAGTAGCGCGCTCAGAAGACAACCCGGCAAGTGGTGATTTCGGCCCAGATGACGTGATCACAGCCGGTTGGCACAAGCAGCGTCGAAGCCTTGGCCACTTCACCCGAATTCGCGCGTACAGCGTGTCAAGAATACGGCGTCGATCATTATGGATCGCGCGTCGTTTGCCACAGTCATCGCATTTCCGGCGAGCCCCCAAAGCCTCACCGAGGCTGATCTTGCGCAATCATTCCTGCAAGCGCCTCAACAAGGTCTTTGCGTCCTCGAGAAGAAGGCCCAAATTCTCGGAACCGAATTCGTCCGGCGCACGGCGAAGTCGACCGATATTGCGCGTCTTGGTTTCTCCATCGTCAAACGTCGTTTCGACAAAAAAGCTTACATCCATGGTGGGTCCCGCCTTGTTCCGAAACCCTACCCCACCAAGTCGACCACAAAGTTTTGCCCATTAGCCCCCTTCTAAGCATAGATATTTTGGAGCGGGCTTCACAGCGCGACCCCGTTTAACACGCTGCCCAGTGTGCCAAGGGCAACGACACCTCAACTAACCTGAAATTTCAATTCACAACCGTCGTGATTCGAGCCGTGCCCCAATACGGTATCTGAATGCGCTGGAGCTTTGGGCGACTGTACCGTCATCGGGCTACCCCTTAGATGGCGCCGGTGGACACGAGAGTGTCGCTTACAGCCCCCCCCTGCCGCCATTGCTTCGCAAGGATGTTGCAATGCGTTTGAACACATCAATGGCGCGGAAGACGCCAATCACAATTATCGACCAAGGGATCAGGAATTTCCGCTGACCCGAAACACAACAGAGAGGGACAATCATGGCCATAAAGCCACCGTTTACGGATGTTGATATTACAACAGCCGAGCAGGGTTTCTATGAGGGGCATTCGATCCCCATCGCGACCATCTCCAAGGCCATCATGGTCGGGATCGTACTTTGGGCACTGATCTGGCCATTATCAGCCGGTGCGCAGCTTTCCAGCTTTAAATGGACGCTACTCGAAGGGTTCAACACATTCTACGTGCTTTCTGTCGGCATGTTCACCTTCTTTCTGTTTGTGATCGCGCTTATCCCGCAAACAGGAAAGCGCGTGCTCGGAGAGGAAGGTGAAAAACCCGAATTCTCGACCTTTTCATGGTTCGCGATGATGTTCGGGGCCGGTCTCGGTGTCGGGCTGATGGTTTTTGCCACCGCCGAGCCATTGGGGCTTTGGGGGTCGAACCCCGAAACCGTGACTGGCAATGTCGAAGGCAACACGGTCGAAGGCCTGCAAGCAGGATACCGCTACACGTTCCTGCATTATGGCTTTCACGCATGGGCCATCTATGTCGCCACTGGCCTGAGCCTGTGCTACTACGCCTACACACGGGGCATGCCGCTGACTATCCGCACTGCCCTGACACCGCTGTTTGGTCGTTTCATCAACAGTCCGTTTGGCCATGTGGTCGATGTGGTCGGGGTCGTTGCCACGATCCTGGGGGTGTCCGTGACTATCGGCTTCGGGGTCAGTCAATTCGTGGACGGGCTGTATGCGATCACCGGTATGGAATGGATGATGAACATGACCGGGGATGCACCTGCACCCGCGACAGTCGGGCTGATCGCTGGATTGGTCGTCATCATGGGCCTGTCTATTCTGTCTGCCGTCTCGGGCGTAGGGCGCGGGATCAAGTGGTTGTCGAACGCCAATCTGGTGATGTCATTCATCCTGATCATGACTTTCGTCATCTTCGGGTCGTTCGTTTTTGCCATGACAACCTATGGCGCCGCGCTGGTCGACTATATTCTGAACTTCCTGTACCTGAGCTTTGGTGCCCACGCCCCGCAATCTCTGGAAGCCTTTGCCGCCGCACCTGCTGTGCTGCAATCGGGCCTGAGCGGTGAGGATCTTGCTGCGGTATATGGCGGGGCAACCAATGCCTGGGGCTCGCTTGACGGCTTCCGCGACAGCCTGCCAGCCTCAATGGCAGAACTACCCGCCGAAACTTCGGCAGCGCTTTATGCCGCAGGCACCGATGGCCGCCTGTTCGGATGGCAGGCCGGCTGGACCACCTTCTACTGGGCATGGTGGATTGCATTTGCGCCATTCGTGGGCCTGTTTCTGGCGCGCATTTCCCGTGGCCGGACGATTCGCGAGTTTGTGCTCGGTGCCGTCATCGCGCCATCACTGGTTTGCTTTGCCTGGATGACCATTCTGGGTGGCACTGCAATTGATCTGGAATTGTCAGGCGTCGCCGATGGCAGCATCATCGCTGCCTCCAAC
Organism: Roseinatronobacter monicus; assembly: GCF_006716865.1. Lineage (NCBI taxonomy): Bacteria > Pseudomonadati > Pseudomonadota > Alphaproteobacteria > Rhodobacterales > Paracoccaceae > Roseinatronobacter > Roseinatronobacter monicus. The sequence goes on along the minus strand of NZ_VFPT01000005.1, from coordinate 113,979 downwards.
ACGGCAAAGCTGTTTGTCACCCTCGGTCACATGATTGATGGCGGTTTGTTGACCGGGATCACGATCATGAGCGTGGTGTTGATCCTGACTTTTCTGGTCACGTCGGCAGATAGCGGCATTCTGGTCATGAACACCATCATGTCCGGCGGTCAGGCGGAAACCGGCATCCGCCACCGCATCATCTGGGGGGTCATCCTGACCGCGGTGATCGCTGTGCTTCTGATCGCGGGCGGTGGTGGCATGGATGCACTGTCGGATGCCATGATCATCGGCGCGCTGCCGTTCACGATAATCATGGTGTTGATGTGCATCTCACTGGGCAAAGCGCTGTTCAACGACCACCGGCGCACAAAGCATGGTGTCGCTGAACCAGCAGAATGATCAAACGCTCTAATGCATGGCCGGGCGCAGACAATCTGTCCTGCCGCCCGGCCGGAACCCCACCAAAGGAGGTCTGAATGTTTTCAAGGATAATGGTGCCAATCGATCTTGTTCACCGCGACACTCTCAGAAAGGCGGTTGATCTAGCTTGCGGCATGGCACGCGATCACAAGGCAGAAATATGCTTCGTCAGCGTGTCAGGAGAGTTGCCATCCGAGATAGCGAAATCTTACAGCGAATACGGCGAAAAATTGCAGGAATTCGCGGACCGCAAGGCTGAAGAATATGCCATTTCGGCAACAGCGCTCAACCTTAGTTCAGCCGATCCAGAGGCCGAGGTCGACCGGAAGCTGTTGTCTGCAATCGAGCAGGTCGGCGCCGATCTGGTCGTGATGGCCAGCCATCAACCCGGCCTGATGGAATATATCTTTTCCTCTCATGGGGGGTATATTGCGGCCCATGCCAAAGTGTCGGTTTTCGTCGTGCGTTAAAGAAAATCGTATCGGGCAGTTTGTTTGTGGATTGCCCGATACTACCCAATGATTTCGCCCAGCACAGCCAACGCTCCAACAGCAAGGGAGAGGATCCTGTCGTTATGCCCGAAATGTTGCAACACTGCCTGCGATACACCCCCCCCCGGGTTTTAAATGTCGAGATATATGATGCGTTGGATTTTGTTCCGTAGCTTGGGGTCGCCGTTAGCTGGATGTGTGACGAAACCGCTAGGCCCGCCTATGCAAATGCCAGTAATTGGCCACGCGAATCCGGCATCGGTCTTTTGTGCCAAGCTGGGCGGTAAGGTCGAAATACGCCCCGAGCCAGGTGGTCTGACAGGATGGTGTCAGCTTCCCGATGGCAGCGTTCACGAAGAATGGAACTTATTTCGGCGCGACCACAAAGCTCAATAGCCTCACTGAATTGGCAGCGGGCGCGGTCCCGACCAGAGTTACGTCATTAATGTTCTCACTGCCTCACCGCGAATGATCGGCTGGGGATACAACTGGTCCAAAATTCCGCGACCGCCTCTCATACAGCAAATAATTTAACTTGCATCACATAGATGAAAGTTGTTTTTGAGCCGGTCAGCTTCATTCTTACGTGATCAAAAACATGGCAACGCTCTCTACCCCCCGCGCTTCTCTACATCCTATCGATGCCCCGCATCAACAGTTTATATTTTTACTCTTGGACCGCTTCTCACTCTTGGCATATTCAGCTGCCATAGAGCCTTTACGCCTTGCAAATCGAGTGGCGGGCAATCGGCTTTATAGCTGGAAACTGATCAGTGAAACGGGTGATGCAGTCACCTGCTCAAATGGAACGCAGGTCAGTGCAACGGCAGGCCTGGGCGATATTTGTAATGACGCCATGATCGTTGTCTGCGGAGGGGTAGATGTGCAGCGTGCGACCACCCCGGCGATCTTGTCTTGGTTGCGAAAACGCGCCCGTCATGGCAACACGATTGCAGGGATTTGCACAGCGGCATGGGCTCTGGCAAAAGCCGGGCTTCTGGATGGGCATCGCGCCACGATACATTGGGAAAACCACAACGCCCTGACCGAGAGTTTTCCGGAAATAGAGCTGAATAAGTCTGTTTTTGTAATCAGCAGAAAACGCCTGACAGCGGCAGGCGGGACTGCGCCATTGGACATGATGCTTACTGTCATCACAAATGCCCGAGGAGCCGATCTCGCTCATGCGGTGGCCGACCAACTGATTTATTCGTCGATTCGCACAAATAGTGACACGCAGCGGCTGTCAATTCCTATCCGCATTGGGGTGCGTAATTCGAAACTGGCACGTGTGATAGAATTAATGGAAAACCATATCGAAGACCCGGTCAGTCCTTCTTACCTGGCCAGTGAAGTGGATATATCCACTCGTCAGCTTGAGCGACTTTTCCGGCGCTATCTGAGCCGCAGCCCTAAGCGCTATTACATGGAGTTGCGTCTAGAAAGAGCACGCCACCTGCTACTGCAGACAGATATGAGCGTCATTAACGTGGCGATCGCAACAGGGTTCACGGCTCCGTCCCACTTTTCGAAATGCTACCGCGCACAGTACCAGACGACACCTTATCGAGAACGTGCCGCACATGGCACAGAAACTGAGGCCGAGGCCGCATTGCAGAGTGCCTAAACCAGGTCTTGTCGTACGGGTCATCGGTTGGGTAGTTCTGCCGTGAATATCGAATTAGGGGTTTGATACCTGAGAGGGTTCTGTCGCAAATTTTCAGTCAGGTTGAGATCAGGCTGGCGCTGGACATAATTATGCTGCGAGCTGGGCGAACTGCTGGAATGCGGTCATGCCGTTGGCGCCGAATTGTCCCTTACGGATCATATGCGCGGTCTCGATTCCTTCAAGCGTAGCAGACGCCGAATGGAATGCCTTGAAGCCGAGCATTCGACCTGTGATGCGCTTGATGAACCGGTGGTCCTGCTCGAGGATATTGTTCAGGTATTTGACCTGCAGGATCTTGATGGTCTGCCCAGTTCCTGTGAATTTGAGGGTCACATTCACGGCTTCCAGGCCCGCCAGATTTGCCCCACTTTTGTCGATAACGATGCGGTCGGGGATGCCGTTGTTGCCGATTGCACGTCGGAAGAAGCGCCGCGCCGCCGGCTTGTCACGCCGCTCAGATAGCATGAAATCAAGGGTTTGGCCGTTCCGGTCCACCGCGCGGTAGTGATACATCCACTTGCCCTTAACCTTGATGTAAGTCTCATCCATCCGCCAAGAGATGGCCGTCGGACGCTTTTTCGCCTGAGCTTTTGCCGCAATCAATGGGGAGTACTTGACCACCCAACGGTTCAGGGTTGCGTGGTCAACATCGACACCGCGCTCCTGCATTATCTCTTCGAGGTCACGATAGGACACAGGGTAGCGTAGATAGAAAAACACTGCGAACAAGACCACCGATTTCGGGTAATGTGCGCCCTTGAAGTCAATCATCGTTTCCATCCAATCATCACTGCGAAGTCAGCTTCTACAGCGCCGCATCATGCCGTGCTACCCGCATGCACGAGATATTTGCGACAGAACCCCTGCCGTGTGCGTCCGTTCATCAGTTTGATGTCGCGGGTTTTGAGGTCAACACCCAGGATTTCACAGATGCGGCCAAAATCATCATAGACGCTGTCCCACCAGTCATAATCCATGCCACCAGCGCGCCACCAGTCGCGGGCTTTTTCCTTGGCGGCGTCTGACAATTCGGAAAACTGGTAAACGGTCATGCAAGCGAGTTCGGGCATAGTCTTTCATCCTCTCAAGCGATGGGCGGTTGGGGTTTGTCCCTGTTTGCGCCGATGGGCTGCGCCTCGGCCAATCTGATTTGCCGGATACGCATGTATTCGGCGGAACAGAGTGGGAGAGGGCGAAGCCCGACCCACGGGCCTGAGTGAGACTGTCACGGGGTCAGACCACCCACTGGCGCGGCCCGCAGACCGCAGGTCGAGGACACGGGTGGGTGATCTGACGACGCGCCTGCGCGGCGCTTGCCCCTTGACCGGCTCGATCAGGTCTGTTGGGCGGACAAGAAGAAAAGAAAGATCGTCAGCGCGGGCGGTGAGCGGGCCACAGGCCCGTCGACCCCCCGTGCTGTCCTTGGAATAGTCTCAACCCGCGTCCATGCGCGCGGGTTTCATCTATGATCTGTCAGGATATACAGAGACAGAAACGCAAGCGGAGGTAGCCAAACTCCCGCCCTTACTGCGCACCGTTAGGTGTTGTCGGAAGTGCTGAAGCCTCAAGCCGGATATTGAGCGCCTTGGTGACGCCCAAGAGGGTCGAAAGCCTGGGGTTGCCTGTGGGAGAGAGCGCCCTGTAAAGCGCCTCGCGGCTTAAGCCTGCATCGCGGGCAACCTGCGACATGCCGCGCGCGCGCACAATCACGCCAAGCGCATGGGCAATATATCCAGCATCACCTGTTTCCAGCGCATCGCGCAAGAAAACGGCTTGCGCCTCCGGCTCCGCAAGATACTTGGCTGCGTCAAAGGGCACTGTTTCAATGGTCATAACCAATCTCCTTTGCCATTTTCTTGGCGCGTTTGATGTCTCGATCCTGCGTTCTCTTGGCCCCACCGCACAACAAGATGTAGAGCGTTCCGCCACGGCGGCAGAAATAGACCCGATAGCCAGGACCGTAGTCGATCCGCAGCTCTCCGATCCCGTCAAACACCTTCACATCTCCGAGCAAGCCATAGCCGAGGCGTTCGATTCTGGCCGATACCAAGGCGGCCGCTTTGTGGTCTTTGAGACCGTCAAGCCACTCGGAAAACGTAGGAGTGATGCGGATTTCATTCGCCATGTGTAGCTTATAGTTATCACCCCGCAATCTGTCAACTATAAGCTACAGTGCCAGACAAAAAGAGCCCCCCGACTGGCGAGGGGCAGGTGGTTTTCCATCGCTAGAGGAAAGGGGTTCAGCGCAAGGCTTTGGTGATGGTGCCTTGCGGTGTGATTGCTGACAACACGGCCAGTTCGATCAGCTCTCCATCTGCTCTTCTTCGCGCGGCGCATCACTGCGAGGCTCACGCGGAGGGCGGCCAATAACGTCACGCAACTCGTCAAGTTCGATGAAATTATCCACCTGGCGGCGCAATTCATCTGCAATTATGGGCGGCTGGCTGCGGATGGTGGACACCACCGACACACGAACACCCTGACGCTGCAAGCTTTCGACCAGCGGACGGAAATCCCCGTCGCCTGAGAATAAGACAGCATGATCCAGGTGTGGCGCAAGTTCCATTGCATCCACAGCCAGCTCGATATCCATGTTGCCCTTTACCTTACGCCGGCCCATTGAATCCGTGTATTCTTTTGCGGTCTTGGTCACCAAGGAATATCCATTGTATTGCAGCCAATCTGTCAATGGACGCATTGGTTGATGATCGTCGTTTTCCAGCAACGCGGTGTAATAGAAAGCGCGCAGCAGTTTGCCGCGACGTGCGAACTCCTGACGCAGGAGCCTGTAGTCAATGTCGAAGCCTAGCGCTTTCCCTGCTGCGAAAAGGTTTGCGCCGTCAATAAACAACGCGAGGCGTTCGTCTTTATAAAACATGGTAATCCTTGAATGTTTTGGTGTGGCATGCTGTTGAGACGTTTAGATCGACCTCTTTTGCCAATTAATCAAGAGGTCTTTCACCCTAAGTCGCGTCTGCGCTCACCCAAGCCCCCTGCGCGGGCAGCGCCCGCCCTGATCTGCACATAAAAAGCCCCCGACTGGCGTGGGCAGGTGGTTTTCCATCGCTAGAGGAAAGGGGTTCAGCGCAAGGCTTTGGTGATAGTGCCTTGCGGTGTGATTGCTGTGAACTGGTCGGGCTGACGGTGCGAGACCTCGGCCCCGTCGCCTGAGATGACGATCTCGGCCAGATCCGTCCATTTGAAGACGGTGCCATCGGCCTCGACGATGGTTTTGTCGCTCTCGGTGTCATCGGCGCTGATGGATTTCACAGCACCATCATGCCCGATTTCAATGATGCGCCCTGCAACGCGGGCTTTGATGCTGTGATCTGTGATCACCAGCCCGTGCCAATAGTCACCGGCATCGCGGCGGATGACGATATGCTCGGGCCGGAATTTGATCTGGATATCGCGCGCGCCTTTGGCGTCCTCTATCAGAACGAATGTTTCCTGATCGGATTTTTCGCGATCCGTGATCCCTGCCTCGGCCCCCTTTGGCCCCCATAGATAAGGGATGCGCCGCTTGCGCTGGTTCTTGTCGCGGTAAAATGCGATCAGGAGTTTAGCAGATTTCCAGATCATGACAGTCTTCCTTTCGCGTCGGCACGTAGAGCGGCGCGATATCGAGCCAGACCGTGACAGTCTCGGGCTGGTAAAGCGGCATTCCGTAATGATTTTTATCATGCGGGGTGATGGCGACAATGTAGAAACCAGCGCCGCGCTTCGGGCAGGGGGTGATCTGGTAGGATTTTGTGCTGCCCTTGGGCCTGTAGGGCACGCTGGCATAGTTGGGAATTGTATCGGGGCTGGCCGCGACAAAGGGTGCGAAGACAGCGCGCAAGTTCGCGATGGCTTTGACAATGGCGCGGGCCTCGTGATCTGTGATCTCACGCCCTTCGATGCGGCAGAATGCGTCTTTCATGGCTGCAGCCTTTTTTCTCAAGGTGTGGGCATCCCCGCAATTTCGCGGGGATGCAAAGCGCTTACAGTCGGCCTTCCATCAACTTCGCAATCTGGCGCAAGTGATCGGGGTGGTTCTCGCCCCAAAACTCGGCCATGCCGCGCGCTGCTGGATGGTTGCGCGCCTCTTCTTCGGTCATGCTCAGTTCAGTGAGGCGATAGACGCGGCAAGGAAGGAAGACATCAACGCCACGCCCTGCGCCTGCGATCGCGTGCGAGAAGAACCAGAACCGCCCGCGCTTGGTGGCCCCTGTGTCCTCGATGCGCTCCATCATCTGCGGCGGGTTCAATCCGCCTGAATAGCTGGCCGTGCCTGTTGAAGTGACGTGAAAGCTGCCGCCTTCGGTTGTCTGCATCCCGTGTTTGGTCTTGTTGCAAAAGCGCTGCAAGCTGCCGTCGGTCATCTCGATGAAATCGCCAATGCGCGGGCCTGCCATCTGCTCGCGCGCGGCTTGGGTCGTGACAGCGATAGCTGTGTTGCGCGCGTCCAGATGCTGATTGTCTTGGGGAATGTCGATCAACCCGAAATAGATCAGGTGGCGCACGATAGCCAGGCGGCATCCATCTTCACTTGGGTGACAGAACACCCCGCCTTTACCTTCGATGGTTTCCAACTCATAGCGCCAAGGGTCACTTCTGCCGTGGTTCTCAACTTTCCAGTATTTGCACACGATATCGCTGCCCCATCCGTCCATGCTGAAACGGGCTTCTGTGGTCAGATCATCAATGGCGGTAAAGGTCAGTTTGGGGTGGCGGGTCAGTTCGGCTGTGCTGGTCATGGTGTTTCGTCCTCTTGAGCGATGGGCGGTTGGGGTTTGTCCCTGTTCCCGCCGATGGGCTGCGCCTCGGCCAATCTGTTGCCGGATACGCATGTATTCGGCGGAACAGAGTGGGAGAGGGCGAAGCCCGACCCACGGGCCTGAGCGAGACTGTCACGGGGTCAGAACACCCACTGGCGCGGCCCGCAGACCGCAGGTCGAGGACACGGGTGGGTGGGCTGACGACGCGCCCCGCGCGGCGCTTGCCCCTTGACCGGCTCGATCAGGTCTGTTGGGCGGACAAGAAGAACAGCAAGATCGTCAGCGCGGGCGGTGAGCGGGCCACAGGCCCGTCGATCCCCCGCGCTGTCCTTCAGATCACCTCAACCCGCGTCCATGCGCGCGGGTTTCCCCTGATCTATTGTCGCGCGTTTAGGTGCGGCTCCCCTGGAACAGGGGATGGGGCGGCGGCTATTGCCGCCACCCCGAGGCCCGGGAGGAACGGGCCTCATTCGGTAACGTCGTCATCCTCGCCGTTACGCGGGGTGAATAGCACCAGTTCGCCATTGAGCGGAAGGGCTTCGAGCTGGATCTTCATGAAGGACTTGGCGTCATCGCGCTGAGGGAAGGCCACACCGATCTGGCGGAAGCGGGTTTTGCCATCGGTGCCGGTGACAGGGGTGGTGACGCGGTAGTAATTTGACATGGGATCGTTCCTTTCTGTTTCGATGCAAACGAAAGGGGCTGGCGCAACAGGGCGGGCTGCAAGCCGAAATGCGGAGGGTCCGCCGAAGGGGGAAACCGTATTTCTGCTTGCCGAAGCTTGCTTCGGGAACAGCCCGCCCGCGCCAGCCCAGATTGCATCTTCCAGAAACAGAGAGGGGGCGATCTCAGGGCATCAGGCGCCTACCGTCAAGCGTCACTCTCCCTGTCACTGGCATGGCATCTTGAAACCCGCTTTGGCTGATCGGTGATACTGGCCTTCGTGTTGCGATGATGCTGGGCCGGCCCTGATCCAGCCCGAAGCCCGTGCCATGGAGCGCACTTGCATCTGCGCGGGCAACGATGGGGTGTGTATCACGAGATATGCTCGAAGCCTACGGGGTCGAGGATACTTGGCGATAGCCACCGTCGCGCAAGAGCCGCACGCGCGCGCGGCTTGCCTTGATCTGCTGCGATAGAGGTCGTGCACCGTTTGGCCAAGACGGGCGGGTAATGGTCTGGCCCGCATGCGGGATCGCCTAAGCGCGCGTAGCGCGGACTCTGCGCGTGCTCCCAAAATGCCGAGTGCCGACGATAGACAGAGGTGAGTCAGCTAGGGCATTCTGCACTGGGCGTTGAAGCTAGTTTTAGGCTGCGTCACCTCTACACGACACTCTCCAGTCTTGTATGGCGCATCAAGCAGGTAGGTGTCTTGTCCGCTCTTCCTCGGCACGATCCGCGCCGCGTATAACGCACCAATCAATATGTCGTCACCCGGCCTCTGTTTTTGCGGAAGGTTGAGGGAGGTGCGCCGAGTGTCTGTAAAAAGCTGCGCGAAAAATAGCCTGGTGTTGAAAAGCCAAGTCTGTACGAGATATCTTGCACCGGGATTTTTGTTTCCAGCAATAGATTGCAAGCTTCATATAGGCGGCGACGTTGTATCAATTCCAGTGCGGTCCGCCCGCAACTGGCGCGACAGGCGCGGGTCAGATGTGTGGGGGTAACGCCAAGAGTCGCGGCATAATCGCTGACATTCCACGCAAGGCCGAAATTGCTTTCCAGCAATGAGGTGAAGCGTGCAGTCAGCCGGTCATTGGCTTTCAGGTCGGGTGGGGTATGGGCTCCATCACGATTATCAAGACTACGCCGATGCAGCCAGATGCTCAGCAGCCCAAGCTGTAGACGTGCGGCTTCTAAGGCTTTGGGGCGGTCGCCATCCAGTTCGCGGCGCATCGAATCAATTAGAGTCGTCACTTCAAACTGGCTGTTCACATCGAGTAAACGCAGATGTACTGGCGCTTGTGGCAGGTCGAGACGACTATGGTCCTGATCAAGGTATATCGCGGTACCCTGAACCCGAGTCATGTTATGGAAGCTGTGTAAGGTACCAGCGGGGATATAGATGGCGTTGTGCGGTTGCACGCCGCGCGTCATGCTGGCAATGGTCAAACGGCCCTGACCAGCAGTAAGCCATAAAAACAGCGGCTCCTTGAGGGCGCGCGGCGTTTCAAGTTGCCATTTTGGTGCCAGCAGGAATTTGGTCAAAGACTGGATACGCAATTTTGCTTTCCGTTGTGGAATTAATTGGTTCAGCTCAGTTTATGATCTTCGACAGAGTTATGAGACTGGCACGTCTTTAACCGTTTACACAGGATTCAGCCATGGGTTTCATCGGATGTTTGCAGTTTGCTCCATCTGCGCGGGTAGCGCCGGTCAGTCTCGGCGCTTTGCGGTGAATGTGATCTTGAGGGAGATCAGGTTGATCTCGATGCTGATGCTGATGTCGATGGCCTGAAGCTGTCGGCGGATGGTGCGGCGCAACTTTGCGGCAGCGATGCGAAGTTTGGTGGCACGTTTGCGAATGTATTTCATGACCTATCTCCTTTTGAAAATGGAGATGTTGCGACATGTCGGGAAAGCCGGTCTGTCAAGGCGCGCGCAGCGCCCCGCAGGGCTTGGCCTTGACGGATCGGCGCGACATGTAAGCTGTCCCAATTTTTAAGGGGATAGGTCAGGCCAGTCGCAGGATGTCATTATTCGTGTCGAAACGATTGCTTCGCGACTCGCAATGATTCAGAATCGCTGAGAGCAAAAGAAAGAAATCGGGGGCAAGGCGATGTCGAGAGAACTGAACGCGGTGCTGGCGGAACTGATTGGATCGGCGCGCGCGATTGTTGATCGCGAAGTGCGGGTGATGGAAGATGCTGTGATGCGCTTGGAGCGCGCGGAGCGCAGCGCGGCGCTGAACCGCTGGCCGGAAGGGGAGCGGTGGCGCGAATTGGCGAATGATGATTTTGTGCGCCTGAAGCGCTCTGTTGATTATCTGTATGAGGGTGAGATTGCCCGCGATGCGGCGGGTCGGCAGGTGGTCAGGCTCACGCGATAACATGCAAAAAGCGGCCCCGAAGAGCCGCGTTGCATCGTTCAGATGACGCCCGTGAGCCTCAAGATGAGGGCGAGAGCGCCTGCGCCGCCTGCGAGCAGTGTTCCTGCGACGAAGACTGGATACCAGATCTTCTGGGTGCGCAGGTTCATCGTCTCGGCATGAAGCTTCATCGTTGTCGCGTGAAGACTTACGATTTCGGCGTCGAGCTTTTTGGCGAGGGCTTGGTTCATGTCGATGTCGCTCATTGTGATCTCCTTGAGAATATAGGTGAAGTGACGGAGAAAATCGAGGCTCAACTGCCCCGCTCGGTCGCGGGCATTTGGACACATCTGTCAGGGACGGCCTGTAGGGCCGCTTGCAAGCACCGCCCCTGGCGGTGCGCCGTCCTTGACGGGTGTGGTAGAATGACAAGGCCGTGTGGGGTGGTTGCGTCCGGCCCCGACGCGCGGCGCAGCCGCGCACGGGTGAACAGCCGGACACATTAAACGAGGACGCCCGACACCTTTCCCGCGATAGCGGCCCTGCGCGGGCAGCGCCCGTCCTGATCGGGGCAGGGGGCTTGTCCTCCTGGGGCGATCAGGACACCAGACCTGAGTATGACCGCCCCCCTATATCGGGGGCACGATCTGGCATTTCGCGCGCTTGGCGCATGACAGGATTTCGGTGTCGTTCAACCAAGCGGCGGCATCATAGAACGCGGCAGTTGCGCCAATCTTGGCTTTGAAGGCGGCTTCAAGCATGTCATCGAGGCGCGTCATGGCGTCTGGCGTGTCGGCCAGTATGACCGTGCTCGAGTGGGCGCGGTCAAAGGTTTTGATGATGGTGCGGCTTGAGGTCATGCCTTTGCGGTGAACGCGGCCTTCATAGCGATAGGCCATTGCGGGGTATTGGATGGTAACAGCCATGATTTCCCCCTCACAGGCCAAGTTTTTCGGCCATGTCATATGACCATGTTTTGCGTTCATCTGTGCCGATGAAACGGCCTATGCGCCCATGCACGAACACGGAATTGAAGATATCTTTGGGCGTGCTCTGCCATGGGAACAGCACGGCTTCACCATTGTCGCTGATCTCGAAAATCCAGCCACCTGTGCCGTGTTCGCGGCGGTATTCAATGGCATCTTCGGCTGAATCGAAATGGTGCCACGATTGCCAAGGTTTCACGGTCATGATCTTTCATCCTCTCAAGCGATGTGTGCGGTTGGGGTTTGTCCCTGTTCCCGCCGATGGGCTGCGCCTCGGCCAATCTGTTGCCGGATACGCATGTATTCGGCGGAACAGAGTGGGAGAGGGCGAAGCCCGACCCACGGGCCTGAGCGAGACTGTCACGGGGTCAGACCACCCACTGGCGCGGCCCGCAGACCGCAGGTCGAGGACACGGGTGGGTGATCTGACGACGCGCCCCGCGCGGCGCTTGCCCCTTGACCGGCTCGCTCAGGTCTGTTGGGCGGACAAGAAGAAAAGAAAGATCGTCAGCGCGGGCGGTGAGCGGGCCATAGGCCCGTCGATCCCCCGCGCTGTCCTTGGAATAGTCTCAACCCGCGCAATCGCGCGCGGGTTTCCCCTGATCTATCACTGTGCATCTATACGCGGATTTCGCGGGCAAGAGCCGTGCACGAACGAGGGCAACGGTGGTCTTGCAAGAAGGATGCAGACCCGCAGGGCCGAAACCTGTCATTCATGGCGACCATGAGACAAGTGATCTGGCGCGGCTCTGGAAGAGACGGGGCAGGGCGCATTGGATCAGGGAGCGATGGCTGTCAGGGTTCGGGGCGTAGCCTCAGCAGCCTGGCCCCGCTTGCGGGGCTTGCCACTGGCAGGTAGGAGCCCTTAACGGACCTTCGAGTAGATGATGCAATCGCGAGGCGCCTCAGACATGTTGGGGTGCCTGAAGTAGCGCCGCAGGATACCCTCACGCTCCATACCTGCTTTCTCCATCACCCTGGCCGACGCTGGATGATCTACGTCACAGAAGGCTTCCGCTCTGTAAATCGTAGGATGATCCAAGGCATGCTTTACAAGCCAGCGCATCACTTCTGTGGCGCAGCCTTCTCCCCAAGCTGATTTCTGCAAAACGTAACCATAGTTCACCTTGTGACCCATTACCTTAGGGTGAAACATTCCAATAAAGCCCCCGGTTGCGTGATCAAATACGACTACGGGGAAACCGTTTCCCAAATCCCATTCAGCCGCTGCTAGTTCGAGAAATTCATAGGTGTCTGCGATGCTTCGATGAGGCTTCCAGCCAAGAAAGCGTGTGACGTCCACATCGGTGGCGTAACTGTCAAAAATAACCGGTGCGTCATCCTCCCTCACGCGGCGAAGGTGATAGCGGGTTGTCTCGAACTCATCTGGCAGACGATAAGGTGCGCTCATCTCGCAACCTTACCAATGGAACCGGGCACGGCAAGTCTTTGAATGACCCTTTAGTCCGCATCACAACTGCCGGTCGGACCGCGTTTCGCATGCTGCAGTGCCGCAAGGCAGGGCCCACACCGGTCATCCGCGCTTAACGTTGAGAAAACAGATTGAAGTTCTTATATCTGACAGGCGGATCAACCCTTGCCGTGCTTGTCGGGCTTATCGTGTGAAAATTTTGTCTTTTGCAGTGGATGTTTTGCTTTTCGTGTCGGTCATCGGAATTCCGATTTTGATCTGGCGCAGAAACCAACGCCGGAAGGACAAAACCTGATGTGCCATCAATGACACTGCGCCGCCTGATTGCACTTGTTTTCGTATTGCTCAGCATTGCGCTGGCATGGTTGCTGCATTCCGAACCGCATGTCAGGGCGTATCTGTTCCCGGCATGTTCCGGGTTTCGACAGGTTGCGCCGCAGATATATGTCGATCAGCGGGCGACTGACGCACAAATTGACGCGGCGTTGCAGGATCTTGCGACGGCAGAAGGAATGGTTCTGGATTTCTACCCAGAGCGCATGTCAGATCCGGTCTGGCTGCTTTGCCTGTCGGGTGATTGCGGAATGCGCAGCCTGCCGCGCCCGCTTGCAATGGCTTACATGAACCTGTTCGTATTCGTATACCCTGACGGGGCAACCCCAACCATCTTGGCGCATGAGCTTGCGCATGCGGAATTGCACGAAAGGGTCGGCAGCAATCGGCGGTTCTTCTCACAAGCTGTTCCAACATGGTTTGACGAGGGCCTCGCCGTCTATATCTCGCACGATACCCGCTATCTGGACATTGAGGCTGGCGTAGTTTCGGGCTGCAAAACCGGAGATTGGGCGCAACCGCCTTCTGATCAGCGAACATTCCGACGCCTTGGCGCTACCAAGGCGGAGGCGATTTATACGGCTTCAGCCTGTCAGGTGATTGATTGGCTTGACCACCACGGCGGGGCAGAAGCTGTTGTTTCGTTGTTGGGCGAAATTCGAGCAGGTGACTCCTTTCGCGAATGACCGCAAGGTCCGGAGGGTGTGTGAAAACTCGACTATTTTTGGAAAAACCGGTCGTTCTCGCCGTATGGGCGTGTTTTTAGTCGTGCGAAGTATTTGGTCCGTCTCGGGGGGCCACGAGGGCGGCGGGAGCATCTGAGGATGGTTTCTGTGTTTTCGGGAGCGGATTTTGAGCAATCAAGGCCATTTACGCCTTCATCGCCGCGATCATCGCCGGAATGCCCATGATGTTCATGACACGGGTCATGTTATAGGCCAGCACATGCAGCGCCATTTCCGTCGCCACCTTTTTCAGGGTCCGCATTTTGAAATGCGTGGCACCCATCCATGATTTAATCGTGCCGTAGGGGTGCTCTACCGTCATGCTTCGGACAGCCAATTGGCCTGGGTCGGCATCCAGCCGCGCCTGAACGCGCTCAAGGACAGCCTCGTGTTCCCACCGGCGCACGCGGCGTTCCTTGCCGGTCGTGCATTTGTCCTTGATGACGCAATCAGCACATGCGCCCGACCAGTATGATCTGATGGCTTTGTCGTCTTGTTGACTGGTAAATCTGTAAATCAAATCCTCGCCCGCTGGGCAGATGTAGACATCCTTTGCGGCGTCATACGCGAAGTCTGCCTTGTCAAACTGGCCGCGCGCACCGGAATTTGATGTCATGGGTTTAGGAACGACAACCGAGATGCCAGCCTCTTCGCTGACGACGATTTCCTCCCCCTTGTAGTAGCCTTTGTCCGCGATTGCCGTGAGTTGATCTGTCGTCATTTCATCGCCCGCGGCTACCGCCATCATCGATAAAGCGTCCCGATCAAACCCAAGCATGGTGACTTCATGTGCGACGATCAGATGGTGATCGGCTTCGACAGCGGTCTGAACATTGTAGCCGACAATGCGCGGCATGCGCGCTGTTGTTGCCATTGATCTGGCGTCAGGGTCGCTGAGCGAGACCTGGCTTTCACCAGTCTCATCCATGCGCTGTTCAATTGATCGGTAGCGGACCGCCTCTTTTTTCAGATGTTCCAGCTTTCTCAGGGTGCGTTCCATGCGGGCCTCTGGCAGCACAGTGCCCGTCTGCTCAAACACCGCATCAGCACGATCCAACTCGCCCAGATAACGCTCGATTGCTTTATCAATCTCATCGAGCTTCTGGCGCAGCTTGCCGCGCGTGTAATTCTTGGCCTTGGAGTTCAGCGCTTTAAAGCGGCTGCCATCAATCGCAACAACATCGCCGTCGAGCAAACCCATGTTGCGGCATAGGGCGACAAATTGCTGGCAGGTTTTGCGGATCGCAGGCCCGTTATCCTTACGAAAATCAGCAATCGTCTTGAAATCCGGCTTCAACCGACCGGTCAGCCAAATGAGTTCCAGGTTACGACCGCATTCTCGTTCCAGCCGCCGTGATGACTGGATCTGGTTCAAATACCCGTAGAGATAAATCCGCAGCAACAGCCCAGGATGATAGCCTGGCCGACCGGTCGGCGATGGCTGCACAGTGAAGCCAAGCATCGCGAGATCAAGCATGTCGAGAAAGGCATCAATGGCGCGGACCGGGCTGTTCTCATCAACATAATCGTCCAGATGTTCAGGCAGCAACATCGTCTGCTGGCGGTCCAAACCTTCGATAAATCCCGCCATGACATACCCTCGCTTCAGATGTAGAGAGCATACCACAATTCACAAAAAGAGGCGAGTTTTCACACACCCTCTCCGCATAACAGCCGTTCAAGCTGAGTTGCGGGGGGGGCCTTGAGGCGACAGCCCCAACGACAAGCCCCTTGTCCTGCGTGGCCAAAGCTGTTTTTGATTTGGTGACGAAGATTGAGGTTGAGCATGGTCAGATCGGAATTGGTAACGAAGCTTTGGGAAGAAAACCCCCATCTTACGCAGCGCGAAATCATCTCGGTGGTAGATGCGGTATTCAATGAGATCACAGATACGCTGGCGCGTGGTGATCGGGTTGAGTTTCGCGGCTTTGGCGCATTCAGCGCAAAGCTGCGCGGTGCGCGGCAAGGCCGTAATCCGCGCACAGGTGCTGCGGTGGCGGTAGAGCCAAAACAGGTTGTGGCGTTTCGTGCGTCGAGCTTGCTGCTCAAGCGGCTGAACGAAGAGAATCCGTAACCGCGCGAGCGGCCCTGCGCGGGTAGCGCCAGTCCTGATGTTCTCTTGGGGTGCAGCCCCAGGAGAGGATCAGGGCACCACTCCACCCAACATCGTCAGGGCTTCCCTCAAAAGAAATGCCCCCGACAGGCGGGGGCAGGTGGTTCCATCGCAAAAGGAACAAGACGAAACTCTTGAATGTTGGCTGCACTGCACCCGACACCACGAGGGAGAATATACAGTAATGTTAGCGAAGCCCTGCGCGGCTGTCGAGGGTCAATCGCGGGCGCGGCCTTGAGGATTGATCTGCCAGCCGTGCGGCGTGTTCTCGACGCTGGCAAGGTGGCCATGTTGTGCGAGAAAGGCCAGATCGGCGGCGGCTTGGCGCGGGGGGTGAAGATCGTCAACCAACTGGCCGGTTGCGGGGTCACGGCACCAGACGCCTACGGGTTTTCCACATTCGGGGCATCTGACAGAGAGCGCGGGGTGACGGTGGGCGGTGAAGTCGGGCATGGTGGCAACCTCTGAGAGATGGGGATAAGCGGGCGGCGTATGCCGCCCTGCTTGGGCATCAGAAGCAATCGGGACGCCATGCTTTGATGCGCGCGCGCTGATCGGCGTCGATCTGCCAGACCGCCTGATAGTCCGGGCAGGTGAACAGGCGTTCCAGTGCTTCGGCTTTTTGGGCCTTCTTCTGCTTGGCCCATGCCTTGAAGCCAGAGCCTTGCGGGTCGCATTGGGTCAGATCAAGCATGAGCGCGTCAAGATAATCTGCGCTGACCCGTGAGAAAAACCCTTCGGCGGTAGGTGACCAGACCTTGCGCAGATCGGCGCTGGCTGCGGCCTCGATATGATCGAAGAACGCGGTTTCGCGGTGGGGATATGAAAGTGTGCGCGTGAGGCCAAGTGACAGGGCTGCATTGCGGGCTTTCTTGCCTTCCCCCTGAAATCTGGTGAAGGCGTCAACGCGCTCGTCTGCCTTCATCCAGGACGGGCGGTCTTCATCGCTGGCAAGGCGGGTGTCGGCGTCCAGCCCCTCGGTCTTGCTTGGCGTGATATTGGCCTCGCGTGGGGTCAGATCGAACAGGGTTTCATAGACACCACCCTTGCCAGAGAACATGAAGCCCAAGAGATCGAGCAACAATTCGGGCTTGTCGAGCAAGGCCGATTGCAGGGCATGAAGGCGGGCGGCGTGCATGTCTTGCACAAGCGAGGCCGAATAGGGGGATTTCGGGGCGGCGGTCTGCTCGGCGGTGGCGGCGGCGCTGCTGGCTGCGTGGCCGGTCAGAACCTCGGCCGCGATTGCGTCCGCGAAGTCTTCGGGCCGGATATAGGCGCAATCCGTGCGCAACTCCCCGTCATGGGCGACATAGACATAGAGGCCGCTGTGCTGGCGCTGCGTGTTGGTGTAATCGCCCGCCAAGATGTCTTCGAGGGCGGCCCACTCGTCGCGCTGCGCGTCTGTGAGGTCGTCTTGCTCGGCAATCTCGGCCAGTTCATCAACGCGCGCGGCCTGATCTTCGGTCAATTCCCCCTCGACGCGGTAGAGGCGCTTCATGCGCTGCGTGACCTCATAAGACACGTAGGGCGCGGGAACAGTTTCCACCCATTTCCAGCCTTCGGCCTTCAAGCCCTCGGCGGCGTCTTGCAGCTTTTGCTCAAACAGGCGGTCGAGCAATTCGGCATCTTGCAAGAAAGCGCTGTCTGCAAAGAGATCGCGGGTGATGGTGCCGCCTGCGGCCTGATAGGCGTCAAGGGTGACGAAGCGGGCGCGGCGGTCGGTCATGGCCACGGCTTCGGGCTGCAAGAGGGTTTTGACGCGCTGCGCGGTGTAATTGTCATTCCCGCGCACCCCGTCGAGAATTTCCAGAGCGCGCGCCTCGTCATTGGCAACGGTGAAGGCGCTGGCAATCGAGAGGCTGATTTCGCCCTTGCGCAAAGCGTCGAGGACAGGCGCGGGCAGATCGGCCAGTGCAAGGCGGCGGTAAACATGGGCTTCGGTCGCGGCAAAAACCCGTGCAATGGCGGTGACATCACTCCCGGCCTGCCGCATCCGGCCATAGGCGCGGATTTCATCGGCGGGATGCAGATCGGCGCGCGCGGTGTTCTCTGCGCTGGCCCAAGCGCGCGCGGTCTGCTCGTCGGGGGCAAGCTGCACGGGGATAGTGGCCAGTTCGGGGCGCGTGGTCAGAAACTCAGGATTGCGCTCCATCGCGCGGGTGATTGCACGAAGGCGGCGACCGCCTGCAACAATGGCGATTTTACCTTTTGCGTCCATCAATCCCGCAAGGTTCTGGATCAGGCCGCAAACCTCGATACTATCTGCGAGATGGTCGATCTCCTGCGGGTCGGCCACTTGGCGGGGGTTCAGGTCTGACAGGTAAAGATCGGCCAGCACGAAGCGCTGGATGGTGTCGGCGGTGATTGTCTGATGCTTGGTCATGGCGTCAATTCCTCATTTGCGATTTTGGATTTTCCGGGGTATTGGTGCTTTGCCCCGTGTGCATCGGGGCAAGACTGGGGCGCTACACAGCGCCGTGTTGGATAAGGAAGGCGCGGCCTATCTTTGCCGAGAAACCGCCCTTCCTAATCAGCGCCCAAGCCTCTTGGCGGCGCGATTGCAGAATTTGCTCACTCATGGATTCACCTCCTTTCTTGCGCAGGTTGTGCGAAGGTTGGGCGCGGCCTGATGGGGCCACGCCCGCCCTGTTCAGTAATCAGAGGGCAGCATGATGGTCAGAACGCGGCGAGTGCGCTCTGGGTTTTCTGGTTGGTCGGAGCCGTATTCAAAGTTCAGATCGTAAAGGTCGATCTTCCAGAACAAGCGTTCCCCGCTCACTGTGACCACGCCAAAGGTATGATCGCCGTAGGGGTCGTTTTCTTCATTGAAGTCGTTGAAGGCCGCGACAGCGATTTGAGCGTTCAACAGGAAGTCAAAGCCCTTGGCTGCGACTGCGCGGGTTGTGACGGTCTGGCCCAGATAGGTCTTGTGACCGCCAAGGGGCATCATGGCGCGAAAGGCATCATTCTGCTTTGCGATGATCGCGGCGCGCGGGTTGATTAAGGTTTGGGCGTTGTCCATAGTCTTTCGTCCTCTTCAAGCGA
This sequence comes from Roseinatronobacter monicus, assembly GCF_006716865.1. Classification (NCBI taxonomy): domain Bacteria; kingdom Pseudomonadati; phylum Pseudomonadota; class Alphaproteobacteria; order Rhodobacterales; family Paracoccaceae; genus Roseinatronobacter; species Roseinatronobacter monicus. Next base: position 94,998 of record NZ_VFPT01000005.1, on the reverse strand, counting down.
TGTGGGCGGCTGGGGTTGGTCCCTATTCCCGCCAATGGGCTGCGCCTCGGCCACTCTGTTTGCCGGATACGCATGTATTCGGCGGAACAGAGTGGGAGAGGGCGAAGCCCGACCCACGGGCCTGAGCGAGACTGTCACGGGGTCAGATCGCCCACTGGCGCGGCCCGCAGCGAAGCGAGGACACGGGTGGGTGATCTGACGACGCGCCTCGCGCGGCGCTTGCCCCTTGACCGGCTCGATCAGGTCTGTTGGGCGGACAAGAAAAAGGAAGAGTGTCAGCGCGGGCGGTGAGCGGGCCATAGGCCCGTCGATCCCCCGCGCTGTCCTTGGAATAGTCTCAACCCGCGCCCATGCGCGCGGGTTTCCCCTGATCTATTGCGATAGCGGTCGTGACCCGTGAGGGCCGAGACGGGCGGGGCAGGGGTGGCAGGACCGGTTGGGCAGATGGCTGGCTCGCAGAGACGGTCAGCGCCCATCCGCAGCCGCCACCATCGCCCTGTTGTGGCCGGAATCATGATGATGCTATTGGCCTGCCTGAAAAGCTTGAAAAGGTATTTGGATGTTTCGATTTCTGCGCCGTATTCGTCGTTTGGCGCTTCTGGCTTTGGTTCTGATTGTAGCCCTAAAGTTTGTGCCGGCGTTTCTTGAGCATCGGGAACGCCGAGTATTCGAGGGTGTCCCTAGAGTACTCGATGGTGACACGCTTCATGTTGATGGTCAGCGGATAAGGTTGCATGGGATTGACGCACCGGAAGAGGATCAGCTTTGCACGCAGCCTTCTGGCGCGACATGGCCATGCGGTGTTGAAGCGACACATGCGCTTGCGCGCCGCATCAACGGCAGCTCGATCCGGTGTCGTCAGTTTGATACCGACAGATGGGATCGCGCGATATCCGTTTGCTACCTCGGGCGCGACGATCTGAATGCTTGGATGGTAAGCGAGGGTTGGGCGGTGGCGTATCGGCAGTATTCGGATGACTATCTGCGAGAAGAGCAAGAAGCGAATGCAGCGGGTCGCGGTATCTGGTCAGGGACGTTAGAGGTGGTCGCGGAATTTCGGACCAGTTGTTAAGGTGGATCGCATGATGAGAGAAGTGATCCAGAATGAAGAAACGAAAGAACCATTCGCCAGAGTTCAAAGCCAAGGTTGCGCTTGAAGCGATCCGCGAGGAGCTGACGCTGGCGGAGCTGTCGAAGAAGTACGATGTTCATCCGACACAAATCGGCACTTGGAAGCGCGCGGCTATAGAGAACATGGCGGCAACTTTTGCGCGGCGAGGTGCAGCCCCAGAGCAGGTAAGTGCGGCTGAAGTCGACAAGCTGCATTCCAAGATTGGCCAGCTTGTGGTGGAACGGGATTTTTTGGCCGATGCCTCGCACCAGTTGCTCGGGACGCGAGGCAAAAAATGGTGAGCAAGGATCACAAGTTGAGCGTCCGTCGCCAGTGTGCGCTGCTGACCCTGGTGCGGTCGAATTTGTACTATGAGCCAAAGGGCGAGAGCGCCGAGAACCTGCGGTTTATGGCGATCATCGACAAGCAGTTCTTGGAGACGCCGTGGTACGGATCGCGCCAAATGGCGCGTCATATGAAGCGCAACAACCACGCATGCGGGCGGCATCGTGTCCGCCGCTTGATGCGCCTCATGCGTTTGGTGCCGATCTACCAAGAGCCGAATACCAGCAAGAAACACCCGCAGCATAAAATCTGGCCATACTTGCTACGGAACGTCGTGATTGACCGTCCAAACCAGGTCTGGTGTGCAGATATCACCTATATTCCGATGCAGCGCGGTTTCCTGTATCTCGTGTGCGTATTCCGGGGTCATCCGGCCAGTGATTCCGAAAGTATCCGGCCACCCTGTGATGTGATGCTGCGAGGCAATCTGTAACTGGCTACCGTCTGGCTTTTTAGTCTGGAAGGAAGCCCGATGAAGAGATTGCCAATGCGGAAGATACGAGATGTTTTGCGGCTATCAGCCGAGGGTCTTTCGACCCGTAAAATTGGTGTCAGCCTGACGATTGGGCGGACAACGGTTAAGGCCTATCTGGATCGCGCTGCCGAGGTTGATCTGAGCTGGCCGCTACCACCAGAGATGTCTGACACCGACCTTGAGCGCCTGATTTACCCACGCACGGCGCGTGATATTGCGAACCGCGCGACCGAGCCTAACTGGCCCTGCATTCACCGCGAGTTGCGCCGCAAGGGCGTGACGTTGATGCTGTTGTGGGAAGAATATCGCGCTGATCATCCTGATGGGTATGGATACTCCCGGTTTTGCGAACTTTACACACGCTGGGAAGGCAAGCTGTCGCCGGTGATGCGACAGCGCCATCCTGCAGGTGAGCGCCTGTTCGTCGATTATGCCGGCCATACGATCGATGTGATTGACCCTGAGACCGGGGAGGTGCGCACGGCACAGGTGTTTGTCGCTGTTCTGGGGGCATCGAACTATACATTTGTCGAGGCGACCTGGACGCAATCCCTACCGGATTGGATCGCAAGCCATGTCCGCGCTTTGGATTTCTTCGGTGGTGTGACCGCCCAGATCGTCTCGGACAATTTGAAGGCAGGGGTCACCAAGGCGTGCTTTTACGACCCCGCGATCAACCGGACCTATGCAGATATGGCCGCGCATTACGACACGGCCGTTGTCCCGGCGAGGCCATATAAGCCCAAAGATAAGGCGAAGGCAGAGGGTGGGGTATTGCTGGCTGAGCGCTGGATACTGGCACGGCTGCGCAACCGCCAGTTCTTCAGCCTTGCTGAGTTGAACGCGGCCATCAAGCCGTTGCTTGACAGGCTCAACGACAAGGTCTCGCGTCACCTCGGGGCCAGCCGCAGACAGCTTTTTGAACAGCTGGACAAACCCGCCCTGAAGTCGCTGCCGGTAGCATCGTATGTTTATGCTGAATGGAAGAAGTGCCGCGCCGGGTTCGATTACCACGTCGCGATCGACAAGCATTATTACTCCGTGCCCTATCAGCTGCTGAAGAAAGAGCTGTGGGCGCGGATCACAGGCCGCACCATCGAAGTCTTCCATCTCGGGCAGCGTGTCGCCTCTCATGTCAGGACGTCCAGCAACGGGAAGCACTCTACGCTGCGCGATCACATGCCAGCGCACCACCAATTCCGCGATGACTGGACGCCAGAGCGTATCAAAGCACGTGCGGCTCGCGTTGGGCCAAACGTGGCCATCTTCGTTGAGGTCGTGATGCGCGAGCGCAAGCACCCGGAACAGGGCTATCGCACCTGCCTTGGGGTGATCCGGCTGGCCGACAAGTTTGGCCGCGACCGACTTGATGCGGCCTGTCGCCGTGCGCTCGAAATCAACGCCAGATCCTATTCGTCACTCCTGTCCATTCTCAAGAATGGGCTTGAGAGCAGGCCCCGCACCCGCGCCACGGACGAGCCTGCCATCACCCACCCCAATATCCGTGGCGCCGATTACTTCCATTGAAAGGAACACAATGCTCGACCATCCAACCCTTCATCACCTTAAAGCCCTCAGGCTGGACGGCATGGCCGAAGCCTTTGCCGAACTGCAGATGCAAGATGCAACTGCCGATCTCGGCCATGCTGAATGGCTTGGCTTGCTCGTTGACCGTGAGGTCGCAAGCCGAGAAACAAAGAGGTTTGAGGCTCGCATGCGGACTGCCAGGCTGCGCCATGTTGGCGCCAGCCCGGAAGATGTTGATTACCGCGCACGCCGTGGCCTCGACAAAGCGCTGTTCCAAAGCCTGCTCACAGGCAGATGGATCACCGACAAGCGTAATCTGATCATCACGGGCCCCTGTGGCGTCGGCAAGACCTGGCTTGGCTGCGCACTGGCCCAGGCAGCCTGTCGTGACGGCGTGACTGTGGTCTACAAACGGATGCCGCGCCTCTTCGAGGAATTGGAGCTGTCCCATGGTGACGGACGCTTCCCCCGCTTGTTCCGCAGCATCACGAAGGCGCAATTGCTGATCTTGGACGACTGGGGACCGGACAGGCTGACATCACCGCAACGCCGCGATCTCATGGAGATCGTCGAAGAGCGTTACGGGCGCGGCTCAACGATGATCACAAGCCAATTACCCATCAAAGCCTGGCATGACGTCATCGGCGAACCCACATTCGCCGATGCCATCCTCGATCGCATCGTTCACAACGCCTACCGTCTCGAACTCGAGGGCCAATCCATGCGCAAGACCATCACCAAAATGGGTGACGAAACCCCTCAGGACTGATAACCAAAACACGCTGCCTCACGGCAACGCGTCACAGGTGGCCGGATACCCCGGAACAGGTGGCCGGATGTTGTCGGAATGGGTGGCCGGATCCGCCGGAATACGCAATCTCGTGGCGATCATGGACTGGTTTAGCCGCAAGGTTTTAGCTTGGCGGCTCTCCAACAGCATGGACACCGCGTTCTGCATCGAGGCACTGAAAGAGGCATTGGCAAAACATGGCACGCCGGAGATATTCAACACCGATCAGGGATCACAGTTTACCAGCGGCGATTGGATCGACGTGCTAAGCGATGCGAAGATCAAGATCAGCATGGATGGCAAAGGGCGGTGGATTGATAACCGAATGATCGAACGGCTGTGGAGATCCCTCAAGTACGAATGTGTCTATTTGCACGGGTTTGAGACCGGGTCACAGGCACGCAGCGGCATCGGAAAATGGCTAGCCTATTACAAGGTCCCTTCGCGATTTGTGTGGGTTGCTGGTGGGCGGCGGATTGAATCTTCTACCAGATATTGTGGTCACAACATAAGGCGCGTCTGTCGCGGAGACCTCAAATATCGCAGCGTCAGACGCGCCGAGCCTGTTGAGCTGCGGCAGTTTTTTTGGATAGGGTGAAGCTTCCTGAAACCAGCGGATGAGGAGGTATTCATGGGTCCCGAGACAAGTTTGTTCACGACAGCTCTTGGCCTGCAGGCTCCGTGGAGTGTCACGGACGTACGTTTTGACGCCAAACTCAAAGAGATCCACTTTGACGTCCGCTTCAAGGCGGGAAGTCGATTTGCTTGTCCCTCCTGTGGCGCGCCCGATCAGCCCGTCCATGACACGCGATCCAGGATCTGGGAACACCTGCGTTTTTTCGAGCACAAGGCTTTCATCCATGCCGATGTGCCACGTGTTGCTTGCAGCCAATGTAGCAAGACCGGACAGGTTCCGGTCCCCTGGGCGCGCAGTGGCAGCGGTTTCAGTCAGTTGTTTGAAGCCTTTGTGATTGCGCTGGTGCGACAGATGCCGGTGAAGGCTGTTGCTGATATGCTTGATGTTGGTGACGATCGCCTCTGGCGGGTTCTTGACCATTACGTGTCGTCAGCGCGAGATCGCGAAGACTTCAGCGCCGTGACCGCCCTTGGGATTGACGAGACAGCTGCGCGCCGCGGGCATAATTACATCACCCTATTTCACGACCTTCTGGCCGGCAGGCTTCTCTTTGCCTGTGAAGGACGTGATGCAAAGACTGTGGCGGCTTTCGGTGAAGATCTGCGCGCCCATGGCGGTGATCCCGATGCCATCTCCGCTGCCTGTATCGATATGAGTAGGGCCTACATTTCTGGCGTCGCAAAGCATCTGCCGAACGCGGATGTTACCTTCGACCCATTCCATGTCATCCAACTGGCCAATGTGGCGCTTGAAGAGGTTCGCCGCGCCGAAGTACGCAGCAGACCTGAGTTGAAACACAGCCGCTGGATGTGGCTCAAGGACAAGAAGAGATGGACGAAGCGGCAGATCACACAGCATCATGATCTATCTCGGATGCACCTGAAAACAGGACGCGCGTTTCGCTTGAAAGAGGCTTTGCGCGACATCTTTGCTGAAGCCGAGTCCAAGGCAGAGGCCGAAGAACGGCTTACCGCCTGGTTTCAATGGGCGCGCCGCAGCAGGCTGCCAGCATTCAAGAAACTCGCTCTGACACTCAAGGCGCACTGGGATGGTATACTTAACGGTTTTGACAGCGATCTGAGCAACGGCGCTGTCGAAGCCATCAACGGCCTCATTCAGGCCGCAAAGGCTCGGGCGCGCGGGTATCGCAAAACCCGCAACCTCATCAACATGTCATACCTCATCGCAGGCAATCTCACCCACTTACCAGCGTCACCCTACCGCACAACATCTTGTGCCACAGGCAAATGAACGGAAACCAAGCCACCCACACAAACCGCGAAATAGCCTATTACAATGCCGAACGACCGCACTCGACCCATGGCATCTTGACCCCCGACGAGGCCTATGCGAGCAAAACAGAACCTATGAGAATGGCAGCCTGAAATGAAACCCTGATCCACCTTAACTGGGCTGCAAAGTGGTCGAAGAACTAGGACCATCTCTGTTCGAGATGCCTTGGGATCATCGACGCGCGCAGGGTGAGTAAGCGCACCACACAGACCTACAGAGGAATCGACCGGCAGTTATGCGGACCTTTCTGCCGTGCGCTGCAGGCGCAAGGGAGGCTATCGCGGCGACTTCGGAGCTATGCTTGAATTTGGGTGACGCGCATTTTCAGGCGGCGCGGCTTGGTGCGTCAAAAATCACTTCGACGCCGTCGTTGAATGTGATTCCTTCGATGACTTTTGGCAACTGATTTCTGCCATTGAGGCGCAACCATTTCTTGGACGCGGCCTGAATGAGGGTAAAGACCATCAGTTTCGCGGTCTTTTGCGAGAGCGCACCCTTTGTGCGAACCGTTCTGTGCCGAACCGTGGCGAAGACGCTCTCAATGGGGTTCGTCGTGCGCAGATGGCCCCAGTGATCAGCCGGGAAGTCGAAGAAAGCCAGCAAGGCGTCACTGTCCTTGGTCAGGCAATTCACGCCTTTTTCGTATTTCTGCTTATATTTCTCACTGAACAGATCCATTGCGGCCTTCGCTTCCGCTTTCGTAGCGGCATGCTGGATATCATCGAGATCAGATTTCACGGCTGCGGCCATCTGCTTGGGAAAACAGTTCAGCACATTCTTCACCTTATGAACCCAGCAGCGCTGGTGCTTCGTGCTGCCAAATGCCTTGTCCAATGCATTCCAGAACCCCAAGGCGCCATCGCCCACCGCGATCTTGGGGGCGACAGACAGGCCCCGAGCCTTGAGATCGCTCAGCAATTCATGCCAGCTCTGCGAGCTTTCCCGAAGCCCAACCTGAAAGCCGATCAGTTCCTTCTTGCCCTCCGGTGTGGCTCCGATGATCACCAGCATGCATTCGGCATTTTCTTCCATGCGCGCCTGCAGATAGACGCCATCTGCCCATATGTAGACGTAATTGCGCGCAGACAAATCACGCCGCGCCCAGGCATCATATTCTGCCTGCCAACCTGCGGTCAGGCGGGATATGACACTCGGAGACAGGTTGGGTGCATCGGGGCCCATAATGGCTGACAGCGCTTCCTGGAAATCGCCCGTGGAAATGCCCTTCAGGTAGAGAACGGGCAACAGCGCGTCCAAGCTGACCGAGCGGCGCGCCCATTTCGGCAGTATATTCGAGGTGAAGCGGATCTTTTGCGCAGGATCGAGTGCCGCCATCCGGTCACGCACTTTGGGGCGCTGCACATTCAGAGCGCCAATGCCCGTCTGGATCTGACGTTCAGGGCCAAGTCCATGGCGGACGATCCGCTGGCGGCCATCGTCCAGCTTCTCGTCCGCAAAGCTGGCCACAAATGCATCAGCTTCGGCTTTCAGCGCTTCCGCCAGCATCCGGCGTGCGCCTTCCCGTGCCAGTTCTGTCAGCGGGTCGACGATAGTTTCTGATTGGCGAAACGGTAGAATGGTTGTATCGTTCTTCATAGGCGTATTGCTCCTCGTGAGGTTCTGGCTGGCTTTGACACCCGCCACAATACGCCGCCTTTCAATTCATGCCATCACCCAAATTCCCGCATAGCTCGCGACTTCGCGATCTGATCCGCCTAGTTTCCGCAGCCTGCGCGGTTGCAGAGGCCACTCGGGGTAAAAAACACTTACCCGGCGAGCAAAAACTGTCGATAATTATACCATACCGCACTGCACTAGAATATGTATTAAGGCATCATTCAGGCGCTTTTCGGCATCCGCTTTGATTGTATCTTCTGTGTTCAACCAAAGGGTTTTGCAGTTGACGCCGAGAAGCGAAACTTCCCTCCGCAATTCAGGCTTAACTGTCTTGGGGATTTTGTAACGAGTAACGTGATGCCTAAGAACGCGTGGCGATTGGGCTGTTGCGTTAATGCAACGTGCGCCTGTTGATGTCGTTGATATGACAGTTTTAAAATCGTGATCGGCACGAAGCCACGGCGCTCTGTGGACTGTAAAGCATCCAAGCTGGCGGCTGATCCGTTGACCTATTCTGACCGGAAACATGATTTCAATGTTCCAGTCTATGGTACTATTTCCGGGTATTCCCCCCGTCGAGTTGAGGAGATCATTTCCTGTCCAAATGGCGATTCTGTCTACCCTCAGTGAAAACAGAAAGCCGTCCTCGTCAGGGTTTTTTGTCGCGAAGAAGAGTGCAACAAGCGGGTTTTCAGACCAATCAAGCAACCGTGTTGGTAGACCCCTATGCTGGGCATCTAGCAGATCTAGTGCCAATCGCTCTTGTAGATGCTCGCTGAGCTTAGAGTAGAACTGGGTCAGGTAGTTGCTTTCAGCTTTGATCGCAGAGATGACTTTGGGTGGTGGTGGATTCTGAAAAAAATGGTTTCCACTTATTTTTTTCAATTCATCCGGGACTAGATGGCGTATCATACGCCCGTATGAAGGGATGAGGGAAGTCTCTCCAAAGTCAGCGTGTTCACCACGAAAAATGTGCTGATCTCGATTGTTGCTCCGTAGAGCTTTCAGAAGACCAGAAACCGAGGTAATCTCGATAACGTCACCCCCTTCTTTTTCCATGGCCAACGCTCCCGGGGCTAGCTCAACATCATCCATATTCGAAAACACCACTTCCGCGAAATCAGGATAGATGTTGTAGCGCGTCAACCACCTTGTCCGGTGCCGACAACCACCTTGGCCGGTTATAGCGGCCGCCGGGGTTGTGTTTTTTACTGTCTTTAGGTCAGGTTTTTTCCTTCTTCTTGGTTGTCGTTTTTGGTTGTCGCTGAGGCTTCGTTTTGCATTTTCATGTTGGCCGCAGCGCTTCTTTGGCGAAAGCTTTGCGCATTCATCTCAAGAATGCTGGCATGGTGGACAAGTCGGTCGATGGCCGCGACGGTCATGGCTTTGTCGGGAAAGATTTGATCCCATCCACTGAACGGCTGATTGGCCGCGATGGCGATGCTGCGATATTCGTATCGCCGGGCAATCAGTTCGAAGAGCACCCCGGTTTCGGCCTGATCCTTGTGGGCATAGGTAATGTCATCAAGGATGATCAGGTCAAATTTGTCGAGCTTGGCCAAAGCTGCTTCGAGCACCAGATCCCGACGTGCGGCTTGCAGTCTTTGGACAAGATCGCTGGTCCGGGTATAGAAGACCCTATGGCCTGCTTCGATCAGGGCATGGCCAATGGCACAGAGAATGTGGGTCTTGCCCGTGCCGGAGTTGCCAATGGCGATCAGGTTTGCGCCGCCGTCCAACCAATCTCCCGCAGCCAGAGCTTCGACCCGGGCGCGTGGTAAGGTAAGCAGAGCTTTGAAATCGAAGGTTGCCAAAGTCTTTCCAGCTGGGAGCTGGGATTCATTCAGATGACGGCGCATGCGGCGCATGTCCCGCTCGGCGAGTTCGTATTCGGCCAGCACGGCCAGGAAGCGCGCAGCCGGCCAGCCTTCGGTATCGGCTCGTGTGGCGATTTCCTGCCATAGCTTGTGGAAGCTGGGTAAGCGCAGGGCGCTCAGCATGCTGGGCAGCGTGTGGATGTCGATCTCCCGGGAGGTCATGCGCGTACCTCCAGCAGCGCATCGAAGCTGTCCAGCGACGGATGAGAAACCACAACATCCTTTGGCAGCACCGCGTGTTTAGGGGTGAGCTGTGTCGCGAGCGTCTTTGGGTCCGGTATCAAACCAGAGCCGAGATCGTCAGCAAGAAGACGTGCCAATTCCGCTTCGCAGGCTTGATCGTGGGCAATAAAGAGCAGAGCGACCATGCGGCGGCAGGCGTCGCGTCGCGGCAGGCTGTGCTGTAGCACTTCCCAGGCCTGCGCGTATTCGGTGCGGGGGAAGAGGCTATCGCGGTAGATCGAGCTCCAAAGAGCCTGTGGTTTGCGCTTCAAGGCATGGATAACGTGGTGGTAATTGATGACATGGACACGATGGCCATCGTTACGGCCTCGGCCACGGGGATGCGTTGCGACAAGGGTGCTGCCCAAGAATGCGTCGAGGCGGTCATCATATAGATGGATGCGCAAACGCTGCCCGATGAGCTGTGACGGCGCGCTGTAAAAGATGCTTTTGACCCTGAAGCCGCCCATTCTTGTGACCGGCACGATAACTTCCGTATAGTCTGTGGTGCGCCGCGGCGGCAAAGGTTTAAGATGCAGCTGTTCTACCTCAACCGCTTCCATACGCTGTCGATTGCGCCGCGCCACCAGCATATCAATGAAACGACGATACTCGGCCACAGATGCAAAATCACGGCTGCCGCGCAGGATCAGTGCCTGTGCGATGGCCTTCTTCAAGTGACGGTTCTGCGATTCCACGGCGCCATTCTCATGGGCTTCACCACGGTTGTTGCGACTGGCATCCATACCATAAGGCTCATTTCGCATTAGCTATGCGTAAAGGTTGAGAGACGGGGATAAGTCCCAATGCAGTTGCCAAGACGGACCTTGCGGATGGGGTTTTCGGCAAGATGGTGAGTTTGTACCATCGCAGATAGCTGTCGAGATAGCGCGTTGCGACGCCACGATGATTTCTCAAGAAACCTTTCAGGCGTTCATGCCGACTGTTAACCGTCTGAATATGGATTTCCCCGCGAACGCGTTCGCCGGCGCTCAGGTTGATCGCTTCATGAGTGATGCCCAGAGCTGCCGCGCACGGCGGATAGCTTGTGCAGCTATCGGTAAGAGGTGGTCGCGGAAATTCGGACCAGTTGCTAAGCTCTGGCAACTGAAGAAGGACGAACAATCGATATGGCGAAACAGAAGCGTTACACGGCAGAATTCAAGGCGAAGGTTGCCTTGGAAGCGATCCGTGAAGAGTTGACGACGGCAGAGCTGTCGAAGAAATATGAAGTACATCCGACGATGATCAACGGCTGGAAACGCACGGCAATTGCCAAGATGGCGCAGTCGTTTGACGCCAAGCCGGTTGGTGAACCAGTGATTTCCGGCAAGGATGTAGAGAAGCTGCACGCCAAGATTGGCCAATTGGTAGTGGAACGGGATTTTTTGGCGGATGCCTCCAGGCTCATTCTCGGGACTGGAGGCAAAAAGCCGTGAAGAAAGATCATCCCAAACTGAGTGTCCGGCGGCAATGCACACTGCTGTCGCTCGCCCGATCGACGCTGTACTATCAGCCCTGCGGTGAAAGCGCGGAAAACCTGAAATTCATGAAGATCATCGACGAGCAATTCCTGAAAACGCCATGGTACGGCTCGCGGCAGATGGCGCGTCATATGCAAAGAGAGGGTCACAAATGCGGCCGCCATCGCGCAAGACGGCTGATGCGGCTCATGCGTTTGGTGCCGATCTATCAGGAACCCAAGACCAGTAAGAAAAACCCCGAACACAAGGTTTATCCATATCTTCTAAAAGATCTGCCCATCACGCGTCCCAACCAGGTGTGGTGTACGGACATTACCTATATCCGCATGCAGCGCGGGTTTTTGTATCTGGTCGCCATCATGGACTGGCACAGCCGCAAGGTGCTGAGCTGGCGGCTGTCCAATACTATGGATGCCGGGTTCTGCGTCGAGGCCTTGAAGGAGGCACTGGCCACCTATGGCCCGCCCGAAATTTTCAATTCGGACCAGGGCAGCCAGTTCACCAGCACCGATTTCACCGACGTTTTGAAAGACGCAAAGGTGAAGATTTCGATGGATGGGCGCGGCCGCTGGATCGACAACCGCATGATCGAACGACTGTGGCGGTCCTTGAAATACGAATGCGTCTTCTTGAACACCTTCGAAACTGGCCGGGAGGCGCGCCAGGGGATCGGCACCTGGATCGCTTATTACAATGAAGAACGCCCGCATTCATCCCACGGCCTGATGACCCCGGACGAAGTTTATGATAATCGCAAACCAAACATGAAACTTGCCGCGTGATAGGAAACCCATGCCAGAGCGCTGCGCGGCATAAAACTGGTCGAAAAACCAGGACCACCTCTGTAACCAAGAGGGTGTCGCTGTTGAGGAGAGGGCGCAGAGCGTTTTCAAGAGCTGCTGCACTTAGCTTTTGCAGAATTGCACATTCGGTTGCCCCTGATCTATCCACTGCCACCAGCACAGGGACTTGTTCAGACGATAGGCCTCGCTTTTTGGCAGATCCGCCGCGCTTGCGTGGTTTACGATCAAGGGTGCGGGATCCTTTGTGACTTTCAAGAACGAAGGTTTCGTCAGCCTCCACAATGCCGCTCAACTTCACTTCGCTGGTTACGGCTTTCAAGAACCGATGACGCCATCGAAAGGCTGTGCTGTTTGCAACATTGCAGCGTTGCGCGGACTGGACGATTGTCTCATCCGCTGCCAATGACGCTCCAAATTCATGCCAGAGTGCTTTGTGGCGCAGGCGTGCCAGAGGTGTGCCCGTCAAGCAGTTGAACGTTTTCGTGCAGTTCCCACAGTGATAGCGCCGCAGACCATTCGAAAACCCCCTGCGAGTTGCCCCAGCCGAAGCGCAGTGTGGACATTGCCGATCCGAACCGATCCGGCTCTCAAGAACTTGTACAACTTCGTTCAGGGGCTGTTGGCGACCCAAAGCACGCTCGACTTCTGATCTTTGAACCTCCGAGAGGTATTCAATCGCTGAAAACCACTCAACAAAATAACCATGATCCATCGTGCGCCCCATTATATTTGAAGGTGAACATAACGGGAACATAGTAGAATCATCTCAGACGCATAGCTAATGCGAAATGAGCCTACCATAATGACCGACGAACGCTTCATAGCGCTTGGTAATATCCTCACACTCGTCACGCGTCAGATTTCGAAATGCGGCTGAAAGACTATCCGTACGATGGTTTTGTGGAACACCCCCCAAGGCCCACAACGCCTGCTGGAGGTTCTCGGCCAAGGCCGTAAAGCTCTCCCCGCCCAAGACAACACCAACATGTTCCCAGCGGCTATAGACCATTGCGAAATGATAAAGCAGGTGCGGGAATGGTGCGCCTGCAATGGTCACTTCCAGCTCGGCTGCATGGGTGAAGTCGGACTGTGCCATATAGCCTGGCTCTGGTGTCTGGCGAAAAATGATGTCGCGCTCCGGGCCTTTAAGCGCGCGCCACTGCCGGACCCTTCGCTCCAGGGTTCGGCGGATGCGATCATCTGGAAAAGCCAAAGGATGTAGACCCTGGAGGTGACGCAACAACGTCACGGCCTGCAGGGCATTGTCGTTCTCCAGAACAGGAAGGATGTCATTCTCCCAATACCCTTCAAGAGGATCGGATACTGTACGCCCGTGAACAATCTTGCGCTGTGAAGGGGGCGTTGGATCTGCATCAAATCGCCGAGCGGTTCTTTCGCTGAACACGGCACGGGCGGCTGATGTGCATTGGCTGTGATTTTTGAGGTCGGTCATGTATAATCTCAATTGCTGGTCGGTGATGGATTGATAGGCCAACCGGGGTCCTCCGTTGGAACGTAGAGGCTTCCGGCTTATCAACCCGCAGCGACCAGCACCTAACCCAAAATCATCTTGGCCGGTGGCGCTGACCTCCAGGCGGGCAAGCCCGCCCTCCGATCAGCGCCACCGGCCAAGATGGTTGTCGCTACCGGCCAAGGTGGTTGTCGCTCAACAAGATGTAGACCTCTTTCTCCGCTCTCGGATCTACTTTGTGCTGTTTCGACGCCTGAAACTTGTATTTTTAAATCGAAAGTAAGGCAGGTCCATAAATCTTAGATCCTTACGGAACGGTGTTCAATGGGCATACGTCGTCATCAGCCTGAACTATTTCACGGAGGGAGACGCTGAGAGCAACTGACCGTCCGCGTAGGGCTTTGCGACAGTTGCTCTGGACAAAACCCAAGCGTTTCTGTCCAGGGCGGAATCGACCGTTTGAGTCCGACACATTCTGACCACAGGTTTTTGTCCTGACTGACCGTCAGCAATGCGGACGAAACTGCCTTTTGCTAGTGTTTCCAACCTGACAGAAGGTTCCGCCATGAAGGGCGAGTGTCAGCTATGCGGGACTTAGGCGGACGTTTCTAGCTACACTGAAGAAGTGCAACGCAGAACCGCTTGGACAGAACAAATCTTCAAAATAAACGGCATCAGTTAGGTACAGGTTTCTTCGCAATAGTTCTAAGCGAATGAACTTGGGTACGGTCAGGAGAAAATGTACCAATTTGCACCTCCTCCACCTCTTGCGATATGCCTAGGTCACAAATCAACTTCAGGTATTCGGGATGTATTGGAAATGATGCCAACGTAAGAACTTCCCGACCAACACGGGTCAGCGTATAAACATTGAATTTTAGCTTGCTTTGACGTTCACCACCTTCACTGTGGAAGAAAACTAACGCATCGCGTCCGACGTCCAAGGTTGAGACACTTCGGCCATTTTCTTGTTCGATCTGACCCAGCGTCCATGTGATGCCCTCAATTGCATTAGTACCATTTATGAGACCAAGGTCATCTAGGTAAAGTAGATGGCTAAACGTAAGTCCCAAATTTTTGAAGTCTTTGTCTGTGACCTTGATAATACCAATTGACGTCACAAAAGGGGCTACGTGGGCGAGAGCGGCAGCATCCGCAGAAGACATGCGGGATAAGAATTCAATGGTATGCATTGAATATGATCCCGGTGTTGCGACTTCCCCTGCCAAGAGCTTGCCCCAGAGCCGTTGCATTTCATCTTTGGAAACTTCTTGAGCCCCAGTCCTCCACTTTGCAAACCAGTCCGCATCCAAGTCGGGCTGTCGGTTTGTACCTCCCGCTTCTAGACCTTCAAACTGTTGGTCAAGCTCCTCCGCTTCTTCTTCAGCATACAAAGCGATCTTCTTTAGGTTAACAGCTTGTTGCATCTCTTGAGCTTGCGCAGCTTCATGCGCAGCCTGTGCAAACTCAAGAGATTCCGCAGGCTTGTGCTCAATCCTTTTAACTTTGGCTGGCTTAGGCCCCTCAAGCAACATTGGAGACGAAACATCACAGGCAATTAGTTTTCCATTAACGTCCAATTTTTTCCGCCCGGCTTTCAGGTCTGCAATGTCTAATTCAACTTGCTCAAGTAGTAATCGCTCTTGCATGCGGACTTCGGCATTGGCTTTTCCAACCCTCCGTGTCTGCCAAGGCCGGAGAGCTCCACCAATACCCTTTTCTAAAGTATCAATAACGCGCACCAAAACCTTTTCACCCGGCCAGCCCATATCCACACCTGTATTATCTCTCGCGCAAACATGGGCTATACCAAGTAGCGGGTCAAGGAAGGGTTGACCGACCGTCCGCAATGGGCTCGAAGCCGCCCTGCGGCGGTGCAGCATGGCCCGCCGACTCTTCGAGGTCGACCATCGACACACCCGGCCCAAAGCCGCTGGTCGAGGCATTTCGCAAGGTTCACCAAAGCAGTCACTCCGGCGTGGCACTGAATACGTCGGCTGTCAGCCTGCATCGCAGCTGGCTTTGGCACCGTTTTGATGGAAACCCGGCAGGTGAAGGGTGCGCTGCCGGCGCACGAAAGCAGTTTTTCAACGGGTTTTCTTGGTTTTTGACCATTCCAACATGCGGTGATCATGGTGTCACGCGACAACACTTCTGGACATTTGTCTGCGATGTGCTATATATCGGACAGGAGGCAAGCCATGCTGACAGTCCTGCACACACCCAAGACCGCCGACAACGACCTTTTGGCCGAACAGGCCGCCATGCAGCGCGCCGCGCTGCGCCTGTTCGAGCACTGGAACATTACCGATGCCGAAGCGGCGATCCTGCTGGGTGGTATCTCGCCACGCAGCCTGCACCGCTGGCGCAAGGGCGAATACGGCCGCCACTCGCGCGATCTGTCAGATCGTCTTTCGCATATTCTGGGCATCCACAAAGGACTGCGGCTGGTCTTTGCCGACCCGCAGCGCGGTTATGCCTGGGTGAGAAAGCCCAATGCCGATCTTGGCGGCGCCTCGGCGCTGGATGTCATGCTGGCAGGCGGTATGGCCGACCTTCAGCGCATTCGCAGCTATCTGGACAGCATGCGCGGTGGATGGTGACCCGCCGCTTGCACGGGTAAACTGGGGGCGTACGCATCGCCTCACCCTGTCGCATTATCCCCCCATCGACCTGTACGACGATATCTCGGACCCGCATGACTGGGATCTGATCGCACGCGCCGTCCAGCGCACCAATCCGCGCCTTGCCGAAAGTTACGGCAAGCTTGATGATGTGCCGATAGACAAACGCCTTTCGGGCGATGGCGCATCATGGGTCATGGCAGCTTTCGTGCATTTCTCGCCTGACCGACCATCGCGCTTCACGGATGGCAGCTACGGGGTCTATTATGCGGGCGATACGTTGGAAACCGCCCTGCGCGAGCACACGTTCCACATGGCCCGCGCCTATGCCGCCACGGGTGAGGCACCCGGCTGGATCAGCGAAGTGCGTGAACTGGTGGGTCAGATTGACGCCGACCTGCATGACCTGCGTGTGGGTGGCTTTGAGGCATTTCTCGACCCGGACCCTACAGCCTACTCCGCGCCACAGGCATTTGCTGGTCGGTTGAGGGCGGACGGCTCGAACGGGATCGTCTATCCCAGCCTGCGCAATCCCGGCAGTGAATGTTTCGCTGCTTTCTGGCCGAACGTTGTGTCTGTCGCGCGCCAAGCTGATCATTATCGTTATCATTGGAACGGCGCGCGGATAGACTATGTGCATCGGATCACCGGCGCACGAGAAGTCTTCGATTTGACGCGGTGATTGGCGTCCGTTTCGCTGCCCGCATTCCCATCCCGCGTTACTTCCCGTGCTTCTCGAGTTCCGGCGCAGGGATTGTTGTATCTCGAGAAAATAATTTGAACACGCTCACAATAGGACTTCCGAGAAGCTCACCGCAGCGGAACTCGGAGCCCAACGGCTCAATCCGGGTCGGGCTCGTCCCGACGGGTAATCGCGCTTTCAAACTTTGCACTGCCCGTTTCCCGTGATCAACAGTCGGTCGAAGTCGACACGACGACTGGCTGCCTTAGCTAATTTCCGCAGTTGCGATGCCGCAGAGTCACAGTCGGCAGTCGGCCCTTATCTGACGGTCGGGATTACCACTGTACCGCAGCGCAGATTCCCCGAACCGGTCACTCAGGGTTGCCGCAGCATTTTTGGATATTGAGTGTCGGAGATGCGGACTCTTGCAGACGGTTATTTCTTGGAAATGAAGGTGGGGCTTTGTCCTTTATGCTTTTCATATACGCGGCTTTGGGCCCCTTGATCCTTTATGCAGCGATACTGTTCCGCTCAGCCCCAAGTCCTAGGCCCGTCGATCCCCCGTGCTGTCCTTCGGATCATCTCGACCCGCACGCATATGTGCGGGTTTCATAGCCCCAATCTTTCTGGTGTTGCATTGCAGCAACCCCAAATGCCACAATGCAGAAACACGCCTTGCCCAATGAGAGTGCTTAGGTAAAAATCATAGCGGCTTCCGACTGGCCTTTCTTTTCCCACTGGCCAGACGAACTCGGCGGTAGCGCACTCCTCCTCCCTGCGCCACCGCCGTCCTACTTCGAAAGACAAGCCCCTTGCCTTGCGCAATTGAAACTGCTTTTGATCTGGTTTCAAACATTGAGGTTGTGCATGGTCAGGTCGGAATTGCTAGCGAAGCTCGCAGATGAAAACCCGCATCTTACGCAGCGCGAAATCGTTGCGGTGGTAGATGCGGTATTCAATGAGATCACAGATACGCTGGGGCGTGGTGATCGGGTAGAGTTTCGCGGCTTTGGTGCGTTCAGCGCGAAGCTGCGAAGAGCGCGTCTTGGACGCAATCCGCGCACGGGTGCGGCGGTGGCAGTGGAGCCAAAACAGGTTGTGGCATTTCGGGCGTCGAGCTTGCTGCTCAAACGGCTGAACGAAGAGAAGTCGTGAGCCCCGTAGCGGCCCTGCGCAGGTATACCGGCAGGATTTGGCAAGCCGCGGCAGTGAAAAAACAAAATCAATATGCTAAAATATAGAGGAGTAAGCATATGAACAAACCGATCTCCAAGTCCGATCTTGTGGCCGCAATCGCTACCGCGCTCGGGTCTGATAAGAAATCAGCTGCAGCTGCTCTCGATGCCGTCTGCGATGTAGTGAGCAAAACTGTCGCCTCAGGTGATGCTGTCACGCTGCCCAATATTGGCAAGCTCTCGGTGCGTGATCGTGCTGCGCGCCAAGTGCGCAGCCCGGCAACTGGCGCAGTCATCGACAAGCCCGCCGATAAAGCCGTCAAATTCACTATTGCGAAGCACCTCAAAGATAGAGTCAACGCCGCTTGATGCGGTGACCGCGCGGCACTGCAGTGGGCCGGCCTTCCGCAAGGGGCAGAGCACTATGCTTCACCTGCCAAGGTCTTCCATGCTGCGGCCTTCTTGAATGTCGCTGATGGGCTCACGTAGAACTGCGGCGGTACAGCGACCTTACGACGCTCATGGATCGTGCCAGCGTCGTGCTCGGTGCTCATTACAGCCATTCAGGTCACCTGCGATGCTGGGACGCAGCTTCCTTGGTCCGGTCACTCGCGTGTGGCGTAGCGAAACAGACAGTTTGTCAGGTCAACCGCAAAACCGCCCTCGCCATGGTCTACCGGCTGATGATGTCAGCCAAGAAAAATGGCGGAAGGTCTCTGGGCCAAACCGTCTTCCCGAAGTCATTCAGGGGGTTGAATTCAAACACGGCATCAAGCAACTTCAAATCGCCGCCTGATGACGACCGTCACTAGCTTTTTGGCATATCTCTCTTTCAGGGGCTTGCGCCATACCTTCTTCAATAAAGGCCGGAAGTCGTCCCAAGGCACTATCCTATCGATCTCCAGAAGGGGGTCTTTCTTCGCGTCCAAGCTGGCATATCGGTCGGAAAGATCAAAGAAATGATCTGAAAATACGCCCGGGAAGCCCCGTCGTTCAGGTCGGGGATGATGACAGCGGCAGTTTAGCTATCTTCCTGAGTTCCGCGTACAGGCCGACTGATTACGCCGCGCAGCTCATCAAGCTCGATGAAATTGTCGGCTTGGCGGCGCAGCTCGTCACTAGCTATCGGCTGCTGGCTTCTGATCGTGGAGACAATGGAAACACGAACGCCCTGACGTTGCAGGCTTTCAACCAAAGGACAGAAATCACCATCTCCTGAAAACAGAACCACGTGGTCGAGGCGTGGAGCAAGTTCCATGGCATTGATCGCCAGCTCGATATGCATGTTGCCTTTGATCTTCCGACGTCCGTCACTATCAACGTATTCTTTGGCAGGCTTGGTGACCATATGGTAACCATTGTAAGTGAGCCAATCGAACAAGGGGCGTATTGGAGAATACTCTTCATTGTCAAAGAGAACAGCATAGTAACATGCTCGGATCAACTTGCCCCGGCGCATGAATTCTTGCCGCAACAGCTTGTAGTCAATGTCAAACCCGAGTGCTCTGCCCGCGGAGTAGATGTTTGCACCATCTATAAACAACGCCAGATTATCGTCTTTATAAAACACTCAAAATCCCCTTTGCTGCAGTGCAAACCGGCCCGGCATTGCCAGTGCTGCTATCAATTTCGGATGGGTACACTGCAAAATCCTTTGAAGGCAACTAATATTTTTCAAACACCGAAGTTGAGCGTTCAGGGGGGGGGGGAGGCGGTTTGAGCCCGGTGACATTCAAGGTCATGTCGCAATCGCCCTGCACTGGACTGGGGCACGAATGGTTCGCAATCCGGCAACCGGCCCCCGGTTTTGCTGGGTAATGCCTGTAAATTTTCTCTTGCGAAAGCAACTTGGATCGTTATGGTACATTACGAACACTGAAACTGAACTTGAGGGCTTCGCTTTTGCGTAGCCCTTTTTTCTTGTTTCGTCTCGCCTGGAATCTGCACGGTGCAGAGCACTGAAAAACGCGGGCGGTACGATCAGACCACGGTCCCTTATTTCATGTCAAACGCTACACTTGAAGTTGGACGCTAAGTAGTTTGAATTTTTGCAAAAATGCAGCATGTTGCGCGCTGTATTCTCATTGACGAGTAAGGGTTATGTGCAATTGACATTACAGTTACATATTTGGGGACTATCACATGAAGACGCCAGCGATCATGAGTGTAATTCAGCAAGGGGCGACTGAGGACCGATCTGAAATTTTTCGGACGAACCTTTTGCGTCTCTTGAAGGAACGAAAGATATCAGCGGCAGCTCTTTCTCGCAAGGCGGGGCTCAACATGAGGGCTGTAAAGGACATAGAAGAACGTCGCGCAAACAGCCCGCGCATTGTGACAGTATTCAAGCTTGCAGAGGCGCTTGATGTAGGGCCTGAGGTCCTGCTGGGACTGAAGACGTGTCATTGTGCTCATGATGATTATCTGAGTGCCGCCGAGCGTTTTTTTTCATCACTTTCCGGGGATCAACGGGAGCTTGTGGCTGCTGCACTTGTTCAGAAAGTTGACCCCATGTATCGTGAATGATCAGATGAATGGCTTCACGTAAATTGGCGGGATCAGCCGCAAGTCATGGCCATATTTTTCAAGCTCACGAGCCCAGAAATGAGCCGTTGCGCAGACCTCCATAGCGATCAGTGCGGGCGGATGATCGGCGCAAAACCTGGCGAATTGTGCGCGTGACAGCTTTTTTCGAAACTCAACCTGCCTATCACGGCGCGCGCCGTGCAGTTGGAACACGTTCTTTGCCAAGTCGACGCCAATGATGATACCTTCGTTCATGGATGCTCCCTTTCTCTTTGGTGGTGGCTGAATAACCACCATGGCACATTGCGATGCCGTTCGAGGAGGGGGCATCCACCGCATCAATTCCGGTACGGGGCAGGATGACACCCTAAGGCTCTCGCCCCCATCTTTCGTGCCTCATGGCCGCCTTCGTGGTGGCAAAGACGCTGGTAAGCCTGTTTGCTGGCTGTGAAGGTGGCAAGCAATAGGGATGATTACTTAACAATCTTGCTCCGGCTTCCCGAGCCAACCGAGCAAGAGCTTAAGAAGTTTGAGAAAGATTGACGTTTGCGGTTCAGCGCAAACTGGTCCAAGAATTTTACAGAACGCGCACACATGGTGAGGCCACATGCTTCATGAGATAAATGCCGCAAAACTTCGTGTTGAGCTTGACGGAATCACGCCGCTGATCTGGCGCGAGCTGACTGTGCCGACCGACTGGTCGCTCGACAAGCTGCATCTGGTCTTGCAGGCGGCGTTCAGCTGGACAGAAAGCCATCTCCATGAGTTTCTGATCGGCGGCCTGCGCTTTGGTGATCCGGAGTTGCTGTACCATGATTTCGATGACCAAAAGGTTTTCGACTCAAGCGAAGTCCGGTTGTCAGATTTCGTCAAGCAAGATTGTGGCTTCGTCTATATCTATGACTTTGGAGACCACTGGCAGCACAAGATCACGGTTGTGGACTGGTTGGCTCTGGATCCTGTTCCCAAACATGCCCAATGTGTCGCCGGCGCGCGCGCCACACCGCCTGAGGACGTTGGTGGCACTTTCGGGTATGAGATGTTTCTGGAAGCGATTTCGGACCCTGATCACGATGAGAACGCCGATCAACTGTATTGGGCTGGTGGGTATTTCGATCCGGACTGGTTCGATCTCGATCTGATCAACAAGGATCTGCGCAACACCTTCCGTGCAAATGTACGCCGCAGATTGCATCAGCCCAAACCGAAAAAGACAGGGAAACAATGATGGATGTGCGGAGCAGTTATGACCAGTGGCCCGGATACGATCCCCAGATCTCGACCAGCCGCGCGCGGAACAGATCGTCTTGCTCTGGACCCTTCGGTTTTGCCTTCATCGCCCACCCCGAAATTGCAAGGTTTCGGCCCAGATTATACGAAACCTTGCAATAAAAGGCGATAAGAAACGTTCATTTCGCAAGCATAATCAGGATGTTGAGGGTTGTTCAGGGCGAACTCCTTAAGATGGTGCATATGCAATGCTGCAAGTTCACAGGCTGCTGTCCGGCCGTTGGGCCGGTAGACCGTGCGGCGGCGCACCCGGCCCTTTGCGGTCAGTCAGCGTCGGCGGCACGCTGCAGTGCGGCATTCACCAAACCGGCCAATCGTGCATCGCGCAGCATTTTTTGCTATTGAACGTCGCTGATCGGGACGAACCTGCCTTCCATCGAACCTGAATCAATGACCGCTATGAGTAGCTTTCGAAGCCTTCTTTTAGACCGAAATCAATCGCGTCTTGCTTCGAGCAGCCGCTCGGTGGCCAGTTTGATTTGGTTCAAGTAGCTCTTATGCCCATCCACCAGAGAAATTGTGAGGTCCGGTGCCCCTGTCTTCCCTGCAAGTGCGATCTGTGTGCAGAACCAGTTGAGGACCGCCCCGCGCGGCAAGGTGTCGGCAGGCGGGAAATTCTGTTCAACGAAGGGTGCTTTGGTGATCTCGCCACTCAGCAATCTGGCGGCGAACCCTAGATCGGCGATAAAGGGGCGTCCCATCCCGATCAGGTCGGTTTTGCCGCTGGAAATGGCGTCATTCATGACGTTCGCGGATCGAAAGCCTCCGGTGACCATCAGGGGAATGGCCAGGGCAGATTTGATTGCGGCAGCATAGTCGAGGAAATAGGCTTCCCGTATCTGCGTCGATCCGCTTTTCGACGCGTGCTGATATGCCGTCGGCTCTTCGAAATTGCCGCCGGAGATTTCGATGAAATCCACGCCTTCCGCTTCCAGCATGACAGCCACCTGAACAGCCTCGGCATGGTCGAAGCCACCTTTCTGGAAATCGGATGAGTTCAGTTTGACGGCAACGATAAAGCGCGGATCGACAGCGTGGCGGACCGCTTTGACCACCTCGAGCGCCAGCCGTGCCCGGTTTTCCAGTGCGCCGCCCCAACGGTCGGTGCGGGTATTGATCCGGGGCGACAGGGCCGAACTCAGCAGGTAGCCATGTGCGGCATGAATCTCGACGCCATCAAACCCCGCGTCTTCTGCAATCTTTGCAGACCGGACAAATTTCGCGATGATCTCTTTGAACTCGGCCTCGCTTGCCGGGGTCGGTTTGCCGTAGCCGGGCAAATCCAGTTGGACGTCTGAAACAGATGTGGGGCGTGCATTGATCGCCTCGGGGGTTTGTCTGCCGGCATGGGCAAGTTGCACGAGGATTTTTGCGCCACCGCTTTTGCCTGATGCGGCCAGTGCCGAGACGCGCTCGATATCTGAATCGGGGTCCAGAACGAAGTTGCCCGCATGTTCGAGATGCACTCGGTCCACAGGTGTGTTTCCGGTGATCAGCAATGCCGCGCCCCCTGCGCTCCACTGCGCAAAAAGATCGATATGGGCCTGGGTCGGATTGTTGTATTCATCGGCAAGCGCCTCTGACATCGCGGATTTCACGATGCGGTTTTTCAGTGTGGCGCCGTTTGGCAGAATGAGGGGGTCACTGATGGTCATGGCTACATCTCCTCTGCCAGCGTTTTCAACACCGCCGCGATGGCCTCTTCGTTCCGGCTGTAAAAGGTCCATTGGCCATGTCGTTCGGACGTAACGAGGCCCGCATCCTTGAGCAGACGCATGTAAGTCGACACTGTCGATTGCGAAAGATTCGCCTTCTCCTGAATGTAGCCGACGCAGACACCTGTCAGGTTGGCGTGTTCCGGCAGGGCTGGCGGGAAATTGGAACGGTCCTTGAGCCACGCAAGGATCTGGCGGCGGACCGGGTTGTTGAGGGCTGAGAGGGTTTTGCCGATATCCATACATCGCAATATTGCGAAATATGGATGTCGGGTCAAGCTACCTAATACCAAGTCTCGCGAAATCTGACTCTTCTGAGGGTTTTGGGATTCCCAAATCTATGAAGATCTGACTCAATGGCGTCAGATTTTCTGGGGAGGGCCTCTCTATGGGCGCAGCGCTCGCGTTACGGACAGACTACGACGGCATGAAGTTGAGAGAACTTGCGCGAAAGACAAAGGATGCCAACCAAGCCCGCAGGCTTTTGGCGCTGGCGGAGATCTATGATGGCGGTCGGCGCAGCGATGCTGCTCGGATTGGTGGTGTTGGCCTACAAATTGTCCGTGACTGGGTGGAGCGGTTTAATGCCCGCGGGCCTGACGGCTTGATCAACGGCAAAGCTCCTGGTCAGCAGTCTAAGCTTAACGATGAGCAGCGCAGGGCGCTTGCTGCAATTGTTGAGAGCGGTCCGACCTTATCGGTCCATGGGGTCGTCCGCTGGCGCCTGAGTGATCTGAGGAAATGGATTGCAGACACATTTGGGATTTCACTTCACGAGACGTCGATAAGCCGGGAACTCAGGGCGCTTGGTTATGTCAAACTCACAGCACGCCCGCGCCATCACGCGCAAGATACAGCCGCACTGGAGGACTTTAAAAAAAAGGGTTTGCAGCCGCAGTAGCAAAGCTCCGCGCACGGCTCCTGCAAGGCACTGTGATCGAAGTCTGGTTCCAAGATGAAGCGCGTGTCGGCCAGAAAAACAAGATCACGCGCCGATGGGCGAAGCGCGGTACGCGACCTTCCGCCCCACATGATCAGCGCACGAGTTCAAGCTACATCTTTGGAGCGATTTGCCCAGCCCTCGGGAAAGCTGCAGGTCTTGTGCTGCCAGCGTGCAATACCGAAGCGATGGCCCTGCATCTTGCTGAAATCTCCCAAACTGTCGCACCCAAAGCACATGGGGCTGTGCTCGTGGATCAAGCCGCATGGCACATGACTGACAAGCTGGTCATTCCGGACAACATCACCATCATCCCGATCCCCGCAAAATGCCCAGAACTCAATCCAGTCGAAAACATCTGGCAATTCATGCGAGACAACTGGCTATCAAACCTCATCTTCGAAACCTATGAAGACATCGTAGATCATTGCTGCAAGGCTTGGAACAAATTGGTCAGCATGCCCGACACAATCACCTCCATTGGAACCCGCGACTGGGCTCAAGAGTTCTGATCAATGCTGATTGGTATAACATCAGTTTCAGAGATGCAGACGTTCGCGGCCTGGCAGAATTTTGGTGCCTTTGGGGCTCGAAATGGCCTGTCAGCCTGAACCATAAGGTCCGTTCGGCACTGGAAGGGGCCAGATCGACATGCTCGGCCCTTTGCAGCCGGTCGGCACGGGCAGCATGCTGCGCTGCCGCGTCGCCGAACCGGCCATTCGTGCTCGCAGCGGGTCCTCGCCGGGCAGCTCCTCTGATCGTGGCCAAACCGGCCGGCTTGGCGCAGCGCGGCCCTGCAGGGGCATCCTTCACCAACAGGATAGACCGAAACCACAATCATACCGTGACCGATCTATTACCAGCGCGCGAGTATGGCGTTGACCTGTGGATTGGCAGGACCCGCCGCTGCAACAATTTCGGCATGGACACGCGCCTGTTGTGAAGCATCAAAGCTTTGTCATGGGGCGACCTTGAACCGCGGTCACCACGCCGCCTGTCATCCGGCCTCAATATGAGATTAGACGAGCTGTTGGGCAGCCATTGCGATCACTGCTTCAATTCGCCCGCTATGCCACCGCCTCTTTCACCATATCGACCAACCAATCACGGGTAAGTTCGCGCGCATCACGGGAGTCATATGCTTTCTGATGGTCAAAGCCATCCGTCACCGCAACTGACATTTCGGGCACATGCAGCCCGGAGCCTGCCTGGACAGTGCCATCGCCCTGCGCCCTTGGTCCGTCCATCTGAAGGGTCCGGCCAAACGTCGCCGGACCTGTCGGATTGCCGGGGTTGCTGCCGCGCAGATTGACCCGCCCGGAGGAGAAGGTGGCAACCGGATTGACCGGATATGCCCCCGCGAAACGTTCCATTGGCCGCCACGCGACATGATCGC
Source organism: Roseinatronobacter monicus (assembly GCF_006716865.1). Lineage (NCBI taxonomy): Bacteria > Pseudomonadati > Pseudomonadota > Alphaproteobacteria > Rhodobacterales > Paracoccaceae > Roseinatronobacter > Roseinatronobacter monicus. The sequence goes on along the minus strand of NZ_VFPT01000005.1, from coordinate 68,998 downwards.
GCGTATCGCGGCCCGTGCCATAGAACATCCGTGTATTTGGGTGAAACCCGCTGCCTTCCAATTCGGCATGAAAGTTCCTGGCTATGTTGACCTGGCGTCGATAGGCCCGCCACGCGGCCTCGGCATCCCCGTCGGGATCAAGCAAGGTTTGATCCACAAGCCGGTACCAGTCCGTCGCATTCAAATAGATTTCCTCGTAAGGATCAGCACGGGGCAAGGCCCACAGCTCGTTGCCCATCCCATCAAGCGCCCGAAGCCACGGGCGGCGTCCCGGAACGTCCTGATAAACACGGTTCGGCGCCAGTTCCAGCGGCCCGGGCATATTTGCTGCCGTTGCCGTCACCTCCGCTTGATTGCGGCCCAGAACGGACCTTGTCGCCCCTTCAAACCCCCCGCGAATGCGTTTGTAAAGCTCCGGCGACCCATTGGTGGGCATCGCACCATGGATCACGCCATGAACGTCGCCGGCGTTGCCCAGGATCTGCGTATAGGCCCGTGAGACCAAGCCCCCCATGGAATGCGTGACCAGGATAGGCTTCATGGCCTGACGGTTCAGGCGGGCGGCTTCGGCCCTTGCGGCGCTTTCGGCCTCTGCTACTACCTCGCCCAGGCCTGCGGCAGACATACGGTTGGAATTCGTCCAATTGTAAGGATAGGCCCAGACCACGAACTGGATCCTGACCATGCAACCGTCAATCTTCGTGACCTCATTACGCGAAAGCCAATTCATGAACGGCTGATAGGTTCCCAGCATCCCGCCCCAGCCCCGGTCGGCCTTCCACCCCGCACTATTGTGGTCAACCTCCAGGTAATCGGATGAAAATGATGCGCGCGGCTCACCGACGAGAAGTTCTCTTTTCGCCGCAGCCCTCGATGTCGCTAACTCGAACGCATTCTTGGCCTGATCCCAGGACCCTGACCCTGGGTCCCAGACAACGTCACCGTCACTTGCTCTCTTGAGTCGGCTTCCCATGATGCCCGGGATGAAAACGATTGGGCAAATCACATTAATCGGGCAAGATTGTGTCGCGCTACCGGTCATCTTATTGCCTCGTGCGCAGGCTGGTCAAAACCAGGTCCCACAGGGCGCGCGACATTTCCACATCATAGGGCGGGGCATCGGCGCTTGCAGCGTTCTTGAACAAGGTAGCAGAGATCTTGACAAAGGGCTCGCCCCGGCGGCCAGCTTTCCCGGCAAAGGCAAGAAATTTCAGGACCTCCCGGTTATCGTACCCCGTTTCGCCACGGGTCACGATCTGAACCTCATACCCACGATGACCTGCGATCTGCCGCCGCTTGGCGCGCAGGGAGCGGGTTCCAGCCGGGTCCGCGATATCCGATGGCGCGGACGTCCCTTCGTAAATGGAGAGGCGCAGGCCATAGCCGGTCAGGGCCGGGTCGTGGATAAAGGCGCTCACCCCTTGCGTAGGCAGCACATCAGGGTATCGTCCGCCGTCAAAACAAAAACCGGGACCATCGCCCACACGCAGACCCGCGGCCACATCCATAAGATTTGTCAGGTCCCGGGACTCACGCGCGTCCAGAACTACGCCGGATATCTTGAAGAGCTGTCCATTTATCAATCGATAGGCTTCAACATCATAGCCACCGAGAGTCATACCCGGCACGTCAAAATCGACATCCACTGCGAGAATCCGGACATCCGCACTGTCGCGCCACCACCGCAGGCGAATTGTCTCTCCCGCAAGATCGGTGATCCCGTTCTGAAGCGCACGGCGGCGCGCGTCGACGGTCGCCTCAAATGCCTCCCGGTCCATCCGTCCAAGCGGCTCCACTGCAAAGCCGTTGAGCCGCGCGGAATTAATACGGATGTCAAAGGTTGCGGGAATGTCGAGATCATAGCGCCCGGCACAGACCGTTTTGGATTCAACAAAGTAATCTTGCAAAGACCTGCTCCATATATTTGCAACTAATACACCAATCAAGACAACAGCGCCAAGGCCAACAATGCCCAGCCTGATCCACATGGACCTGTGAACCTCTGACATTACATCCAATCCTTGTTTTCTAGCAGCCAAAGACGAACGCCAATACCACGTGAGGGGTCGGCCAGCATCTGCTGCAAGGATTGCGGCCAAGGGTTGCCCTGTAAGAGGCCTTTGTCAATCAAAAGACGCATCGCGGTAAGGCGTTGGTCCGATTGGCCAAACCCGATTTCAATCAACCAGAACCGGAGGCTTTTCATCATTTCATAGCGATCTTCGGCTGTCATATGCCCCAAGGCTTCGCCAGAAAGAGCAGCCTTGATTTCTCCTAACTCATTCAGCCTGTCTATTTCTGCGTTCAATGCGGACTGCAGGTGGCGATCAAGAACAGGCGCGCGCACCTCGGGTTTGAAATCCTTGCTGTATCGAAGAGACAAGAAGGCATCGCGGCAATCAACCTTCGGAACCAGCAATATAAGTTTTGCTAAAAAACCAACGGCTATCGGATGCTTACCTAAACCTTCATCCGAAAGAACAGCCGCCCAAACACTTTTCTCCCAGAACCTGAAATAAAACCACTTGCCGTCTTCATCCTGCACGCGGGTAAACTTCCGCAGGTGCTTGCGCAGGGCGTCAAACCCTGCGCGCGAGCGGATGAAGATGCCCAGTTCCTTGTCCCACAGCCCGCCAACCCCGTCTGGCCCGGTAAACAGGCGGCGGGTGAAGTCGTGGCCGTCCTTCAGTTCCACAAGGTAAGGCGCGTGTTCCCCCAGTTCTTCCTGCGCCGCGCCCTGAAACAGCGACTGATAGCGCAGGCCGGAGCTGTCCAGCAGGCTGGTCAGCAGATAGGGCATCTTGGCCGCGTCCAGAACGGCATAGGTGACCAGAGGCGGCGGGGCGTCGCTCAAAGCCGCCCGCTCGGCCTCGCTCGGCTCGGGCTGGCCGAACAGCGCGTCATGCAGGGCATCGGGGACGGATTTCTTCGGATGCACCCCAAACTGCGCATCCAGCGGAGTAATGGGGCCGATCTCTTCGACATGCAGCCAGTCCTGAGCTTCATCCTGTGGCGCGTTGACCCCACCCAGCGGTGTCATTGGTCCAAGGGCAACGTGACGACCCTCATGCACCAAACGTGCAAGCGCTGCCCCGCCTGCGGAAGGATGTCGGGCAACCCATGGGCCTGCAGGCAACACATCCTCGGCCCAGTCCAGCCGATAACCCTGCGCCGCCAGCGCAGCACCAACCAGCGCCTCAAACTCGGGGCGATCCGCGCAAAAGGCAGCGGCTATAAGCTGAGACGGGGCATCCCCACCGCTGACATGGCAAAAGCCAAGAAAGGCAGTCATCCCAAACCCCATACACACAATGGCAAGATTTTTGCGGTGCTCGGCACAGGAAGTCAAGCGGTTGCAACAATAACGCCTGTGACGCCAGAGGTGGGGGTAGGTTGAAAGTACATGTAAAAAGTTCACACTCGGTCGATAGTGCTGTTGCTCGAACAGTGCTTGATCACGTACCGCTGTGTCGCAGACAGGGCTGCACCCCGGTTTTGAACCTGTTTTTTATGGGCAATCGGCTGATATTTGAAACACCTGCCTCAGGGAGGAGTGTCAGGCGCGCAATCGAGTTTTCTGAAAGGCGAATGACCACCCATGGGCTCGATGTGCAAAGGCGCGGTGGGGCATGCTGGGTCCATTCCGGCTCCTCGATGAAGGGCCGCTTTGGCCGCACGCGGTGAGCGCGCTGCCGCACCTGCATCGGTCCGCTTACCGCCCATTGGGCCTATCACTGGCTGGCACCTGACACGCTCAGCGCGGCCGACATTGGTTGCTTTCGACCCGAGCATTCAGACGCCCGCAATAGCGGGTTTCTTTTTGCGTCTCCGTTTGGCATAGACTGAACTATCATTTGTCAGGGAGGCCCCAATGGATTTGCACGCGATGTCGCTTGAGGAGCTGAAAAAATACCAGAAAGATATTCAGAAGGCGGTAGAGAGCTTCGAGGCGCGCCAACTCGCCGAGGCCCGCGCCAAGCTGGAAGGCTATGCCCGTGAAATGGGCGTGAAGCTCGAGGACGTAATGGCCATTTCGGGGAAGGCAAAGAGCAAAACCCAAGGATCGCCGAAATACCGCCATCCGGAAAATCCCGCCCTCACCTGGACGGGCCGAGGCCGCAAACCAGACTGGTTCAAAGAGGCCCTCGAGGCAGGAATGAACGAAGACGCCCTGAAAATTTGACGCGACTTGTAGAGCGTTGATTAGACCGCCGGGGCGCCCTTACGCATCCGAGTGCCATCGGGCCGATGACGGCCCTGCATGAACATGCTGGCGCTGAAGTTCCGACAGAATCTCGCACAGCACGGCGTGAAGCTCGACCATCCGTCGGTCAGAACGCGATGGATCAACTTCTGCAAAGGGGCAAAGCCAATCCCATGCTGACGAAACCTTCGCTTTGCGACCCTATTCTGTTTGAGCCAAACATCGCACGCTTCCGTGCGGCTGATCCTCTGGATGATGTGTATGTCCAGATCATCCTGGCCCCCGACACTTACTACCCCTGTGTGTTTTGCTATCGCGGCGTCATATCATTCCCCAATATGGCAAACATTGATACCGTGCGGGGGCTGCACCCAAAGCTCGCGCCACTTGCTGATCTTCTTCAATCTCCACGTCGGGGATGGAAAACCGCCGCCTTCGACGAAATCATATCCTTGCTCTGTATGTCACAGATCAGCATCATGCCCGATTTTGTCGAACCTCACCGCCTATGCGGCAAGGAGCTTCTGGCAATTCTATCCATGGCCTTTGAAGATGCGGAGAGACAAGATCGGCCCGTGCTCGATTACCTGCCTGCGCTGCAATTCGGGGGCGGCATCGCGAAGTATCTTGTCTCTCAAAACAAAAATGATCTGCGCGAAGCCGCGCGACACCTTCCGAACATCCAACCCTGCGATGAAGACTTGCTGTGCCGCATTTCCGTTTGTCTGCAACGTTTTGGGCTTGCCCCCACCATGGTGGAATAAATGCGCATCTCTCCCAACTCAGGCTCTCTGATCTGGCCTTGTCAGCGAAGCTCAGCCCCCAAGAAAACGCCATGCACTATCGCCATGTTGCGCAAGCCTTGGAATAGCGCCGCGCGTGTGGACAACCCTGACCGGCCCCGAAGTCGCGATCCGGCTGCCCTCGTTACGATAGCCTGCCAGCATTCCCGTTTTCTGTCCAATGTGTGCTGCGCACTCCGCTTCAGCCGCGTGAGATTGTGTGATCAGCGCCGTGATTTTTTGCCAAGCCAAAGACTGGTAATGCGCAGGAACAGCCTTCCCCTCGCGGTTTCAACAACGGTTCTTTAGCTTTACTGGCTCTTCGCAACCCGTCACGGACAAGCCATTCCCTGCAAATGAAAAAACGGCTTCTCCCTTCGGCAGACACTCTGTTTTTTCATTTGCTTGCATCACCAGCACGCATCCCCGTTCAACATCGAAACCTCAAGTAAGGAGAAGACCATGAAAACCTTTGCAGAATTTCAGATCATTGGCCGCGTTGGCAAGGTCACGGAAGCAGGCTCGACGCTCAAAGTCTCGGTCGTAGCCGATTACGGCAAGCGCGCCGAAGACGGCTCTTGGGACAGCAAGCCTTTCTGGAATACCGTCACCATCTTCAACGAAAAGACGGTCAATTGGATCAAGGACAACATCGAGGTGGGTGATCTCGTTCACACGCGCGGCACGATCCGCGAGACTTCTTACGAAAAAGATGGCGCAACCGTGTATGGCGTCACTCTCGCAGGCGATGAGTTCAGCCGCCTGGCGGTGAAAGACCAGTGAGCAAAGGGGCGGCTTGAGCCGCCCCTGCGCCCTTCCACACAAGGACATTCCCATGGACGATTACCGCGATCAGCCCGAACCGCGTTATGACATACCGACGCGCCGTCTAACAGAAACGCGCAAGATCACGACTGCTGACGGCCATACCGTGTATCTCTCGCTTGGATATGATCCCCGCGATTCAAACCGCCCTCGCGAAATCTTCTATTCTGCTGGTTTCAAATCAGGCTCGCAGCTTGAGTTCATGGTGCAGGATGCCTGTGTTCTCATATCACTGCTCTTGCAGCATGGTCATATGCCCGCTGACATCGCCAAGTCCCTGTCCCGCGTTGAGCAGCCTGATACCAGCTTCGCGCACGGCAGCATTGTCGGTTTGATCACTGAAGAGCTGTTGTCGAAATAGCCCGGGAAAAGGCAGGCAAGCCTCATTATGAACTGTCCCACTTGGTGCAGCATGTGTCGGGTGACGCGAAGGGCGGAGAGCTGACTTTCGGACGTGCAGCACTGCATTCTCAGCAATCTGAGATAGCAGCCGTTCGGGCGCGTCGCAGCGATAATTGGGCTTTCACAGGATGATTTTGGCCACCAGGAAGGTCATCGACAAATACGGAGAGACCTTTGAAATTCTGGCGGCGGCTGAGGAGCTTACGATGACGAATGATGACTTCAGCGATCCCACCCACGCTGAGGCGATCCGTCTCTGCGAACAGATGCTCGATCGCGACCGTCCGGTCATTGCAGCAGCTCTGAAGGGCGTGATCACCGGTGACGTCTTTCGAGGCGTTGATGGATCCTGGTGCACGAAGGGGGAGGGCCCACATAGCCGCGAGTTGAGCAGGCTGCTGCCGAAGATCGAGAAAGAGATGGACGATCTCGAGAGGTGGTGGTCAAACTTCCGCCAGGGACGACAGGAAGGCTAATGCGGATTTTCGCGTTGCATCATCTATCTCCGTTGCGGCCAAACGATCCGCAACTGTTTCGATGTCCAATGGCCGGAATCGATGCCGCTCCTGGATATAGGCGATATCCTTCTCATCGAGGCGGGCCAGCTTCGAGACGACGAGATCCTCGGGGGAGGGGGCGATTGCGGTCACTGTGGCACCATCCAGCTGAACAGCGAGGTGGATGACGCGATCCTGCCATCCTGGCGGCAGAGTGGCAGTGTTGGCGTCTACACCGTCGATGTAGAAGCCATGGGCCTCGTGAAACATCGATCCCCAACCGAAAAGCGCGTTGATCTCTTCCGAAGCCTCATCGCCAGGGTGGTCCTGCTCCCATCCTAGCCAGTTGATCGGGTAAGCATCAATCTCACCGGAGGTCCGCATTAATACGGGAGCGTCAGGCCATTCGAGAAGGACAGACTGGCTGCCGATGATCACGACAGCGTCAGTGCGAAAAAGAGTCGCGAGCGCGCGAACAGCGCGCTCGAGATCTTCGATCGTGCGGACTTCACTCACCGTAGACCGGTGTCCGCATCTTCGGGGTCTTTCCCTTCTTCGCGATCTTCCAGACTCTCTTGCGGATCGTCGGATCCTTGAGGTCAGCAACGGAGAAGAAGGGAGAGCTGACGCGGAGGCGGGTCATTTGGGACGACCGGGACGTGATCATCTTACGGACCTCTTCCGGCGTACGATCCAGGATCTCCAGCCACTCCTGGCTGCTGCTCAAGGAGCGAGGGCCTGTCGACAGCGTACGCTTGACCGTCTCGATCAGCTCGGGCTGCTGCGAGATACGACGAGCCACCAGGCGATGCATCAAAAGCTTCGCCCGGTCGTTCACCATCTCAGTGTTAACCTTCTGGTAGGTCACAGCAGGCCCTTTCAGCACAAGAATACCCAGCACAGTTAAGCATTTCCTTGGGTTTCAGGCAAGACCCCAGCGGATCAGATAGAGGTGGTCCGGATATCACGTCCGAAGTCGCGCCGAAGCTAAGACGCGCTGCCTGAAATCCTTCGGCGAGCGCATCACCGCGAGAGACCCTGGCCGCCAGACCGCCAACATCCACATCCGCGTTGCCCTTACGCACAGCTTTAATGCCCTCGGCACCGCCGAGATCGACCGCGTGACCTGAACCTGAAGGGGGAAGGGGAAGTCACCCCTCAAGCCGCCATTCTGCAACAACACCCCAGGGCTGTTAGGATATCGCTGTGCTATGCCCTTACGGCCGCTTTGACGAATGCTGCCGCGCAGCAGGGTGACAGGCCGTACGGCAGGTATGGGCCGGGCACGTCGTCGGCCCAGCAGGGCATGGGCGGATCGCGCATCCCTGCTCGAGTCGCTGCAACAAGCCGCGCGCGATCAGATCGACCGGCCGCTTTTGGCGCGCAGCCGAAACGGCGCGCTCTGTTTTGTTGACGTGCGGCGGTCAAGTCGGCGTATGGATCGCAGGCCAATCACATTGGCCCCTTATGTCGCGCCCGCGTTTTGGCGCGGGACGGCGATGGGCCCGGGGGCGCCATGCGCCATGCCCGGGGCTTTCGCAAAACCCGTGGGAATTACTCCCACGGGTTGATCTCTTCCACGAGAGCGACCTCGTCGCCGTCGATGTCATCGGCGGGGACCGCGCCATAGGTGCCATCCCCTGCTTGGAAGACGACGATCGAGACCATCAGCGTGGCGGCGAGGGAAGTGGCGAAGGCGTATGCATCTTTGCGGGACATTTTTTTGGCTCCTGTCTTTGGAGGCGAGGGACCATCCCCCGCACGACAGGACCCCGCAGGGCCAAAGACTGGCTGACATCACCGGGTGCGTTCGGCCCCCCTCTTCAAACGGGGCCGAATCCACCCGGCGGCACGGGCATGCCCGTAGTCCGACCCCTTGCGGGTTGATCTCGATGCCAGAATTTGGGCCAAGGAAGGGCATGGCGAGCGGGGGATGGTGCCTTGACGGCAGGAGCCTTTTGTCCCGAAGATGCATGGGTTTTCGCCAGCCTTGCTGACCTGATATGGTTGCGGATGTCTTCCTTGGGGATGGCGCCTCGGGCGCGCGTTTGCCTGTGAGCCGTTGCGACAGGTTATCTTGTGGGAGAGGCCCGCACCTGCGGACCCCCCCCCGTTTTTCGAACGTCTCAGGCGGCGCGATCCACGCCCCCTGCCCCATCGCTGTCCTCGCCGACAATCTCGAGGCGGGCATTGCTGTAGCCTTCCTTGGCGATCCACAGATCGGCTGCGGTGACAGATTGCGCCAGATGCAGCAGTTCCGTGTTGCCACCGAAATCCAGGAGCACGCGCACCTGCCCCGGCTTGGGCTCCTCGGCCACTTCGAATGTAAGCTGGCTCTCAGCCGAATGGCTGCGCATGATGGTGACAAGGATCACCCCGTCCGAGGCGAAATTCCCCTCATGCAGTGTGAAACTCGCCGGCGCAGTCCAGGTCGCGTAGACGCGGGGCGGTTCTTTCTTGACCAGACGTCCGACACCGTTGGAGCGCTCCCAGGCCGCGAGCTTGCGCGTGAAGCGCGCAGGTGGTTTGGGGGTGTGGTCGGTATAGCGGATCAGCGCCCCCAGGGGGGCTGTGTTGAGAATGGTTGTTGCAGACATGGTTCCTCATCCCGGATGCGAGCATTGCACCGCATCCTGTTAATGTTGTTACGATAAAGGGAAGTGAGGGCGGGTTTCCCCGCCCTCGGGTGGCTTTGCCTATTCGGCAGCCATCATGGCCTCGGCAGCAGGCGGCAGATCATCGGTCAGGAAAGCCGGAAGGTCAGCATCACTGACATTTTCCAAGGCTTCAGAGCCACTATCGGCCCCCTGCCCTTCCACACGATCCTCGCCGTCCAGTGCTGCCAGATCAGCGCGGCGCAGGGCCTCGGGCAACCAGCCGGAGCCTTTGAGCAGCCGCTCGGCCTCGGTCGCCATTTCGCCCTTCTTGAGGTGATCCAGAAGCTGGGCTGTCCCCTCCCCTTTCGCCTCGCGCACGGCTTCCAGAATGCGCGCCTTGGGCACACGGTTGAGATAGGTGTCGAACGTGGGCTCCCAGCCTGCCACGACCATGTCGAGATCGACAGCCTGGGCCAGCCGATCGGCCTGCGCTATGCGCCGGGTCAGGCCAGAGGCCGAAATGCCCGCGCCATACGGATTGACCTTTTCATGGAGGGCATTGACGCCGAAGCTGAGGCAATGTGCCAGCAGCAACAGGCGGCTGCCCTGGTCGAGCACAGTCAGATAGTCCCAGAGGACAGCGTCATCGCCAAGGGGCAGATCCGCTTCCCAGGCCGCATGTCGGTCATCGACAGCGATGGCCACGGCACTGTCTTTCAGATCCGGCGCCTGCGCAGGCAAGTAGACCTGCCGGACCGAGGCCTCAAGACAACCGCCCGACGCCGCCCCCGCGCTGTGGAACGTGTCACCCACCAGCTTCATCAAGAGCAGCGTGAGTGCAACATCGGGAGACCGGCCAAGGGCCTCGCGCAAAGCCAAGGTGCGATGTGCAGTCAATTCCTGAACCAGCCGCTCGGGCAAAGGCTTCAGGGCACCATCATCCTCGTCCTCCGGCAGACCAGCCCCGAGCGGATGCCCGCCCGATGTGATGATGGTCCCGACATGGGCATTGGCATCACTGTCAACGTGACCCAAGGCTGAAAGCCCGACATCACCCCCCTGCCCCATCTGCACAGCTCCAGCCTCGCTGCCATCCTGGACCGCGGTCTCTGCGCGCGGCTCATCCTCTGGGCGGACATAGCCACGGTAAACTGACAGCTGCCCCGAACGGTCAAGGGTCACAAAGGCCCCTGCCCGCGTGACCTCGTCCGGATCGAAAATCAGCGGCCGCGCCTCGATGGCTTCCATGGCTTGCTCGAGTTCCCCCAGCCTGGCATCAACCTCTTCGGGGATTTCATCCTGACCGGCATACTCACCCTCAAGCGCGCGATACTCAGCCAGCAGCGCAGCATGGGACGTGCCCTCCTCATCGCTCAGTGGCGCCGGATCACCGGACAACCGCCGCAGGCCGTGGCTGTAACCGTAGGGCAAGTCGAGCGCGACCTCGATCCACTTCCAGCCCTCGGAAGAAATCGCTTCGGCCTCAGCCTGCAGCCGATCCGCGACAAGACGATCGAGCAGCGCGACATCTTCAAGCCAGCCGCCATCATCGCCCTGAAACAGATCGCGCAGAACCGTGCCGCCTGCGGCTTCATAAGCCTCAGCCCCGACAAACACGGCACGCCGATCCGTGGCGCGGACCGAGGTTTCCGTCAGCATCCGCCGGATCTGAAACGGCTCTTTGTTCCACGAGGATGAGATCACATCCCAGACCTGCATCTGGCGGGCGTGATCGGGATTGACGGTAAAGGCCATGAGCTGCTCGAGGGTCATGCCATCTTCGGCATAGACATCCAGAAGGGCAGGGGCCACAGAGGCCAGCTTCAGCCGCTGCTTCACCACTTGCGGCGTGACAAAGAAGGCCGCGGCAATCGCTTCATCACCTTGCCCCTTCTCGCGCAGCATGACAAAGGCGCGGAACTGGTCGAGCGGATGAACAGCGACGCGCTGCATATTCTCGGCCAGTGAATCATCTTCCGCCAGAATGTCAGACCCAGCCTCGCGCAGGATGCAGGGAATGGGCGCTGTCCTGGCCAGGCGCTTCTGCTTCACCAGCAAAGCCAGCGCCTGAAACCGCCGACCGCCTGCGGGGATTTCATACATGCCGGTCTCAGTGCCATCGTCATTCAGCACCGCCCGCACGCTCAAGCCCTGCAGCAATCCGCGCCGCGCGATATCCTCGGCCAGTTCCTCGACAGACACACCGGCCTTGATGCGCCGCACATTGGACTGGCTCAGCATGAGCTTGTCGAAGGGGATGTCCTTGGATGCGGACAGGGTAATTTCTGAGCGGATTTCGCCATCAGTTCATCTCCACAACGGGCGCCGGAAGCCACTCTCCCGATCTCACTTCCCGTCAAACCCTCCACAGCCCTTCTCTTCCTCTCAGCATGTCCACCGCGGTGGACGTCATGCACATGCAGTCTCCACACGAGAAAGCCTTTCCAGCAGAAGGGTTGGATTAAAGCTACTTTCCCTGCGACCTAGCGTAATACTGTGGAAGTACGCTCCAAAGTCTTTGATACGGTTGCCGAGCTGAAGGATTATGAAGATTGCGCAAGAAGCTTTCTCTGGGCCTATCGTCCTAGCGGCTCTTTCGAATGTGGTTGTGTGGATACCCATCATCGGAGCCAGTGTTCGGGCGTGGTTCTCGACGTCGGACCAGGTTCTAAGTGAGGTGGTGGTAAACGACAGGGCTTGGTCACAAATTGTCGTCAAGATTTGCAGTGTTGTTGCTGCGCGGTCGTTTGTAAGTTCTAAATCTTTTTGTTCTTTTTCAGACTTAGAATGGTGCCGGACATTTTGCCCGTCATTGGCGGGCAATTGCAGTGTATCTGGTGCGTCCACCGCGGTGGACATGTCTTCACAATGGCCAGCGATCCCATCCAGCAGCGCGTGATACTCGGCGATCGAGATTTTCCGCCGCAGCACGCGACGCACTTCACGCGCGAATGCGTTCTCTGGGTCAACTTCTTCGAGCTGATCGAGTTTGGTCAGGATTTGCTTTCGCAAGAATATCCGGTCACGGCGGGCGTTCTCCATCTCCTGCGCTGCGGCAAGCAACTCCTTCGCGCGCTCTAGCAGCGGACTGAGTGATATTCCGTAGCTGATCGTAAGCCCATCTGATGACTTAACCCGGTACCGTTTGCGATTCGGGCTGTCGTGGCGTTTCATGAAGCCGAGTTCTACAAAGCGATCAATATGTCTACGCAGTGTCCGCTCATCCACCCCGCCAATGCGGCGGCAGATCTCGGTGTTGGACGCGAATACCGTATCACCATGCCCCGGCCTGAGAAAGCTGAGCATCGCCTGAAGTGTCTGGACATGCCCGGGCCGGAGCCCGAAAAGGCTGCGCGTGTCCCTGAGTGCGCGGAAGATTACCCAGATGTCGGTTTCAGGGGTGGAAGCAGCAGCAGTGCCTATGCCTGCCTCTGCGGATTGGATGGAAAGTTTTGTGAATGCCATGTTTGCTGCACAAAGACCGTTACGGCCCACAACTTCCCCGGCTCTTCCCGCGACTTTATGCAAGAAAAGGCAATAAAAAGTCATCCACCGAATCGGTGACTCTTGACCGGTATGACGGAGGTTGCTACATCATAGGTGCTAATCAGATGATGAGGGCTCTCCGGGGGAAACCTTGGGGGGCTCTTTTCTTTCTGGTCTTCGCCTTTCTCCTCTGCTCGTGGTTATGGTTGTGTCCGGGGATCAGGACCCCGAACCTCTCTCATCCTGCCACTGTTCAAAAAGCTGCCGCAGCGTGGATTCTGCGCGCTCTTCGAGCCAGTTGCCGAATTCCGGGTTGTCCTTGCGAATGATCTTGATGGCGATTGACTTGCCGTCGACCGAAAGGTGGCCGACAGGGCGACCGCTCTCGTCCTTGACTGCTGTCGTTTTTCGGCCGCCGCTCATATTCGATGCGCGGCGCGTCTTGCTGGAACACGCTGCGTAGACAGCCTGAAACTTGTCAGCGCTCGATGTGGCTTCGGGAAGGCCGTTCAGTGTCTCGCGCGCAATGTCGAAAACGGGCACCTTCGATGAAAGTGTAGCCAGATTACTCCATTGCCGCCGACCGACGCCATGAGCTGGACCGATAAGTCGCACAAGTTCTTCGGGAAGCTGCTCGATGACAACGCGATGGTTCGATACACCCTGCCGCGTTAGTCCCAAGGCGTCCTGTATCACGCCGGGCTTGTATCCCGCTTCCTGCATCTCTTTGATGAACAGAGATTTCTCGATGAATGAAGGGTCTAGGCGCAGGTTGTTTTCCTGGCCTTGGGCAATGAGCGAAGCATCGTCATCGAGCGTTCGAACGATTGCCTTGACTGTGCCACCAGTTTTGCGAATTGCCGCAAGCCTGCGACGACCGTAGACAATACGGTATCGATCAGGTTGATCCGACGGGCGGACCATGATCGGCACCTGCTGACCATGCTTGAGAATGCTCTCGGCAAGTTCATCGATGCTTTCATCTTCCAGGATCAGGCGGTCGCGAAGACCATCCATGTCGATCCGGTCGGGCTCTATGTCTCGGATGGAGTTGGCCGTGATCTCCCGCAGAGAATCCCGCAACCCGCCAACTGAGCCGGGCAGCTTCGTGGACTTAACCGGGGCAGGCGAGGGGGCGGCTGGCTGGTCGGCATTTTTCGGCGGCTGGTTGAAGATATTTCTGCCCATCAGCGACGCCCCCATGCCATTTGGATTGTTTGTTCAAGCTCATCAGCAACGCTGTTCACGCTGGTCAAAGCCCGATCAATCGTCTTCCGAATAAGCTGGCCTGGATCTACCTCGTAGATAGTTTGCTGCGTCATGCCCGCGTCAGATATGGCTGTCGATTTCAGCATCGGCTCAGTCATGACTTGGCCTGCGAGGATCGAACGTAGGTACGCAGCCATTTGCGTCTGTGGACCGTCCGATGGCTCGTAGCGTGTGATCAGGAACTTCACGAAGTCCCAAGTAACTTGCCGTCCGATCGCCTCTTCGACGGCTTTGACCGTTTCCGAAGCAAGTTTGAGAAATTGGCTCATTGACGCGATGTCAAGCATGCCGGGAACGACCGTTACCAGCAGGCCAGTCGACGCTGCCAATGCCGTCAATGTCAGGAAGCCCAACTGGGGAGGGCAATCGATTAACACGATGTCGTAGTCGGAATCGACCTCTTCCAAGGCCAAAGCGAGACGTTCCGCGAAAATCGGCTGAACACGACGCGCGAGAGCGTTCGCTGTCTCGGTCTCGTATTCGGATAACATCAAGCCGGCCGGGGCCATGTCGAGCTTATGGAAGTATGTCTTCTGGATTACCTCCGAGAGTGGCACCTGACCCTCGTATCTTAAGGCGTCATAGATCGTGCCGCCGTCGGCAAATTCAAGCTCAGGCCGGAAACCGAAAAAGGTTGTCAAACTGGCCTGAGGGTCGAGATCCAGCACGAGCACACGGTAACCGCGGAGGGCATAGCGGTGTGCCAGGTGAATCGTCGCAGTTGTCTTCGAGCTGCCGCCCTTGAAATTTACGACCGATATGACCTGAAGGCGGTCGCCTTGTCGGCGACCGGGTCGATATGCGTCAGCGTTTTTGCCTGTCCGCGCCAAAATGTTGCGAAGTTCTTCGACTTCCTCGGCCGTGTAGAACCTGTGACCGCGACCGTCAGTATGAACTTCAGGGAAGCTGCCGTCCTTGTGGCGATTCCGCAGGTTGGACGTGCTAACACGCAGGAGCTCGGCAACTTCAGTGGAGCTGAATCGGCGCAACGTTTTGCGTTCTTCAGGCTCGTAGGCAACCTTCATCTGCCGATCAAGCGACTCGGCCAGGCTGTCCGCGAACGCTCCTATGTCTGATGAGCCTATTCCTTGCGTGTAGCCTGTGTTTCTATCATCCATACACTGCCGCCTCTTCTGGCCTTTGCTAAGGCTCTCTATCGTTCTGACGGTCGAAGCTGCGTCTGACGCGTTTTGCCGTCAGTACGGAAATGCCACGAACGTCCGGCTCCGGCAAGAAGAATCTAAATGTAGTGTAAAAGTTATCCACACCACCAATGGTCGAACATGTAGTAACCTCTTGATAAAATATTGATTATAAATAATATTTTATGCGCCAAGCCCGGCTTGTTGGCCTCACTAGATTTTGCTCATTTGAACAAACCCTGGTCCTTGATTGGCCATTTCACTGAAAAAAAGCCGTGTGTGGCGGTGATTCTGAGAGTTGATGGTTGGACGGGACAGATCGGTTTCGGGCCATAGGCACCTACAAGAGTCCCAGCCGCGCGGCCCGCTCCAGCAACATTTTCACTGATGATGGTTGCCAGCTTGTCCGCCCACGTGGTGTGCGCTCGCGCATCGCTTCCAGCCGGGTGCAGATGGCCTGAAGCGTAATGTCGGGATCGGCGCCCTTGATTCCCGCGACGATGGCGGGCAGGCGGTCATCTCGCGCACGCGGGCCCGCGCGATCAAGCACGGTCGCAGGGAGGAACCCATCGCGGATATAGGCGTTCACGGCGCGCAGCAGACGGCTTTGCGTCCAGCGCCGGGTCTCGGGCAAGGGGCCATTGATGATGCGCACCACGTCTTCCCAAGCCAGATCGGGGCGCAGCCGACGCACATGGGGCACCCAGTCCTGCGCGGTTTCGTTCAGGCGTTCCATGTAGCCGTCCTGTCGTGCAAGCCGCACCTTGCGCATCGCTGCCGGATCCCGCGCGCGCAGGCCAGGGTTCCCACCTACACGCCCGTTTGTTCGCGCGCTGGCGAGGCCGGCCTTGGTGCGTTCCCGGATCAGCGCGCGTTCAAATTCCGCCGCTGCGCCCAGCACCTGAAGCGTGAACTTTCCCTGCGGCGATGCGGTGTCGATCGGGTCCTGAATGGACCGGAAGAACGCGCCCTTGGCTTCCAGCCGTTCAATCACCTCCAGCAAATGCGATAGCGACCGCGCCAGCCGGTCGATGCGCACCACCACCAGCGTGTCGTCCTTGCCAACGCGTTCCAGTACCCGCGCCAGTACCGGCCGTGCACGATCACCGCCAGAAGCCTGTTCTTCATGGATCTCGGCGCAGCCGGCGGATTTCAGGGCCTGCGATTGGGGCAGGGGGGTCTGATCCTCAGTAGATACACGCGCGTAGCCTATCAGGGGCATCAAAACCTGCCTTTTGCAGTTACGGATACGACTAATAAACGACCCATTGCGCCCGTGTGGAAGGCTCCCCTATTCCTCCGAACGCCTTATCATGCAGACGTCAATGAAATGGGACTGTTCAAACGCCATCGGGCGATCCTGAACTTGAATTTGGTGCTACTAGGTGCTACCCTTTGAGGAAAGGAGCCTTGGCATGACCGTAAAACCTTCGATTTCCCTGACAGACCCGCAAGCGCGCTTTGCCCGAACCCTCGTAGAGTCGGGGCAGTATTCCAGCGTCAGTTCCGTGCTACAGCAGGGTCTGGAACTGCTTCGGCAAAAGAATGAGGCTGAAGAGTTAGAACTGGCTGCGTTGCGGCAACTCGTGGACCGACGCATGTCCGGGTCGATAATCTCTGCCGGTGAAATGGATGCCCAGATCGAGCAAATGATTGCCCGTAAACAAAAGTCGGGCAATGTGGGAGCTTGAATTTTCGGCGGAAGCGGAATGGGACTTCGAGCTGATTTTCGATCATCTCGCGCGGTCATATGTCGACTTGGGCGAAGGTCCGGATGTGGCGCTCAACCGGGCAGCTGCGCGGGTCCGAGGTATCCGGTCTTCAATAGATACGCTGGCGAAGTCGCCCTTCATCGGAACGCTACGTCCTGACATCAGGGCAAATCTTCGTTTCGTTCGACTTGAGAAGACGGCGATCTGGTTTCTGCCAGACCAAGATCGGGCCTGTGTTGTCGTGATCGCGGTTTTCTTCGGGGCGCAGGATCATATTCGCCACATGCTGGCGCGCTTGCTTTCGGGTCCGACAGAGTAGGGCAGGGGGCTACAGTCCCGCCGCCTTTGTCAAATTCACGCGGAACCTGTCGCGCCTGCGCTGATAGCGGCGGGTCATCTCGGCGCTGGCATGGCCCAGTTGTTTCTGGACATAGCGTTCATCGATCTCGGCGCTGCCGGCCAGACCTGCGCCCGATCTCGCGCCAGGCGGTCTTGCGCAGAACTGGATCAGATGATGAGAATAGCGTCGTTAATCCTATCATAAAGCGCTAGATTATGAGGGGAATAGTTGGCATATTCCCCTCATGGATATTTGGCAAACACCCTCCTGGCCCAACTTTCGACATGATGCAGCGGCGACCGAAGGCCCGCTGGCAGATTTCTCAGCACGTCTCGGGTCCATCAAAGGGTTGCAGATGGCTTTGAGCGCGGAAGAGCGGCGCGAAACCTTTATGCGGGCCGTAACCAACGAAGCTGTAGCCAGTTTCGCAATCGAGGGGGCGATCCTTCGCACAGAGGATATCGAAGCATCCGTCGTAGCGTCACTGGCCCATCGGGGCGGCGAGCCCCAACGACGTACAGACGCCATTGCAACTTTGATGCTGGAAGCCAGAGAAGGGCAGGGGGCTTTATCCGAGGATCGCTTGTTCCACTGGCACCAACTTTTGTTTCACGGTGTCGATCTGGAAGATAAAGGACGGTGGCGGAGCTTCCCGATCGTGATCGTGCGTGGTGCGAATGTCGGCAAGGAAGAGGTTCTTTACTCAGCACCACCGCATGACCGCGTGCCAGCTATGATGCAAGAATTTTTGACCAACCTGCAAACTGACCGTCGTCCGGTGCCTGTCCGTGCGGCCCTCGCTCACCTTTGGTTTGAGTCGATTCACCCTTTCAGCGACGGGAATGGGCGGATTGGCCGGGCCCTTATTGAATATATCTTTGCGCAAGACGCTGCCTTGCCGTTTTCTCTGTCGCGCCAGATTGAGTCTGATAAACGAGGTTACTACCGGGCACTTCAGGCTGGGCGAATGGTGTCTGGGGATCATATTGACGCAACTCCATTCGTCTTGTGGTTCCTCGAGCGCCTGACGGCCGGGATCGTTGAGGCAGAGGCAGAGGCCAGGTTCTTGGTTATGCGCAACGCATATTTCATGCGCTTTTCCAACCTTTCACAGCGGGGTGAGAAGGTGTTGCGCCGCCTCTTTGCTGAAGGACCTCGGCGTGTATCCGAGGGTATCAGCGCGGGTCCATATTCGAAGATAGCAGGCGTCTCTCTTGCCACTGCAACACGCGACCTGGCTGAACTGGAAGCAGTCGGAGCAGTTTTCAAAGGGGCCGAAGGCGGCAGATCAACGCGGTATCTTCTGAGTGTTTCTTGAAACCCGGCTCCTGATCAAGAAATGTCTCGACCTGTTTCCATGTGGCAGATAGCGTCCGCATGTCGGACCCGAAGGCAAATAGTCACAACCCCGCCGCTTTGGTGAGATTGACGCGGAACCTGTCACGCCTGCGCTGATAGCGGCGGGTCATCTCTGCACTGGCATGTCCAAGCTGCTTCTGGACATAGCGCTCATCGACTTCGGCGCTACTGGCCAGACCCGCGCGCAAGGAATGGCCGGAATAGAGCTTCACGCGCTCCGCATCGGGCAGGTCGGGCCGCAGGCCCGCCTTGATCACGCAAGCCTTGATTAGCCGCGCGATGTGCTTGTCGTTCAGACGAGTCTCGCGCGCGCGTTTGCCATCGCGGGTGACGCCGGTGAATATGGGCCCAAAGCTGATGCGTCCGTAATGCAGCCATTGTTCCAGCGCATGAACAGGGCAGGTCTGGTCGGATGACCCGCGCCCGATTTCAACCTCGCGCCAGCCGGTCTTGCCGCGCAGGGTGATCAGCGCGCCGCCGTCAAGGATGTCGATCCAGCCGCCAGAGTCCATCGTGTCATCCTTGTGCCGGTCCAGGCTGACGATTTCTGATCGCCGCAACCCACCGGTAAAGCCGATCAGCAGGATGGCGCGGTCGCGAAGCCCGCGCAGGTCATGGGGCAGGGTGGCCACCATGGCGCGAATATCGTCTGCGAGGATCGCTTCTTTCTGCACGGGTGGGCGCGCATGTTTGCGCCGAATACCGGCCAGCACAGTGGCGATATGGCGATCCTTGCGATCAAGCTGCAGCCCGCGCTGCGCATAGCCCCAACCCAAGCCAGACAAGCGGCGCTCGATGGAGGCAACCGATAGGGCAGGGGGCTTGGTTGGACCGTGGCCCTGTGGTGCGGCCAGATCAGCGATATAAAGGCCCACAAGTTCCGGCGACGGGGGCAGGGGGTCCGCCCCGCGCATCCGGCACCAGCGCGCAAAATGCGCCCAGTCCTTGGCATAGGCGGATCGTGTATTGTCGGACGCCGCAGCGCTTGCATAGTCCCGCGCGGTCTCCACAAGGCGATCGAGCGGGCCAGAGCCCGCAACATGCGCGGGCAGGGCAATGCCATCACTTTTTTCTTGCGCGCTCTCGTCGACCTGAGTACTTTCAACCGTGTCCATGGACGCTGAGATCGATTTCTCGTGTTCTTCCGACATACTTTCCCCGAAAAACCGCTGATTTTGAGACTGTGCTGCAGCATGCCCTATAGTGTCCGATAATGCAATCTTACTGGACATAGAGGAGCGCTGCAAGATACGGCGCTTATTGCTCTTATAGCTGGCATTATCCGCCGCGAGGTGCTATCCTAAATCATGACACGCGCCTTGCAATCCGACCCCGACGGCGTTGTTGCATGGACCCTATGGTTTCTGTTAGGAGGCCGTTTCCCTGATCGATTGGATAGCGTTGATGCCGCATAAATTCAATGATGGCCGCCGGCACAAGTTCGAGAAGAAGCGGTACCGCATTACGAACTGGGCTGGCTATAACGAAAGCCTGCGCCGGCGGGGCGATGTAACAATTTGGCTAAGCCCCGAGGTTGAAGCTGCATGGCGTGCAGAGCGCCGCAAGACACGGGGTGGCCAGCCAGTTTATTCTGACCTGTCTATTGTGACCTGCCTGACACTTGGCATCGTTTACAACCAGCCGCTGCGCCAGACCGAAGGGTTTGTAGGCAGCCTGGTGAAGCTGATGGGGCTGGATTTGCTGGTGCCCGACTACTCGACCCTGTCACGTCGCGGGGCCGGTTTGATCTTGCCAATGAAAGCGCGCGCGTCGACGGATGGCCCTATCCACTTGGTGGTAGATAGCACGGGCCTGAAGATCTTTGGCGAAGGCGAGTGGCTGGAAAACAAGCACAAAACAAAGGCCAAACGCAAATCCTGGCGCAAGCTGCATCTTGGGCTGGACCTTGTCACCGGCGAGATTGCCTGCACGGATTTGACCACCGACAGTGTGGGTGATCCCACCGCCTTGCCAGAGCTTCTGGATCAGATTGACGGGGACGTGACCCGCTTCATCGCCGACGGCGCCTATGACGGCGCCTATGACGGCGACCCGACCAGCGACTTGCTCGTGAAGCTGTTTGGGGTTGATGTCGAGATCACTATTCCGCCTCCCAAGACTGCGGTTCTCAGCGCCGAGGCTGTGGGCAATCCAACGCTGCGCGACCAGCGCATTGCCGCAATACGCACAGGCGGGCGTATGGCCTGGCAGGTGAGCAGCGGATACAATCAGCGCAGCCGCGGTGAAACACAAATGGGGCGCTGGAAGATGGTCATCGGCCCCAAACTGAAAGCGCGCAGCTTTCCCAACCAGAAAACTGAAGCCAAGATCGGCACCCACATTCTGAACAAGATGACCGAACTTGGCCGTGCCAAGTTCGAGGTCGTCGCTTGACCAAATGAGCGGGTAAGGGCAAACTCAAACCATCGTAGGTCCGTGCAACAAGGCCCCAACGGTAGGCCACTTGGCCGATATCGGTTACGATGCGGCCATGTCCCAGACTAGCCGGCTACACAGGAAAGGATTCGGATGACACGGCACCCATGGGCCTTGATGGCCCTGCTCTTGCTGCTATTGCCGTTTGTTACTGTCGCCTACACGCAGGTGATGATGCGCGTTGGCTCTGGCGTGCCCCCGAAAATGGCAGATGCTTCGCAGCAGGCCGATCTGGTTCGTGTCTACAAGGAAGAACGACGGCTGGAACTGTGGCGTGACGATCAGTTGCTTCGCAGCTATGCTATTTCTCTGGGCCGCGCACCCGAAGGGCATAAGCATTTCGAAGGCGATCAGCGCACACCCGAAGGCTGGTACACGCTTGACTGGCGCAATGCCCGTTCAATTGCCCATCTAAGCCTGCATATATCATACCCCAACGACGCCGACCGCGCCCATGCTAAGGCTCACGGGCGCGACCCAGGCGGGCTTATCATGATTCACGGGATCATTAACGGCTGGGGGTTTCTTGGCGGCCTGCACCGCTTATACGATTGGACAGATGGCTGCATTGCAGTGACCAATGCCGAGATGCGCGAGATTTGGTCACTTGTTCCCAATGGGACGCCCATTCATATTCAAGGCTGACGACCCGTGCAGGCGACGAGACGTGTTAGGCAACTGCGCTCATGGCACCTGTCGCATCGCGAAGACCGCACGACCAATCCAGGATATGCTCAGAGGCGGGTGACATGTGTCGCGCCATGTTGATGACCGTGTCTCCACCGTCTGTCATGAAGGTAATTGGCTGGTTTTCCTGCCAACCCTGATCCTTCAGAACTGCATGCAGTCGCCGCTCAGAGCATGTCGCGCAAAAGTGGGTCCCTGGTTGACAGCCAGAGCCGACAGTATTTCCTCAAAGTCACACTATAGAAAAAATGCGCGGCATGTATCGCTGACACTTGCACAACCCTCACGCACTGTGATGATCCGCATTTCCGGCTGGGCGCGCTTTCACCTCAAGCCATAGTGCAACAACTGCAAAAGCGACGACCAGTCCCCAAAGATGCCACAGGCGGTGTCCAATTTCGGGTAAAGTCGCGCCCATCTGGCTGACGCGCACAAGACCATCAATCGCAGCGGTCGACGGAATGATCTGCGCAATCCAGTTCAGGTGCGCGGGAATGGCCTCGACTGGCCAGGCAAAGCCCGACAGGAAGAAGAAAGGCAGCCCAACGGCCAGTAGAACGACCTGCACCACCTCACCGCGCCGGAACAAGGCTGCGACGCATTGCGCCAGCAATCCGGTCGCAAGTACAAAGGGTAGGCCCAGCATTAGCACTGCACCGGGACTGCCCAGATTTGGCAAGCCATAAAGCGCAGGCAGGATAATCAGATATAGCGGCAAAAGTGCAGCATAGAGCATCACCCACGCCCCCATACGCCCCAAAACCCGCCAGACCGGGTGGCCCGACCCCGACCCGCGCCGTGACGCGACAAGGGCCAGCCCCATCAGCATGGTCTGCTGCAAGATTAACACGAAAGCTGCCGGCAGCACATAGGTCGCATAGCCCGCCGCCGGATTGAACAGCGGCACTTCGATCTGTGCTACGGGGCTGACCTGCGCAAGTGACACATCGGGGGCAGTGCCCTGCACGATCAGGCGGCCCATCTCGACCTCGGCCCCCATCTGGCGCAGTGGAATGGCCGCGCCTTGCATGACACGCTGATACATCAGGAAATAGCTGGCATCGGCATACAGCGCGACAGGGCTTTGAGCACCGCGCAACAGCGCGCGCTCAAAACCTTCGGGAATGACAAGCACGCCATAAGCGCGGCGCTCTTGCACAAGGCGTGTGGCGGTGATCATGTCAGGCGCATCATGGCGTAGCGTAACCGCCTCGGACGCAGTGACGCGCCGCGCGAGTTCCGCAGAGCTGGTCGAGCGATCCAGATCGACCAGCACGACCGGGACATCGCGCAACAGTTCCGCGCGGTAGGGAAAAGGGTAGATCAGCGCATAGATCACCAATGCGGCCAATATGATCAGCCGAACCTGACGATCCGCAAAGATGCCGCGCAACTCGGTGCGCAGGGCAGTCAGGATATCGCTCATGTTTTGGCCTCGATCTCGCGGCGTAGTCTGACCAGGCGCAGCAGGACCAAGGCCCCCAGCGCAAGGACAATACAGCCCAGCCAAACCACCGACCAGACCGAAATATCAAGCGGTGTGTCGCGCAGCGACTGGTCGATACGCAATTGCACATACCATGTGCCAGGGATCACTGCGCCCCAGGCCTGGGCGAGTTGCGACATGGCCTCGCGCGGGAACCCTAGCCCCATGAAACCGAAAGCAGGGGCTGTGATCACGGCGATTATGCTGGCGGCGCGGCCCATATCGCGGGTCAGCACGAAGGCCGCCGCGCCGATCAGTTGCGTGCTCAGTACAAACAAGACTGCACCTGTTGCCATCAGCAGCAGTGACCCACGCAAGGGCACGCCCAGCCAGCCATAAAGCGCTATATCCGACAGCCCGAGGATCAACAGAACGATGACAGTATAGGGCAAAATCTTGCCCAGCATCGCAGGCAAAACCCCGTCAGCCATGCGTGCCAGTACCTGCGGATGCCGCCCAGGTCCGAAGTCCAGCGAAATGGCGTAGGCCGTCGCTGCCGCTGCGATGATCTGCAACACTGTAGGCACCAGCGCCGCGAGCAAGAAATGAACATAGTCAAAGGCCGGGTTGAAAAGTGCATGAGCCTGCAACGGAATAGGCTGGATGCTGACCATCGCCTGCACTGACGCTTCACCCTGACCCTGCCGGATAGACAGGCGCAGACCGGCGACGGCCGTATCGATCGCACCGCGCGCGCCCCGTGCGACCATGGACCCGGCGCTCATATGCTGGTTGTCGTAGAAGATGACGATTTCCGGGCGCGCGCCCCGGAGGATATCACGCTCAAGCCCTTGCGGCAGATAGACAGCGCCGCGGACATGACCCGTCACGATCTGCGCGCGGGCATCACTCAAGCTCAGGGCCTGTTCGCGCACGGTGATTTCCGGCGCTGCATCCAGCATCCGCGTGATGCTGCGCGACAGATCCGACCGATCCAGGTCGACTACTGTTACAGCCATGCCTGTCGGGATCCCGGCACGGAAAATACCTGCCAGCGTCAGAAGCATCACCACAGGCAGCACGACAACCAGCCCCAGCAGGGCCGGGCGGCGCAGGATCATCCGGAATTCGCGCAACATGACCGCCAGCATAAGCTACCCACCCAGCGAAATCAGCGCCGACATGCCGGGCCGCACCCCCTCAACTGGCGCAAGTGGGCGGGCGCGCAGCTCAAAACTCCGCAGATCGAAATCACCCGTGGCCCGCGTTGCGCGCCAGCTCGCAAATTGCCCTTGGACATTGATCAGCGATATCTCAGTCTCGATATCAAGCTGCAATGCAGGCACATGGACCGAGAGCACATCGCCCACCTGCAACCCGGTCAGCAGATCCTCGCGAAGGTTGAACGTGAACCAGGCCTGTTCGAGATCCACAATCGTAAAGAGCGGCGCACCGGGGCCAACATTTTCACCCATCTCGATCAAACGGGCGGAAATCTCGCCACCAAGCGGCGCATAGATCGTCAACTCGTCCAGATCGGCCTGACGCTGGGCAAGCGCGGCCTCGGCCTGCGCGACTTGCGCGGCGGCCAAGGCGCGTTCTTCAGGCGAGGCACCGGCGCGGGCCAGATCAAGCTGCGCCTGGGCTGCTTCGACACGGCGCGCTGCCGTTTCGACATTACGTATGGTCTGGTCAATCGCAGCTTGCGGGCGCAAGCCTTGCTGGGCGAGCTCTGTGTCACGTGTAACCTGTTCCTCGGCTAGTCGCAGGTCAGCCTGTGCTGCAGCCAATTCCGCCTCGCGCGCGCGGATCACCTCGGGCCGTGTCGCCCCCGCTGCCGCTTGCGATGCGCGTGCGACATCCAACCCAGAGTCTGCCGCCGCATGAGAGGTGACGAGCTGCGGGTTGGACAGCTCCACCAGAACCTGCCCGGCTTCGACCGGCCCACCCAAGTCAGCCATAATCTCAACCACGCGGCCAGACGTTCGCGCGGATACATCGACCCGCGGAGCTGCGACCTCTCCTTGAACCAACAAAGCGGTAGGACGTGTGATCCACCAGACGGATATGGCAACCGATATTGCAAAAAGGGCGATAACCACAAAAGGAAGTGCAGCCGTGCGTGATGAAGCCTGTTGGGAAGACATGAAATCAGCTTTCTGTGGCGAGAATCCAGCATTTTACTTTAAAGAAAGCCTGTGTGAATCACAATTCGTGCAATGCACTGTCGCCGCAACGTAAGGCGTGCTGCACACACATAGGAAGCTGTTGCGATAGCACTGTCGCCTTCACTGAAGCTACAACAGAAAAGAGGCGGTCCATGTTAAACTGCCTTGTCGGCCTAGCCAAGGACGTGGCGGGTTTGGAGGACAGGAGAGCAGATCGCGCCGGGATTACCGGATATGCAGCGCGATCTTCAGGTCATTCACCGTAGCGACCTGGCGTTCGCTCAGATCATTGCCGGCTGCGCTCTCAAGAATCTGGCCGATCTGGTCCCAAGCCTGACCGCCGTCGATCTTGTAGAGACGCCGGCCAAGGGGTTCTGCCTCAATCTGTGTGGCGGAGGGGCGGCATTCAGGCTCTGAGGCGTACTTGGTCCGGCGCGGCCTTACAATGCGCGTTTCAGGTTCTTCAGGCGATTGATTTGGCCCTCCGCTTGACCGTTGCTCAACGGAAGTTCGATAGCATTGCGTACGGCGTCAATATCTCGATTCAGCGTTCGGGCAAACCGCATGAACGACGGACTTCCCTCCTGAATTTTCCAGTTTTCGGATAGCTGCGCCACACAGATTGCCGCTGCGCTACCTGCGCGGTGTGGCTCTCGGCCGGAAGTCCTGGCTCTCTTCGCGCGGTCCGAGCGCGGAGGTCAGCGCGCCGCCGCCATCTACACGTTGAACGGCCAAGCTCAACGATATCGACCCCCAAGCGTGGCTCGCCGATGTGATCGGCCGCATCTCCGACATACCCATCTCACGCCTGCATGAATTGTTGCCGTGGTGCGGAAACCAGAAAGCCGCACCAAAAGCACGGTCAAGGCCGCATAGCCGCGGTACTCACCGTAGGCTTACAGCTTTCCGCCCCTTGCGAAGGCGACGGCAGCGTCGACGTACCCGGCCCTTTGCCGCCGGTCGGCCTTTAAAATGAGGTTGGTCAAAGCGGTCGCTCAGGAGTGGCGCAGCATGCGGCCGCAGCGCATCATAGGCGCCGGAAGCATCGGCGGCATAGGATGAGCCGCAACAGACCAATTAAGCCGTTCGGCTGATTGTGCGCTCACTCCCGGCCGAATCTTGGACCCACCTCGATTCGGACATCGATGCAGCCGACGTGCGGCAGACGTGGCAAGCCATTTGGACACAGTATCGGCTCGACCTGGGGCGTGATGCAACCTTGACCCGCAGAAAAAGTGGTCCCCTGCGGACAGACGCAAGACGTCGCATTGTGCCGCACCATTCCAGGAAAGCGGCAGACACACGCGTCGCCCTGATTTATGGTTGTGGCACCGTCGCATTGCAGTACTGTCGGGGGCGGTGGATCGGTACGCGGCACGCATCCGCGCCCAGCAACCTGTTCAAACCCACGACGGCAGACGCAGGCATTGCCCTGCCGCACCGTATTCGGAGCGGTGCATACGGGCGGCGGCGGGGGTGTTGGCCGGCGCAGGGCAGGCAGATCGACTGATACGCAGCTGACAGGCCCGGCCTCGGGCAGGCCTAGGGCCGTGAAGAGCTCGGACGTGATGTTCTCATCGACAGCAAGGCCGAGCATCTCTGTGAGCACGCGCAGGCCAGCGCGGGTGCGGGGCCCCGGTTGACCATCGACTGGCCCACCGTCGATGCCCAGCAGCTGCATCGCACGCTGTGCGACCATGGCCTGAACGGCGCGATCAGGCCCTACGCCAAGCGCGGCGCAGTTTTCAAACCGGACCGGTCGGGCCCCTCCGCGGAGAGATAGCGTAATCTGCACATGGCTTTCATGACCCGGCGCCAGTTGCACCGCGCCATTGATACATATGGCTTCGGCCCCGCGCTGGTGGCATGACCAGCCCTCGCCTTGCGTCGAGATAGCCGTGGGCTGCAAGCCCATGAAGGTATCTGTCAGGGCCACCACCCCGACAAATGACGCTTCACCTGAATTGCGGAGCACTAGGTCAAAGGTGCAATCGTGACGTTGCGCTGACTCGGAGCTGCTGCAGGCCCTGGCGAGCGTCTTCACCAGATCAAGTCGCTGTGCGGCAAGGGGCGGGGAAGGGATTACGCTTGCGTCACCGACAAGCGGCACGACAGTTTGGCCGCATGCCTCGGGTCCCGGCAAACGTTGTTTGGCAAAACAACAGCCTCTGGGATCGGCCAGATCGGTGCCTTGCACAGCAAGGGTGATAGGCTCGCCAAGGCGTGTAGGTGAGATGCTCTGCCCGCCCGTTTGGCGCAACGTGATCAAGTCGCCCTCGCGCAAGAGGCCAGAACGGGTTGGCGCAAGATGATAGAGCAAAGCGTCCGGCGCGCTCAGACGATAGCCGGTTACGCGGCCCGCGTCGCATAGCACCTCGACCTCAAGCGGGGCGCAGACTTTTGCGGGTTGGGCATTGGCAGGCCCGGTAAGCCCGAAAAGGCAGTTTGCAAGTGTTAAAACCTGTGCAATTCTGAGCCAATTCAAAAGTGGAGCCTGTTCATGCGCGCAATTTCTCTCGCCATTCTTGCGGCCTTTGCCCTGCCAAGTCAAACCCTCGCCTGCCAAAGCTATGATTTCGAGGGGCTTGGCCAGAATTGGGCGCAAGAAGATGCCGCCGCATGGTATGGGTTGTCGCAAGGGTCGCGGTTGATGCGGCTGGACTGGTATCGTGCCTTGCCTGCCGCCGATGGATCGGGGGCTTATGCCAGCCGTGACAGGCTGGAAAATATGGGCTTTCCCTTTTGCGACGCCGACGCGACAGACCCTATCGGGTTCGTGGTTGACGCTGACCCGGCCCGCGCTCCGGCGATGGGGCTGACCTGCGCGGCCTGCCATACCGGCGTTCTGGACGATGGAACGCACCGCCATATCGTGCATGGCGGGGCAACGATGATGGACCTGCAAGGCTTCATGAGCGGGCTGGTAGCCTCGACCGAGGCGCTTTGGCGCGATGGCGCGCAGGAGGGCGCGGCGTGGCTGGGCTTTGCCGATGCTGTCTTGCCCGTCAACACGCAAGACAGCCGCGCCGCCTTGCGTGCTGAACTGGGGGACTGGTTGCAATTTCGCACCCCCATACAGGACTCGGTCTCGCGCGGCGGTACATGGGGCCACGGGCGGCAGGATGCGGTGCAGGTAATCTTGAACACGACCGCCTCTTTGTCCGGTTTGCGCGCGGGCGATGTGCTGCCAGCCGCCAGCGCACCTGTATCCATCCCGCAGGTCTGGTATGGGCCGCGCTCTGAGCGGGTGCAATGGAACGGATCGTCGTTCAAGTCGGTGGATCTGGGGCTCTGGGCCGAAATCAGTTCAGGCGCCCTGATCCGCAATATCGCAGAGGTGATCGGCGTCTTCGCCGATATCACCTTGCCACCCGCGCAAGAGCTCGGCTCGGCCAGCTATCCGGCGGTACAAAGCTCGGTCCGGGTGGCGAATATGGTCTATCTGGAACGCGCCTTGGGCACTTTGGACGCGCCGCGCTGGCCCACGGCCTGGGGCCTGCCCGATGCTGCGCAAATCGCGCGCGGCGAGGTGCTTTACAACCAGCATTGCGCCGCCTGCCATGCCGTGATCGACCGCGACGCCCCGCCTGCCCGCATCATCGACGCCACCAGCCGCGACCCGGGCGCCGAGGTGTTTTCGCGCATGATCCCGGTGCTGGATAAGCCCGGTCAGCCCATACCCGGCATCGGCACCGACCCGATGAACGCTTGCAACGCCGCCACGCATACCAGTTGGTCGGGTCGCATGGCTGGCCTGACCAATGTGTTCAACGCCGCCCAAAGCTATCGGCGCGAGGGGATCGCCGGGCTGGAACTGGCCCGCCATCCGCCGGGCAGCGAAACCCTGCGCCTGATCGAGGATCTGTCCTTGCGGGTGCTATATGAGAAGCGCAGCGAGATTGCCGATGTCCACAAGGCTGACCTGACCCGCCGCGCGAGCGCCATGTGGGATGATCTGGCCAGCCTTCCGGTGCGGGGCGGTCAGTGGATTTTCGGGCAAGAGGCGCCCGATACCAGCCCGCGCCCCGGCACGCATGGTTTGCAGACGCTGGAAGAGGTCGAGGCCCGCTGCCGCGACGCGCTGGCAGAACAGCGCCTGCGCGCCCCCCACACGCCCGACCCTGCCTATCGCGCCGCACCGCTGTCGGGCATTTTCGCCTCGGCGCCCTATCTGCACAACGGATCGGTGCCGACGCTGAATGACCTGCTGCGCCCTGTGTCCGAACGCCCGACCCGCTTTGCCGTGGGTCAGGTACTGTTCGACCCGGTGAAAGTAGGCACAGGCGCCCCGGTTGACGGGGGCGCCTGGTCGTGGTTCGACGTGATGGACGACACCGGCCGCGTGATCCCGGGCAATTCCAACCGGGGGCATGAGTTCCCGGCTGGCGGGTTAAGCGATCAGGACCGCGCGGCGCTGGTGGCTTATCTGCGGGGGTTGTGAGGCCCCCGCAAAGTTGTTGTCATCTTTCGCTGTGTCTGCGATTGAATCTCTTCAGTCTCCCGATGTTCCCTCACCATTCGAGTCTTCCGGTGGTTCATCGTCATTCGAGTCTTTCGGCACAGCCTCCAACAAATCCTTCAGAAGGGACGTGTTGGTTTTAACTAGGGTCTCTAACAAACTTCCAAGGGCTGATGCACCGATATCTACCCCCAAACCTTTCAATCCTTGGATCAGATTAGCGGCTTGACCATTGTTTACAAATGGGGGCGTGGTCGGCAAGCCGACATTTGTTACGTTACCCGGAGCAGTAAGCGCGTTTCCGCAATTGCACGGGCTTTCCGACCAGTCCCAGTAGACATCGTCATCCTTAGTTTCGCACGACGTACAGCGGCCAAGCGCCGAATCAGCGTAGACACCGGATGTCGCAAGAGTAATTAGAGATTCATCTGGCGGCAAAGGTTCATCGACATAGACGCTATCGGCTTTGGGAAAGGCGACAGAGCAGCCAAAAACCCCGATAGGTTGAGGTTTTACCAGATCTGCCAATACGTTCTCGCCACATTGAATTTTTTCGAAACGACAAAGGCGTTCATTGATGTCTTCACCCAACCAGAGCAACTGATTGTAATAATGTTTGTTGCAATTTAGGTGCGCAAGCAAACGGGCTGCACAGATGGCGTCTTGCCGGGCGCTTTCTGCAGCATGATCGGAGATCATCGGGTTCTCTTGCTCGTCATTCGAGGCGGGTGCCTGATAAACGGAGGTTAGGTATTTCTGGGAGCGGCTTCTAAAAATCCCAAACGAGCCCGACGCAATGGCAGTCCATCCACCCTGGGAATCTAGGAAAGCAAAGGATATGGAAGATATATCTACACGATATCCAGAATCATTTTTAAGTCCAATTTTATCAATATCCTCGGGTTTTACCGGAGAAATATCGATAAAATGTGTGTAATCACTATTTCGTTTCCATCTAGCTGCACGAGAAACAGAAAAATCAAGAACGTTGCCATTTTTCATTTGAAGGCTCAGCATGATAGGGCGATTCTTGCCAAGGCCGTTACCACCGATCCTTAACGTAATCCTGATTCGGTTCGTCTTGCTATCGACGCTAACATCATTTGCATCCGGATCGGTGTCATCAATGGGTGCATAAGTCTGGTTTGCCAGCGCTGCAAAACACTCTGCAAGCTGTGGCTCAAGCAAGTTTTCAGCAAGTAAATGCTGCGCACACAGGGCGCTCTCGGCCGTGAATTCTTTGACCTCATAATGGACGAAATAGACCTCGCGCCACCCCATAGCTCTGGTTGTCAAACGATAGTTTTCCAGCACCGCACGGAAGAACACGTTGAGTGTATGGCAATGATTATTGTTGCAAATCGTGCGTAGCGCTTCAGACTGGCTGTGCTGCTCTGATACTTCGATCAACGAAACCCGATGTGTCGAGCGTGAGGCACTGGCAGAGCTCTGAATAAGATTCGAGAGTGTGCTTTGCATGTTGGTATTATAAGTAGCGTGCGAATAAGACGCCGCTGCAGAAATTCCAAGCGATATCTGTGGAATAGAAAATTCTACGCCAAGCCCTGCCTCAAAGCTCCGGGA
Source organism: Roseinatronobacter monicus (assembly GCF_006716865.1). Taxonomy (NCBI): domain Bacteria; kingdom Pseudomonadati; phylum Pseudomonadota; class Alphaproteobacteria; order Rhodobacterales; family Paracoccaceae; genus Roseinatronobacter; species Roseinatronobacter monicus. The sequence continues at coordinate 37,623 of NZ_VFPT01000005.1, read as the reverse complement.
CGTGGCGTGCATGACCTCTGACACAGACGTCATTTGGCTCAAAGAGGCTGTTTGGATTTGTTGATCCGTCTGCCCTTCTTCAGCGAATTGGCGGATACCATGTTGCCAATCTCGTACAGCAAAGGAGACTTTCTCGCAGGGCAAAAGGCTTACGGATTTTAGCAACGTCCCCAGAGAATACCCCAAAAAGTCCCAGCGAGCCTTAAAATGAAGCATTCGGCCTTCATCGAGTTGTAACTCGCCGTCACACTCCTGCACATTACGCGTGGTTTTAACGAGATGGGTCAATTCCTGAACCAAAGGAGCTTGGTCAGTCGGTAGCAAACGTTCGCAGTAACCTTCTCCAAACACGCCATCCCCAAGGTCTGGAAAAATGCCAGGAATTAGATCGATATCTGATATGTCTATAGGCGAAATATGCCACGGGAGCTTAGCTTCAGGCAGTCCTTTTGCCTCTTCAAGGCTGATATGAATGGGTACTACATGCCTGTGTTCAATATCCTTGACATCCAACTCGATAATTCGGCGGCCAATCTGCAAGCTCAGCTTCGCGCGCCCCAGCAAGTTTCTGTCAAGGGGAATGGTGAATATTCCATACCCATTTGTGTTGGTCGCTACGGATGCCAATTCCCTTGCGGTCGAACCTTCACTGTGTACAAGATTTACAAGCTTTCGCTGAAGTGGGCCATCGTCGGTAAAAATTCGGAAAAACAGTTTCATGATAACTCCTTGGTTTATGAGGCAAAGCTCTCTTGCTCATCGTTGGACGTCGTGGTCGTCAACGCCTGATCTGTGGTGCTGACGCCGGTCTCAGCATTTGTCTGCACCGTTGTCAGATGATTGCTTTCATTGATGCTCTCACCAGGCAGCAAGGTAAACTCTTGCCCGCATGGTGAATATGTCAAACCTTCGCTGCGATAGCACACGCTCTCGGAAAAGAAGAGGCCGAGGTTAGGTGCTTCGCAGAGTTGACCACGAAGATACTCTTCCATGGGTTTGTTTGCGGCGATATGCTTTTCGATTTCGGAAATTCTGTTCCCGGCGCGCGCGTTAAGAAGGGCTTCCGGATCAGTCAAATCAAGAACGGCACCGGCGGATTGCACGATTTAGGCACGCAATTGTGAGCGCATTTCAGAGACCTGATCCGAAACAAGGTCAGCGAATGCAGGCCGAAGTTTTTCCAGCGTTTCTCGCCACAGAAGCCGCTTACCAAGCGCTTCTTGTTCCGAAATTGCGCGATACTGTTCGTGAAATTTTGCTTCTACCTCATCGATATCACGTCCCTTCTCCTCTGCAATGGCGGATACTTCTGCGCCAATAACCGACGCGATGCCCTCATGGCTGAAATCGTTGATCGTAAAGCTGTTGTTGCGAACAATCAGGGGCGTATAGCTGCATTCTTCGCGGCAAGTTTCGATGTGGCTTGTGAGTGCAGTACTGCAGATTTTGCTTTTATGTGACACTGGGATTCTCCATTTCCTACAGAGATTCCCTTATCACTTACGTCGAATGGCGTTCCCATCACCCGAACGGGTGAAAATCACACGACGCCGCCCACAGACAGCCCCACCGCCACGCGCACCATTTCGGTGCGGTTGCGGCTGCCGGTCTTGCGGATGATCGTCTTGACCTGGGAATTCACCGTCTCCAGCGCACGGCCGCGCAGGTCGGCGATCTCAGGGTTGGTATGGCCGCGCGCCACAAGGTCCAGCACCGCCAGTTCTGACGCCGTCAACGGAAAGAAGCGTTGCAGGCGCTCAAGGTCGATGCTGTGGGCGCGGCTCGAATCCAGCGCGCACATCAGATAGGCCGAAGGGCCGAAGCGGTCGAGATCGGGGTGGCGGGTCAGGGGCGAAAGTTCCACGAACAGGCCCTGCGCCGCGCCTTCTGTCAGGGGCATAAAGCCTGCCTCCAGCCGCGGGCGGGTGCCGCGGGTGCCGTGGGCCTCGATCCCGGTCAACTGGCGCTGGATATCGGGCAGACGCGACAGGGCGCGCGGCGACAGGCGCGTCGGGTCGCGCGGCGCGGCAAGGCCCGAGGCTTCGGCCAGACGTTCGAATTCTGGGTTGCGCAGCAAGATGTCGCGCCCACCTGTCACCACCGCGACCCCAAAGGGCAAGGCCCCCAGAACCGATTCCAGCATCGCCCCGCGCAGATGCAGTTCCCGAAAGGCCCGCCCGATGGATTGCGCCTTGGCCACATGGCGCAGCATGACCGAGGCCCATGACAGGGCGGACTCGGTAAGCGGCCCTTGCCGCCGGCTCGATTGCAGCGCGAAACGGTCCATCCGCAGGCTGTCCTTGCACAACAGCGCCCCAGCCCGGTAATACACGCCACTTGCGATCATGGCCTGCACATTGGGCTGGGCCTCCAGTGCGGCGCGGCTGTCGGTCAGACGATCACAGCGCAACAGTTCCACATCTTCACCCTGCGACGACAGCCGTGCGAAAATGCCTTGATCGCGCAGTTCTTCGGCGTTGAACCGAGCGAGATACCCTTCGATCTCGGCCGGATCATAAACCGACGAGCAGGTTTGCAAGCACACTTGCTCTTGCCCTGTCCGGTCGAGGACGACATCGAAGATTATCGCGCCGATCGCACCCGAATGCTGCGCGATATCCTGCATCACCGCAGCCCAGTCGGCCGGGTTCAGGGCGCAGTCATAAATTCGGCGGATCAGGGCTTCGTCACTCATACTCATATGCAAAGCTTACCCAAGCAAAGCCCACGAATCCAGTGTTGACAATGCGGCAGGCACTGAACACAGTCTTGGGTGGGAGATATCATTTCAATGCGAATTCTGGCGCTTTTCATGCTGGTTGGCCTGACAGGGCTTACACCTGTGGCCAAGGCCGATACAGCAGAAATCGCCCGGCTGCGCGCCGAGAATGCAGCGCTCAGGGCAGAGGTCTTGCGCCTGAGGTCCGCGCCCCAATCCTGTGCCAGCCTAGCCGAGACCGAAACCGCGCTGGCCGGGGCGCTGCGCAAACTGGGCCGAGAACGCGCGGCACTTGACCTCGCGCGCCTGCATGCCCCGGGCGGGCCGGGGCCTTTGCCACCCGAATTATTGTCTGCACGGGTGCCGGGGCAGTATATTGTCGAACTGGCGCAGGCGGGATTGGCCAGCCCCTCTGATCTCGAACAGGGGTTTGGCCTGCCGGTTGGCAGCGTGCTGCATGTCTATGGCAGGGTTTTGAACGGATTTTCGGTTCGCGGCAGCCCGGATCTTGCAGCGCGGCTGGACAATGACCCGCGCGTTGTTCGGGTGGCGCAGGACGGGTTCATCTTTCCGGCGCAGGTCTCTGCGCCCGCGCTTGCGTCCGGCCCTCCCGAAGACACAGCGTTTCGCCCTGAGGTCACGGTCTGGGTGTTCGACAGCGGCATCCGGGCCACGCATGATCTGGTCGCAGGGCGCACTGCGCCCGGCTTTACGAGTATCCGCAACGGGATCGGCACCGAAGATTGCAACGGACATGGCACCCATATCGCGGCAATGATCGGGGGGCACCGGATCGGGCGCACAGACAGGGCGGAACTGGTTTCGGTCAAGGTGATGGACCGCGACAATTACGGCACCGTGTCCACATTCCTCGCCGGTGTCGAATGGGTGCTGAATCAGCCGCGCCGGTTGGAACTGGCCAATCTGAGCCTGACACGGCTGGAACCAGATCCACCGCAGACCGCGTGGCTTGACCGGGGCACCGAGGCCCTAATTGCCGCGGGCATCCCGGTTGTCACGGCAGCAGGCAATGCAGGCATGGATGCGGCGCTGTTTTCCCCAGCACGTGTTGCGGGGGCAATTACCGTGGGGGCCTATGAGGGCAACCGGATTGCAGATTATTCCAACGCAGGGCAAGCCGTGGCGTTTTATGCCGAAGGCCGGTCTCGCAGTGCTGATCTCTCCAGCCTTTGCGCCTTGCGCGACAGTACCGGCACATCGAACGCAGCCGCCCATGTCTCTGGCATCATTGCAGGGCTGCTTGCGGATGGAACCGAAGTCACCAACCTGCGAAGTGTTTTGAAAACCATTGCCCGGCCTGAAACAACGGGCGCTTTCGCAGGCGAAATTGAGAGAATGGTCCTTGCAGACGGCCTTGCAGTCGCAGACTTCGACGAAGCTTGTGATTCGGTACTGTCGCTGCCAAGTCCGGACGCGCCTTGAACAGCGGCCTGGTGGCGAGGGCCTGCCTTTGTCATGCAGTTCGTGCAAGAGGCCGTCAGTCACGCTCGCCTCTTTTGGAGCGCTTGGTATCGATGGCTCCAAGGCCCGCCCGATCGTTCTGGACGCACGCACCAGACATCGCCAAGCGGTTGTTAGAGCGCAGGAGAGGCGACTGGCCGCTTTTGCCATTTTCTGCGGATGCAATGCCGCAGGGTCACAGACTGCTCTCCGCCCCTCGCGAAGGTGACGGTCACACCATCTCCGCAGGAGATTTTGAGGCGCGCGTCACAGGGCGTTCTCGTTGACATGCAACCCCGCGTGCCAAGGGCAACGACTCGTCAACAAACCTCGGAATTGAATTCACAACGGCCATTAATCAAGCCGAGCCCTGAGTGACCGTTTTGATGAAGCCCTGCGCGATGTGAGCGACCGCCCGCTGCGCGCCGTTACGGCGTATGCGCCGTTTCTGACCCATTGTTTTTTTCGATGCGCGCGGGTTGACATGCTTTGGGTTGGCGCGTTTTTGAGCTCGTCAGGGAGTCCCGGGCGAGCTCCTTTGTGAGGCGGCAGCATAGGCCCATGGCATCAAAGCATCGATATCTTTTTCGAGATGCCCATTGGCCAGCTTTGTGTATAGGTCATGTAGATAGGCGTATGGCTCGACGCCATTCATGCGACAAGTTCCGATCAGGCTCGCGAAGCGCGCCCAAGAACGGGCACCGTCATCGTGACCTGCAAAAAGTGTGTTGCGCCTTGTCATTGCGGGGGTTCTGATCGCGTTTTCGACCAGGTTGGAATCCATGTCCACATGACCGTCCTCGAGAAAGAGGCAAAAGCCATCCTGTCGGCTGAGCATATAGGCCAGAGCCTTGCCCAGTTCGGACTTGCGCGACACCCGGCCGGCTTGGGCATTGAGCCAGGCAAAGAATTTATCGACCAGTGGACGGGATTGATCCTGCCGGACGGCCCTACGCTGCTCGGGTGGCGCCCCTCGGATTTCGGCCTCAATCTTATATAGGGCTGCAATTCGCACCAGAGCCTCATCAACGATGGGCGATCCCGCTTTCGGCTGGGCTTTAATCAAGGCTCTTCGCCCATGCGACCAGCAATAGGCCAGTTTCAAGGGCTTGCCACCCACCCGCTTGGGCGTCGCCAATGCGCTATACCCGCCATAGGCATCAACCTGGATTGTGCCGTTGAAGCCGTTGAGGATTTCTGCCGCGTATTCCCCCTTTCGCCCGGGTCGATAGTGGAACACGACACCAGGTGGGGATGATCCGCTCCAACCACGATCATCTCGCAGCACGGCCCAGAAATATCCCGTCTTGGTTTGGCCGCGACCAGGATCAAGTACTGGCGCTGTTGTTTCATCGACGTAAAGCCGCGTGCTGCCCTTAAGCAGAACCATCGCCATGTGATCGACCACAGGGGCAAGCAGTGCCCCTGTGCGTCCCATCCAATCTGACAGGACGGCGCGATCAATTGGGGCGCCATTGCGGGCCATTGCTACGGATTGCCGGTTCAAAGGGTTGAAGTCACAGAATTTGGCTACACTGATATGGGCCAGCAAGGCTTCGGTCGGCCAGCTGTTTTCCAATAGATGCGCAGGAGCTTTGGCTTGGGTCACGCCCGTGCGGCCTTTCGGGCAGGCATACTTTGGACGCACGGTGACGATGACTTGGTACTGGGCGGGAATGATATCCAGCCGCTCCGAGCGATCCTCTCCGATCTTGACCATATCGCCGCAACCACATGGACACGCGATGCTGTCGGGTTCAATCACGCGCTCGACCCGGGGCAAGCCCTCTGGAAGGGCGCGAGGCTTGCGTGGTTTGCGCGGAGCCTTGCTCTTGTTTTGGGATTTTTTCTCGAGCGCGGCCTGAACAGCCTCGATTTCCGCCTGCGTCTCGGCGATGGCGGTCTCTTGATCTTCGAGTGCCAGCTCCAGCTGATCAGGGGTCAGCTTTTCGGATTTGGGTCCGAATTTTGTGCGCCGGTAGTCGGCCACCTGACTTTCCAGCTTCTCGACCAGCGCGGTCAACGTGACAACCAGCGCACCTTTTTCTTCGGCTTCCGCCTGATGATGCAGACGTGCTGCACGCTCAACAGTGACCTCGAACTGGGCCTTTTCGAGCGCTGCTTGCTGCGTCTCGAGGGCCTTGATGACCTCGGACGGCAAGTCAGGAAATCGGCTGAGATCGAGTAGTTTTGACATGACCATTTCTACCAAGAAACGTCAGAAATGGCCAGCAAAATAACACTATAATCAGTGTATTAGTTATCCTGCCGCAGTCGGCGGAGCAACCCGTTTGGGCACCATTTGTCGCCAATCCAGACCTTCGAACAGAGCCTCGTACTGAGCCCGAGACAGCTGCATGACGCCGTCCTGGATTTTGGGCCAGACGAAGTTGGAAATCTCCAACCGCTTGTAAATCAGCACCAGTCCGGTGCCATCCCAGAGCAGGATTTTCAACCTGTCACCACGCTTGGAGCGGAACACCACCGTCAGGCCAGAATGCGGATCCAACCCCAGTTCGTTTTGCACTGTAGCGGCCAGACCGTCATGTCCCCGACGGAAGTCCACTGGTTTTGTCGCAATCACAATCGGCAGTCGCTGCCCTGCAACAATCACGACACCCCCCGCACCAAACGGATCAATTCAGCCGCGCGCGCCACAGCAGCACTGGCCGGAACGCGGATAATGACATCAGATCCAATCGTCACCGTTATCTCATCACACGTCTCGTCGCGTTCACCGTACCCTGACATGCTGCCAGCGCCCTGTCGTGTCATTGCAACTTCCAATGGCACAAATGCAGGCTCAGACTTATCGGCTGACAGGGTTGCATCACTGACTGCTGTCATGACATCCGCAGGCAGAACCAATTTGCCATCACGCGCCATCCGCCGCCAATCTGACAACTGATGTGGGACAATGTCATAGCGTTTCGCAACGTCCACAACGCGCGCACCAGGTTGAAAACTCTCTGCCACAATCTGCGCTTTCACATCATCTGGCCAACGACGGTTGCCCCGAACAGGCTCAACGAGCCCCAGCCGTCCATCGAATCCACTTCCATCCGCCATAGCATCCTCCAACAATATCAGTCAGAGATTTATCGGCCCGAGACAGAAATGGCGAAAGACCTCAAATCAATGGGACGCAGACGGCGCATACGTTACGGCCTCCATTCTGGCACTTGCTGGTCAGCCCACAACGCAAACCGACGAGCCTGAAGACCTGCGAAGATCGGCGCCGGGCCGTCTGCTGTGTCCTCGCAGATCGGTAGCGAAGCACGCGCTTCGACGTGAAATCTCTCAGCGGTGTTGCGCTGGTGCAGCCATGCTCGTTCCCACCAATCGAAGATTCGATCCATGCTGCTGTCCAGCACCTCGGCAGCAGGCAACCGGTCGCGCTTGCTATGGCGGTTGACGGTCGGATCGGATGGCAGGAGGTTCCAGAGGTCCTCGCAGGGCCATGCCGCCCAGGGCAGGCAATGGTCGATGTCGAGTCGTCTTTCTGTGAGTTTCCGACCCGTCCAGACACAGAATACGGCGCTGTCACTTATCAACAGTGCAGCAGTTTTGCGGGCAAAAGCGACGTCCCGGCTGGGCTCGTGCCAGCGCATAGAACGGGCTACCAAGGCTGGATCGAGATCGCGTCCTTGGCCCCGGGCATAACCTTCCATCAGGCGCACCCACTCTGCCACCAGCGCCGGCTCGATCCAGGCGTCATGACGCACCATTGCACGCCATAGATGGAGTGGCACCCGAAGTTCACCGAAGTCCCAGAGATACCCGGCATCTACGAAGAGCCGCGAAGGCGCTATACCCGCACGTCCAGTGCGTGTTGGCAGCACCGGTGCCTGTGATCCGGGGAAGGTCATGTAGGTGGCCGGCATCCGCGCGATCGTAACAGCCGCGTCGCGTAGCGCAGCGTGGAGCGCTGCAGCTCGCATGCCGCTAAACTGCGCTCCCACCCGTAGATCGGATGCTGAGAGCTCAGCGATCCCGTGCCACCCGTCCTTGATGAACCCGAGCCCCACGGGCCCGCGATTGCGTGGCATTTGCGGAAGGTCGGCGTCGATCAGGGGTTTATAAAGCCGCAACCAGTTCAGTGCGATGAGCCCGAGCGGCAAGGCTATAGTAGTGTCGTCGATCGGCCGGGCCATACCTTGGGCGCCATCGGCGGCACGAGCCACAGCACGCAACAGAGCAAGCTTGTAGGTTGCTGATTTGGCGTCGTTGAGAATGACGTGGCGCAGAAGAGGAAGCGCGCCCGTCCCGTCGTCTGGAAGACGCAAAACCAACTGTGCCCAAGAGACCTCGCCTCTTCCGAGGCGATCGGGGGTATGATAGAGGTGGTCGCGGAAATTCGGACCAGTTGCTAAGCTCTGGCAACTGAAGAAGGACGAACAATCGATATGGCGAAACAGAAGCGTTACACGGCAGAATTCAAGGCGAAGGTTGCTTTGGAAGCGATCCGTGAAGAGTTGACGACGGCAGAGCTGTCGAAGAAATATGAAGTACATCCGACGATGATCAACGGCTGGAAACGCACGGCAATTGCCAAGATGGCGCAGTCGTTTGACGCCAAGCCGGTTGGTGAACCAGTGATTTCCGGCAAGGATGTAGAGAAGCTGCACGCCAAGATTGGCCAATTGGTAGTGGAACGGGATTTTTTGGCGGATGCCTCCAGGCTCATTCTCGGGACTGGAGGCAAAAAGCCGTGAAGAAAGATCATCCCAAACTGAGTGTCCGGCGGCAATGCACACTGCTGTCGCTCGCCCGATCGACGCTGTACTATCAGCCCTGCGGTGAAAGCGCGGAAAACCTGAAATTCATGAAGATCATCGACGAGCAATTCCTGAAAACGCCATGGTACGGCTCGCGGCAGATGGCGCGTCATATGCAAAGAGAGGGTCACAAATGCGGCCGCCATCGCGCAAGACGGCTGATGCGGCTCATGCGTTTGGTGCCGATCTATCAGGAACCCAAGACCAGTAAGAAAAACCCCGAACACAAGGTTTATCCATATCTTCTAAAAGATCTGCCCATCACGCGTCCCAACCAGGTGTGGTGTACGGACATTACCTATATCCGCATGCAGCGCGGGTTTTTGTATCTGGTCGCCATCATGGACTGGCACAGCCGCAAGGTGCTGAGCTGGCGGCTGTCCAATACTATGGATGCCGGGTTCTGCGTCGAGGCCTTGAAGGAGGCACTGGCCACCTATGGCCCGCCCGAAATTTTCAATTCGGACCAGGGCAGCCAGTTCACCAGCACCGATTTCACCGACGTTTTGAAAGACGCAAAGGTGAAGATTTCGATGGATGGGCGCGGCCGCTGGATCGACAACCGCATGATCGAACGACTGTGGCGGTCCTTGAAATACGAATGCGTCTTCTTGAACACCTTCGAAACTGGCCGGGAGGCGCGCCAGGGGATCGGCACCTGGATCGCTTATTACAATGAAGAACGCCCGCATTCATCCCACGGCCTGATGACCCCGGACGAAGTTTATGATAATCGCAAACCAAACATGAAACTTGCCGCGTGATAGGAAACCCATGCCAGAGCGCTGCGCGGCATAAAACTGGTCGAAAAACCAGGACCACCTCTGATCCACGTTTAAGACAGCCACTCCGTGGGCCCGCGAAAGCGCTTCGATCTCAGCGACATCTACTGGATGCATGTCGCGGTCGGGCGCTGGCGGTCCGAGCCGGAGAGTGATGGTCAGCGTGCCGCCGGGCTTGAGAAGCGTGACCAGTTTGCGAAACGCGCGGGGGCGGTCACAGGGCGGAATGTGCATCCAGACTGCCGAAAGAAGGATTACGTCAAACGCTGTGCTGAGACGGAATACCGATTCGAGCCCCGGCAGGCTGTCAGTCACCCAAGCAATGCCAGGCAACGGGTGTCGTCGCTGGCCTTCTGCGCGCATCGTGGCTGAGGGCTCGACCGCAAGCACGCTGTGGCCTAAATTGGCCAGCCAGGCTGCGTCGCGCCCTGAACCGGCACCCACATCGAGGATGGCGGCAGGCGCCGGCGGCAAATGCGGAACCAGTGCCTGATGGAGCACCGCTGGATCAACGGTCTCATAGCGTTCAGCAAGGGCGCGTCCGGCCTCTCCTTCATATCCCCGCGTCGACATTCCCATGAATCTCACGCCACCGACCGGAATATCTCGAAACGTGAGGCGAGCCTGTCTCTGTCGGGGCGATCCCGTTCCCGGCTCGGCAGGTGTATGACCTCGCCGTTGAGAGATTTTAACGCCTCGAGGACCGGGCCGTCCTGTTGGGAGAGGAGTTGTTCAGACACATACAGGCGGTAATCCGGATCGATGCCGATCAAATGGGCATCGAAGGCAGCATGGTGGATCTTCGAGAGAGGCAAGCCGTTGGGCACGACCGGCTGGCCGAACCGCTCGTCAGCATCAGCGACGATATGTGCGGCATCCAGAAGCCGAGCTTCGGGCAGGCGCGACAGCGCGCAGCGACCTCCATAAGCCGCAATGACGGCGGCGCGGAACTGAGCCTGATGCAGCCGCTGCTTGACTACGCGCAGCCCATAGCGCCGTTCGGCGGCGTTTTCTGGCGGAGCCATCTCACTGGACGCGGCCTCGCCGAAGACCACCTGGGCCTTGAGGCTCCGAGCGTCCCAGCCTCCGATGAAAGCCGGCAGGATGGCGTGATACCGCTTCGGGGCGATACCCAGGAAATAGATAATGGGGATCTGTCGCTCCCAGGCCTCTCGCAGCCATTGGTTGTCGGCGGAATCAGGGTTATCGCCCATGAATGCATAGTCGACCGCCTCATGGCCGCCGTAGATCTGTGCATGGACTTCGCGCTGATCATCATACCACACACGGCGGCCGGCTCTCGGAAAGACTGTCCGTATCGAGAGGAGGTACGGCATGCGTTTCGGCTTGAAAATGCCGCGCTGCGGATTGACCAGTGGAACCCTTTCGCCCTCGAAAGTGAAACCTGCCAAAAGATGTTCTGACGTCAGAGCGTCATAGAGCATTCCCAGCTTGCGAACATGGGAAAAAGCGGCGAGGCGCAAGGCGGTATCCGGATCGTCCGCGTCCATCGACTTTGCTCCATTCACCCTTCGTTAACCCTTTTCGGTCAAGGTGATACTATGCATGTTTGGAGCTTTTGCATAGCTGTAAGCCAGCGCGAACCAGACCTCGCCCGCGGCTTCGTACGCGCCCGCACTGCGGTTGATGCGCTTCGGCGCATCGGTCATGCTGACGCAAACGTCTATCCGTGCATGTGCGATGTTGATAGCGTCTAGTGTTCGCCACCTGACAGTAGATTCCCAATGGCGGTGGGATATGTCACAGTTGGGGCATGAGACGCTCCGACATTTGCCTTTATCTTGGCCCCGCCGACCGCGCAGAGCTTCAAGCCCTGATCACCAACCGCAACACCCCACGCAAGCTGGTCTGGCGAGCCGGGATTGTGTTGGGCACGGCTGACGGTCATGGCACCTTTGAGATCATGCGGCAGACGGGCATGTCGAAGCCGACGGTCTGGCGCTGGCAGGAGAGGTATCTCGACGAGGGCGTTCCGGGGCTGAAGCGTGACAAGACCAGGCCGTCGCGGGTGCCGCCGCTGCCCATGGAAACAAGGCTGAAGGTGATCGCGAAGACCGTGCAGGAGAGCCCGCCCAATGCCACGCATTGGAGCCGCGCACTGATGGCCGAGGCTATGGGCATCTCGCCGTCGAGCGTGGGTCGCATATGGGCAGAAGCTGGCTTGAAGCCGCACCTCACGAAGGGGTTCAAGGTTTCGAATGACCCGCTCTTCGAGGAGAAGGTTACCGATATTGTTGGGCTTTACCTCGATCCGCCGGACCGGGCCGTGGTGCTCTGCGTTGATGAAAAGTCGCAGATCCAGGCGCTCGACCGGACGCAACCGGGGCTCCCGCTCAAGAAGGGCCGCGCCGCGACCATGACCCATGATTACAAACGGCACGGCACCACCACGCTCTTCGCCGCGCTGGATGTGAAGTCCGGTAAGGTCATCGGCGACTGCATGCCACGCCATCGTGCCAAGGAGTTCCTCAAATTCCTGCGCCAGATCGACAAGGCGGTGCCCGCGCGGCGCGATGTGCATCTGGTCCTTGACAACTACGCCACCCACAAGACGCCTGAGGTGAAGGCCTGGCTGGAAAAGTACCCGCGTTTCAAGCTGCATTTCACGCCCACCAGCGCCTCGTGGCTGAACCTGGTCGAACGCTTCTTTGCCGAGATCACCTCCAGGCGCATCCGGCGCGGTAGCTATTGCAGCGTCGATGACCTCGAGGCCGCAATCTACGACTATCTGGCGCAGCACAATGAGGCACCGAAACCCTTCAGGTGGACCAAGAGCGCCGAAGACATCCTCGCCCGTGAACGCCGCGCGCTCGACGCGCTGGATGAAATCAGGGGAAACAGGTAGGGAATGTCAGACTCAGAACACTAGGTTAATGTTGTGGACGACGTCGCCAAGTTCAGAGCTATGCGGGAATTTGGGTGATGGCATGAATTGAAAGGCGGCGTATTGTGGCGGGTGTCAAAGCCAGCCAGAACCTCACGAGGAGCAATACGCCTATGAAGAACGATACAACCATTCTACCGTTTCGCCAATCAGAAACTATCGTCGACCCGCTGACAGAACTGGCACGGGAAGGCGCACGCCGGATGCTGGCGGAAGCGCTGAAAGCCGAAGCTGATGCATTTGTGGCCAGCTTTGCGGACGAGAAGCTGGACGATGGCCGCCAGCGGATCGTCCGCCATGGACTTGGCCCTGAACGTCAGATCCAGACGGGCATTGGCGCTCTGAATGTGCAGCGCCCCAAAGTGCGTGACCGGATGGCGGCACTCGATCCTGCGCAAAAGATCCGCTTCACCTCGAATATACTGCCGAAATGGGCGCGCCGCTCGGTCAGCTTGGACGCGCTGTTGCCCGTTCTCTACCTGAAGGGCATTTCCACGGGCGATTTCCAGGAAGCGCTGTCAGCCATTATGGGCCCCGATGCACCCAACCTGTCTCCGAGTGTCATATCCCGCCTGACCGCAGGTTGGCAGGCAGAATATGATGCCTGGGCGCGGCGTGATTTGTCTGCGCGCAATTACGTCTACATATGGGCAGATGGCGTCTATCTGCAGGCGCGCATGGAAGAAAATGCCGAATGCATGCTGGTGATCATCGGAGCCACACCGGAGGGCAAGAAGGAACTGATCGGCTTTCAGGTTGGGCTTCGGGAAAGCTCGCAGAGCTGGCATGAATTGCTGAGCGATCTCAAGGCTCGGGGCCTGTCTGTCGCCCCCAAGATCGCGGTGGGCGATGGCGCCTTGGGGTTCTGGAATGCATTGGACAAGGCATTTGGCAGCACGAAGCACCAGCGCTGCTGGGTTCATAAGGTGAAGAATGTGCTGAACTGTTTTCCCAAGCAGATGGCCGCAGCCGTGAAATCTGATCTCGATGATATCCGGCTATTTCGCGGTTTGTGTGGGTGGCTTGGTTTCCGTTCATTTGCCTGTGGCACAAGATGTTGTGCGGTAGGGTGACGCTGGTAAGTGGGTGAGATTGCCTGCGATGAGGTATGACATGTTGATGAGGTTGCGGGTTTTGCGATACCCGCGCGCCCGAGCCTTTGCGGCCTGAATGAGGCCGTTGATGGCTTCGACAGCGCCGTTGCTCAGATCGCTGTCAAAACCGTTAAGTATACCATCCCAGTGCGCCTTGAGTGTCAGAGCGAGTTTCTTGAATGCTGGCAGCCTGCTGCGGCGCGCCCATTGAAACCAGGCGGTAAGCCGTTCTTCGGCCTCTGCCTTGGACTCGGCTTCAGCAAAGATGTCGCGCAAAGCCTCTTTCAAGCGAAACGCGCGTCCTGTTTTCAGGTGCATCCGAGATAGATCATGATGCTGTGTGATCTGCCGCTTCGTCCATCTCTTCTTGTCCTTGAGCCACATCCAGCGGCTGTGTTTCAACTCAGGTCTGCTGCGTACTTCGGCGCGGCGAACCTCTTCAAGCGCCACATTGGCCAGTTGGATGACATGGAATGGGTCGAAGGTAACATCCGCGTTCGGCAGATGCTTTGCGACGCCAGAAATGTAGGCCCTACTCATATCGATACAGGCAGCGGAGATGGCATCGGGATCACCGCCATGGGCGCGCAGATCTTCACCGAAAGCCGCCACAGTCTTTGCATCACGTCCTTCACAGGCAAAGAGAAGCCTGCCGGCCAGAAGGTCGTGAAATAGGGTGATGTAATTATGCCCGCGGCGCGCAGCTGTCTCGTCAATCCCAAGGGCGGTCACGGCGCTGAAGTCTTCGCGATCTCGCGCTGACGACACGTAATGGTCAAGAACCCGCCAGAGGCGATCGTCACCAACATCAAGCATATCAGCAACAGCCTTCACCGGCATCTGTCGCACCAGCGCAATCACAAAGGCTTCAAACAACTGACTGAAACCGCTGCCACTGCGCGCCCAGGGGACCGGAACCTGTCCGGTCTTGCTACATTGGCTGCAAGCAACACGTGGCACATCGGCATGGATGAAAGCCTTGTGCTCGAAAAAACGCAGGTGTTCCCAGATCCTGGATCGCGTGTCATGGACGGGCTGATCGGGCGCGCCACAGGAGGGACAAGCAAATCGACTTCCCGCCTTGAAGCGGACGTCAAAGTGGATCTCTTTGAGTTTGGCGTCAAAACGTACGTCCGTGACACTCCACGGAGCCTGCAGGCCAAGAGCTGTCGTGAACAAACTTGTCTCGGGACCCATGAATACCTCCTCATCCGCTGGTTTCAGGAAGCTTCACCCTATCCAAAAAAACTGCCGCAGCTCAACAGGCTCGGCGCGTCTGACGCTGCGATATTTGAGGTCTCCGCGACAGACGCGCCTTATGTTGTGACCACAATATCTGGTAGAAGATTCAATCCGCCGCCCACCAGCAACCCACACAAATCGCGAAGGGACCTGATATCCAGCATGCCGCTACGAAAGCGGAAGCGAAGGCCGCAATGGATCTGTTCAGTGAGAAATATAAGCAGAAATACGAAAAAGGCGTGAATTGCCTGACCAAGGACAGTGACGCCTTGCTGGCTTTCTTCGACTTCCCGGCTGATCACTGGGGCCATCTGCGCACGACGAACCCCATTGAGAGCGTCTTCGCCACGGTTCGGCACAGAACGGTTCGCACAAAGGGTGCGCTCTCGCAAAAGACCGCGAAACTGATGGTCTTTACCCTCATTCAGGCCGCGTCCAAGAAATGGTTGCGCCTCAATGGCAGAAATCAGTTGCCAAAAGTCATCGAAGGAATCACATTCAACGACGGCGTCGAAGTGATTTTTGACGCACCAAGCCGCGCCGCCTGAAAATGCGCGTCACCCAAATTCAAGCATAGCTCCCAAGTTCAGTGAGGGCTGTATCAAACAAGTTTATCATTCTATCCTCCGTGGATTGTCTGGCACGCAAGATTACTGGCGAGTTGTTGTCATTGCGCAGAGCAACCAGCCGACACGTGTGCTTGATTTATGTCTGACACTTTCAGCCATTGTGGCTTCAACTTGATTCAAAGTAATTGAAAGGTCGATTTTGCAATCATCTGACGTCAGTCGCCGCAGGTACTCAATATTTACACTTCTTGGCATTGTCATCTTCCATTTGCGTTTAAAGTGCGTGGAGTTTTAACTGGTAAGTCGTCTTGTCGTGGCTCAGGCTAATGAGAGGTCGATGTCGGCCGCAACGCTTTGTTCCCGAATCTTTCTTGCGTTCATAAGGTCATTCGCTCGCGCTTTTTCGATTGCTTCGCGACGTTCGAATCCAAGGGTAACCCAGCGGTTGACAAGCCGTCGTTCCAGCTCATCAAGCGGGACATCCAGCGCGATCTTAAGATCAAAGAGCGAATGGAGCGTGTCCCAAGGTGCCTCATCAAGCAACAGATAGTTGCCTTCGACGAGAATGATCGGAACATTCTGGGGAATCAGCCGCGCGCCTCCCCGTGAAATCTCTAGTTCACGGTCGAACACAGGCACTGCTATTTCGCCTTCATGATTGGTCCGCAACCGTTCAAGCAGAGATCGGAGGCCACAGACATCGAATGTAAAGGGAGCACCTTTCCGCGCAAGAGTGCCCTGAGAGCGGAGCACCACGTCGTCAAAATGAAACCCATCCATCTGGACAACTGCGGCAAGACCGGACGAGTGTGCGTTCAGCCGGGCGCAAAGTGTGTCGCTCAAGGTCGATTTGCCACTTCCTGGCGCTCCTGCTATCGCCACGAGACTGCGTCCATTTGAAGCAAGGTTTACAAGGCGAGCTGTTAACTCATTCATCCAATCTTCACGTTCAACGCCGGACTGATAAATCATGGCTATTGCCCCTCCTTTGCACATGTTTTGAATCGTTTAGGGCTGCTTCACATTTGCACCCATCTCGAAGCAGCCAAGTGTTGAGCGATCAAATAACGATCAAAGAGCGGCAGCGTTGCTCCACCCAACGCGCGGGCCACCCCCCCGAGGCTGCCTGCCTTGAGTTCAGGTGACTTTAAGCCTGTTGTGTCGATCCGCTTTATTTCGGTAGCAACGCGCGCAATGAGGTCAGCGCGCACCCGTGCCGGAAAGCTTCCGTCGATCACCGCAGCCTCAAAATCAATAATGGATGCGGCAGAGACAATGGCTTGAGCGAGGCCACGGGCGGCCGTTTGCAACCACTGGTCGAGCAATTCTCCGAGCCCCGACCAATGGTCTTCGTGATAGAGTCTTTCTGTTGGGATTCCTGCTTCTAGCAAGCTTTGCTCGAGTGCCACTAGGGAGGCTTGGTTGAGTAAAGGCTCAATGCCGCCGGCTGGGGCACGGACGGGCATCGGGCCGAGCGCACCGGCATTTCCGCTCCGCCCAGCGTAGAGCCCGCCATTCAGCACAACGCCGCCGCCGACAAAGCTGCCGATGTAAATGTAAATGAAATCCTGCAATTCGGCATTGTCGCCGAACACGAGTTCGGCACCACATGCCGATGTGGCATCGTTCTGGAGATACACGGGATATGGCAATGAGAGGGAAAGCATTGCGCGCACGTCTGCGACGCGCCATGCTGCCACTGCCGCCTCTGGAGCACCAGATTGCTCTACCCAATTCCAAAGCTCAAATGGAATCGCTATGCCCAGTCCAGCGATCCGGCTCGCCCGTGCACCAAGCGCCGCCTCAAATTTTCGTACGGTCGCTACGATAGATGCGACTGCTTCGTCTGGGCGCGGAAAAGGGTAATACTCACTTTCCTGGTGCCTAATTTCACCTAGAAAATCAATCAGTAGCACGTCAAGGCTGCGCCGACCGATCTTTGCACCGAGAAAGTAGGCACCGTCGGGATTCAATGAATGCGGGATCGAGGGCTGGCCGACCTGTCCCCGCTTCGGCTCGCAACGCATTAGAAGTTTGTCGGCCTCTAGCTCTCGCATAATGACTGAAACGGTCTGTGCTGACAGACCGGTCATTCGGGCGATCTCGGATTTGGCAAGAGCACCATGTCTGCGCACAAGTGACATGACCAGCCGCTCATTCTGCTGCCGTAGACCGGACTGACTCGCTGCCCATTTGGGTGCATTGGTTTTGAACTCCGACATCCGTGCCTCCATCCCTGTAGACCCATTATGCTACAGACACGTCTGCCTGTCGATAATAAATAAGTCTTAATTATATATTGACACGCCCCCCTGATTCGCGGTGAAATGCAATCATCGCAGCAAGGAGGCTGCGGCAGAAACTTGGTGGGAGGAAAACCATGGACCGCAAAGTTCTTAAGGAGCGCCATTCGAATTTTGGCATCGGCAGATACTCAGTGAGGCGTTTAGGCCCGCTAAAGACATTCAGTACCGTGCTTGCGTTGATGACTAGTGTCGCAATTGTTCCAGTCGCGGCAGGCGCTGACACAACGAGTGTTCGCTACGCGGTAGAAACGCCAGGCGTAGAATCAATGCTCTTTTGGCGCACGCCCGGGAACTTCCCGCTTCCCCATATGCAATTTCTCGTCGGCCAAGACGCGGAAACTGGTGCCTATGATGACAGCGGGCTAGCTAGGGCGTGGGAACACAACGAAGACTTCACCGAGTGGACAATCCACCTTCACGAGAACGCAGAATGGCATAATGATTGGGGTCCCGTAACTGCGGCGGATATCGTGCATTCACTTGAGCTCGGAACCGGTGACGATGCAATCCTGAGCGGTTTGGAGCGCATCAATCATGCGACGGCGGAAGCAATCGACGATCACACAGTCGTATTTCGCCTTGAACGTCCGGAAGCAGAGTTTTTGTTTGCCCATGGTTTGCGTGGAGCGCTGCAGATCTATAGCAAGGCACAATATGACGCTGAGGGCCTTGATGGTTACAGAACCCAACCGACTGGCACCGGTCAGTTCAGACTGGTTGAATACAATGAAGGCCAAGGCGCAGTCTTTGAGGCAGTGGAGGATCACTGGTCTGGCAATTCCGCCCAGATCGACCAGCTGGAACTGGTTTTTGTTGATGAGCCAGCCACCCGTTACGCGATGATTGCTTCTGGTGATGTGGATGCGACCAATCTGCCCTTGGAATTGCAAGCGGCCGCAGAAGGCAGGGGGCTGAACATCATTTCGTCACAGAACATTGCCATGCAGACCACTTGGCTTTTCTGGGGCGCTTACATTGATCACCCGAACGAAGATCTTGCCTGGCAGGATCGTGCGATCCGGCAGGCCGCTGCGCTGTCAGTCAATTGGGATGATGTAAACGCTATTGTCTATGACGGTCGCGCTGATCGAATTACCGCGTTTGGTATGCATGAAGCACACGAAGGTTGGAACGACGATTTGGTTGAGCGTTTTGACGAGTATTACGGGTACGATCCTGAGCGTGCCCGAGAGATTTTGGCAGAAGCTGGGTATCCCGAGAACTTCAACAATCCGACCATCCCAGTGCTCTCGACCACGCTTGCAGGGAACCCGGAATTTCCAACGCTTGCAGAATATATGGAGAGCGCGTTTTCCGCAGTCGGACTTCAGGCGGAAATCCGCGAGATGGCCTATGCTCGTCACAACGAGTTGCGTCAAACCTTTTCCACTGATTACACAATGCCGATGCGAAACTTGCCAGTTCGTATAACAGAGGCGATGGTGTCAACGTTTTATTCGGAAGACGCGTCGCCGGTTCATACATACTCGAGTGAGGAATTCGAGGAAGTATATCAGGAGTACCGGCAAACTTTTGAGCCTGAAGAACGGGACAGACTGGCACAAGAACTGTTCCAGATCGCGTTTGACGACTACGCAACAATCCCGCTTGCTGGGATCACCTTCAATGTTGTTGTGAACCCCGATGTGGTGTCTGACTGGGTCTTCCCGGGCGCATCCTCAATGGGCGTCAGCCACTGGCAGAACATCGTACCTGCGAGCCAGTGATCTTTTTCAGAAGGCCTATGTTACCATAACATTTGGCAAAGCGTGGGGCCGGTTGCTAAGGGCCCCACGCTCCATGCGAAAAATATCTGTCTCGCCTTATGTGCTGCACTCTCGTGCAGGGCAATGGCTCGGGGCAGCATATGGCCAAGCTTGGCGCAATGATTGAACGGCATCATTCTCATTTGTTTGCTGTCATGCGGAGAATACCATGGGACGATTTTTGTTGGTGCGGATGTCGCATTTCGTGATCACGATGATTGTCGTGTCTCTTTTGACATTCGGGTTATCTCGCTTGGCAGGTAATCCTGTCGATGCTCTCTTGCCGATCGACGCAACACCCCAGATGATCGCAAATACGATGGAGCAATGGGGGCTGAACGAGCCGCTACATGTTCAGTATTTCCTGTTTGTCGGTAATGCACTTCAAGGTGATTTCGGGCATTCTCTTCTCTATGACCGGCCGGCATTTGACGTTGTAATGTCACGCTTGCCAGCGACCATCGAGCTTGGTCTCGCTGCGATTGCGCTCAGCGTTCTGATGGCAATTCCGCTTGGCGTTATTGCCGCCAAGCATAAGGGCACGGTTATTGATGGCGGTGTCAATATTTTTGCCTTGCTGGGGCAATCCATGCCGATCTTCTGGCTCGGTATTATCCTGATCTGGGTTTTCTCTGTCAATCTAGGCTGGTTCGCCAGTGCAGGCTATGGAGGCTGGAACCATCTTGTCCTGCCGGCCGTCTCATTCGCGTGGTATCAGGTTGCTTCCATGTCGCGACTGACGCGGTCTGCGATGGTTGAGGCTCTTGATGGAGAATATGTAAAACTGGCGCGCATCAAAGGCGTGCCGGAATGGAAGATTGTCTGGAAGCACGCCTTCAGGAATGCGGCGGTTGTTCCCCTTACATATTTCGGAATTCTGGCTGGGGTTATTTTGACCGGATCTGTTGTGATCGAAGAAGTTTTTGCATGGCCCGGCGTCGGCCAACTTGCATTGAACGCAATCAGAAGAAACGACTTCGCAGTAATCCAGACCATCGTGATGGCGTTCGCGCTACTCTACATCGTTCTGAACCTGGTCGTAGATATACTCTATGCTCTCGTGGATCCGCGAATCCGGTACAATAGCTAGGTCGAGGAACATAATCATGCAAATGAACAATGCTATGGCAAGCTCGATCAGAAACTTTCGTAAGTTTCCGGTTGTTTCAGTTTCCATACTTCTTTTGGTCGTTGTGATACCGACCTTTTTCCCAGGCCTGATCGCGCCGCATGATCCGTTTGAAGGATCGGCGATGGTACGCCTGATGCCGCCCGCCTGGCTAGAAGGTGGAAGCTGGACATATCCGTTCGGAACGGACCGGCTGGGACGTGATATTTTCAGCAGGATTGTCTACGGCGCACGCTATGTCTTCATCATCTCGCTCGTCAGCATCTTTTTCGGGGCGGTAATCGGATCCGGGCTCGGAATGGCGGCTGGGTATTTCGGGGGATGGGTTGACGCCGTGGTCATGCGTGCTGTCGATGTGACCTTCGCGCTGCCAAGCGTGCTTGTCGGCATGGCTGTCGCCACAATCTGGCCGCCGTCTTTTTACACGGTAATTGCGATCATCGTGTTTGTCATCTGGTCATTCTTTGCGCGGCAAGTTCGGGCGGAGACGCTGTCACTCCGAGAGCGTGATTTCATTCATCGTGCGAAAGTTGCCGGGATCGGGGACTTTAGAATTATCATGACTCACATTTTGCCGAACGTCACCAACACAATTGTTGTCATGGCGACGCTGCAAATCGGGGTCATCATCATCCTTGAATCAACCTTGAGTTTTCTTGGTATTGGCATTCCACGTCCGCTCCCCGCCTGGGGGTTGATCGTGGCGGACGGTCGGGCCCTTGTGATTACAGCATGGTGGATATCTTTCTTTCCTGGCGTGGCTATTTTGTTCGTGGTCCTGTCGGTCAATTTGTTTGGGGACTGGTTGCGCAACCGGCTTGATCCCAAACTTCGCAACGTTGGCGGATGAGCCTCCCCAACAATAGCGGACATCAAAAAAAGCAGGTGCCAGATATGATCGAAGACACGAAACAAGAAAAAAATTCTACGAGGCAGGCGGTGCTCAGTGTCGAAGAACTTTCGATACAACTTCGCTTGCCACATGGACGATTCAACGTAGTAGACAAAGTCAGTTTTGACCTCTTTCCTGGCGAAACACTTGGAATCGTTGGCGAATCGGGAAGCGGAAAGTCGATGACGGCATCGGGTATCCTGCGGGTGCTTCCCAAGCCCGCCGCTGAGACCGTAGGCGGACGCATCATGTTCAACGGCTCCGATCTGCTGACCATGCCAGAACACGAGTTCCGCAAGATCCGCGGTCGCGAAATCGGTATGATCCTCCAGAACCCCCACACCTCACTGAACCCAGTCTACACTTGCGGAAACCAACTGGTGGAGGCGCTTCGTATTCAGGACGGCGCAGCCAGTGGGTCTGTGTTAAAACAAAAAGCGGTCGAGCTGTTCATGGCCGTGGGCCTGTCCGATCCGGAGCAGCGCCTCAAGGCATATCCACACCAGATTTCCGGGGGCATGAAGCAGCGTGTGGTTGGCGCACTCGCTATTTCGGGAACGCCAAAAGTACTAATTGCGGATGAACCGACAACCGCGCTGGATGTGACGATTCAGCTTCAGTATCTTGAACTCTTGCGCGAATTGCAGAACCGGACCGGCATGGCCCTGATCTTCATCACGCATGACTTCGGAATTGTCTCGAAACTCTGCGACCGGATACTGGTCATGTATGGGGGCCGGGCCGTCGAATACGGCAAAACAATTGACGTGTTCGATCATCCCTCGCACCCCTACACTAGGGCGCTGATCGCGTCTGTCCCTTCGGTGAAGAAGAAAGCCGAACGGCTTCAGGCGATCGATGGCCAGCCACCCGTTGTAGGAGAGATCCCGTTCGGGTGCCCCTTCGCACCACGGTGTTCCCAGAAGTTTGAGCCATGCGGAGAAATGCCGCCGAGTTTCCCGGCGCTCAGCGAGGACAAGGCGACGCATTCCGCTGCGTGCTGGCTCCTCGACAAGGAGGGCGAAAAGTGAGTGATGAGCCGCTATTGAAACTGGAGAACGTGTCGAAGGAATTCACGGTTTCCGGCAAGAGTTTCCTGAGCGCAAAGCGCACCTTGCGCGCGGTGGATAATGTCAGCTTCGAGGTGCGCCGCGGCGAAACTCTGGCACTTGTCGGAGAGTCCGGCTGCGGTAAAACGACCACTGCCTGGATGATCCTGAAACTACTGGATCCCACCAGTGGACGAATTCTGTTCAACGGCGAAGATATCTCCACTCTGAAGAAAGATGGGTTGCGGCAGTATCGCAAGCGAGTACAGGCCGTGTTTCAGGACCCGTGGGGATCTCTGGACCCGCGTATGCGCGTGCGCAGAATTGTTGCCGAGCCCCTGATTGGAACGGGCGAGAAGCTGACGAAAGCACAGCGAGATCGCAGAGTTGATGAAGCTCTCGACGTTGTGGGAATTGGTGCGAAGCAAGGCAACAAGTTTCCCCATGAATTTTCCGGGGGTCAGCGGCAGCGCATCGCAATTGCCAGCGCATTGGTGTCGCGGCCTGATCTGATTGTCTTGGACGAACCGATCTCTGGATTAGATGTGTCCATTCGCGCGCAGATGATGAACCTGCTCAAAGACCTGCAGGAACAGTATGGCTGCGCGTATGTGATGATCGCGCATGACCTGGGCACCACGCGCTATATGGCCGACTGGCTCGGGGTCATGTATCTGGGGCGCTGCGTGGAAATGGCCCGTTCGGAAGACATTTTCGAGCAAACGAGCCATCCCTACACGCAGGCCCTGTTTTCTGCGGCGCTGCCGAGCCATCCAAGGGATGTGGGCGAGACAATCGTTCTCTCGGGAGAGGTTCCCTCACCTATGTCCCCGCCTTCAGGCTGCGCCTTTCATCCTCGCTGCCATAAGAACCTCGGCGCTGTATGCGAGAGTATGAAGCCAGAACACATCAGCTTCGCAAACAACACAGAACACACTGTCGCATGCCACCTCTATGACGAAAACGGAACAGCAGTCAGGCCAGATGTAAAGATTCGCGATGCGGCGGATGTCGCAAACAAATGACATCTGGAGAAAATTTTGCATGTATCACGCATCGCGATGATCCGGTCGCTGTGATGCGCAGGTGCAAAAGGAGAAAACTTGATGACAGCAGAAGGCAGATTCACAGGAAAAACGCTGATGGTTACTGGTGCAGCTGGCAACATCGGTTTCGCGACCGCGCGGAGATTTGCTGAAGAAGGTGCCAATGTGGCGCTTGTGGACATAAATGAAGAAGGACTGAGGGACGCGGTTTCAAAAATCCGGGGCGGCAATGGAGTTGCAACGTTTCATGTCTGCGATGCTACTGATGCACGCGCCGTGGATAGGGTTGTTGACGAAATCGTTTCCAGATCTGGACAAATCGACTTTCTGTTTAACAATGCTGGATATCAGGGGTTATTTTGTCCGATGCACGAGTATCCGGCAGACGACTTCCGAACAGTCATCGACATCAATGTGAATGGTGTATTTCACTTTTTGCAGGCTGTAGCCGCTCATATGGTCACGACGGGAGGTGGTGCCATCGTGAATACTGCAAGCATGGCAGGCGTTCAGGGGCCACCCAATATGGCAGCGTATGCGGCATCGAAATTCGCTGTCATCGGTCTTACTCAGACAGCGTCCAAGGACCTCGCACCTTACAACATTCGCGTAAATGCTATTAGTCCCGCGTTTATGGGGCCTGGCTTCATGTGGGACCGACAGGTGAAACTGCAGGCAGAGGTCCGCTCACAGTACTTTTCTGCGGACCCCAAGACAGCGGCAGAGCAGATGATAAAGGCGGTGCCGATGCGCAGGCTGGGTGGGATCGCGGAAATTCCTGGAACAGTTGCATTCCTCATGAGTGAGGACGCGAGTTATATCACCGGGGTGAACATACCTATAGCAGGTGGGATTCTCTGACCTCCAGAAACGATTTGAGAACGTGACAGCTAGAAATGCTGAAAGGATATTGTTGTGCAAACCATAACCCTGAACAATTCCACCCTGACTACCATACCGAGCGGCATCGCGCGTCCACGCTATGACCGTTCGGCACTGGCGGCCGGGATCCTTCACATAGGGGTGGGTAATTTCCACAGGGCGCATCAGGCATGGTATCTGCATCGGCTGATGCAGCAGGGTCTATCCCATGAGTGGGCGATCATCGGTGCGGGCGTGCGACCATTCGATGAACAACAGCGCCAGAAGATGCGGGCGCAGGATTACCTGACGACCCTGATCGAACTTGACCCGTCGGGTAGATCAGCAGAGATTGTGGGGTCGATGATCGATTATGTCCCGGTACAAGAGGGCAACGTCCCGCTCATTGAACGGATGGCGCAGCCGGATATCCGTATCGTATCGCTTACTGTCACCGAAAGCGGCTATTATGTCGACCCGGCAACCAATGCTTTCAACGCCGCGCATCCCGACATCGTGCATGACGTGCAGAACCCCGATACGCCACAAACCGCCTTTGGCGCGATCATGGCGGCCCTGCGCTTGCGGCGCGACCGTGGACACGGCCCTTTCACGGGTCTGAGCTGCGACAACTTGCAAGGCAATGGGGCGATCCTGCGCCAGACAGTTGTTTCACTTGCGCGCTTGTCAGATCCCGAACTGGCAGACTGGATCGATCAGACGTGCACGTTCCCAAACTCAATGGTTGACTGTATCGTACCGGCAACAGGACCAAAGGAGCTTGCGCTGGTCCGCGAATTGGGTGTCGCAGACGATGTTCCCGTAAGCCATGAGAACTTCAGGCAATGGGTTATCGAGGATAAGTTTTGTTCCGGCCGGCCCGCCTGGGACAAGGTGGGGGTCACATTCTCAGATCGGGTTCACGATTACGAAACTATGAAGCTGCGCATCCTGAATGCTGGCCACCAGATCATCGCGGGTGCGGGAGAGCTTTTGTCAATAGATACTATCTCGGGATGTATGGCGCATCCTGGAATCGCGTCACTGTTCAGTAAAGTTGAAACCGAGGAAATCGCGCCTTTTGTTGTGCCAGTGCCGGGGATGACACCCGAGTCCTATATCAATTTGATCGGTGAGCGGTTTCGCAACCCCGCTATTGTAGATACCACGCGGCGCGTCGCATATGATGGTGCCTCGCGTCATGCGGGCTTTTTGCTTCCGATTATGCGGGAGGCGCTTGCTACAGACGGGTCGATAGACGGACTTGCGCTGGTAGAGGCGATTTGGGCGCGCATGTGCCATGGAACTCGCGAGGATGGTAGTCTAATCGAACCGAATGATCCCAACTGGATGGAGTTAACCCGAATATCTGCCGCAGCAAAAGAAAAACCGCAAGTCTGGCTTGACCAACGTCATATATATGGGGATCTGGGGAAAAACGCGCGCTTAGCGGTAGCTTTTGAAAAGTGGTTGAAGCTCATTTGGGATACAGGAATTGATGCTACGTTAAAGGTATATTGCGGGAAGGACTAACCTTCCGTCCCATTAAAATTCAGAGTGTTGCCTTGAGCAAACTGGGTAACAGAAGGGAAGTTGATGATCCTTTGTTGTGGTGAAGCGCTGATTGACATGCTTCCTATAGAAACCCCCTCGCGCCGCAGCGGGTTCGCCCCACATTCGGGCGGGGCTGTATTCAATACGGCAATCGCGCTAGGGCGCCTCGGTATCAAAACAGGTATGTTGACCGGTTTGTCCCGCGATATGTTCGGCCAGCAGCTATCGGCAGATTTGAAAGCGAGTCATGTTGATATCAGCCATGTCATAAAATCTGACCGACAGACCACATTAGCCTTTGTGCAACTCGTTAAGGGGCAGGCAAAATATGCCTTCTTTGACGAAAACAGCGCTGGTCGAATGATCATGCAAGATGAGCTGCCGCCAATCGGGGAGTCCGTCTCGACGGTGTTCTTTGGTGGTATAAGTCTTGCAAGTGAACCGGGCGCCGACACCTATGCCGCGCTTGCTGAACGCGTGTGTGAAGACAGCGTGATCATGCTCGATCCCAATATCCGGTCAGGATTCATCCGGGATGAGAAGGCATATCGTGCAAGGCTTGCTCGGATGGTTCGTGTTGCGGACATCGTCAAACTTTCTGATGAAGACCTCGACTGGCTCCAGCCCGGTCCAGAGCCGTTGGCAGGAAAAATCTTGAACATTCAGGCAGCTGGGCCCTCAGTGGTCATCGTAACTTTTGGAGACAGTGGCGCATCAGCTTGGCTGTCTGATGGCTTAGAGGTCAAAGTCCCGACTCCAAAGGTCTCTGTCGTGGACACAGTAGGTGCGGGTGATACGTTTAATGCCGGAGTTTTGGCCCAATTGTCGAATTTTGGACTACTGAAAAAGAAAAGTATCGCGTGCATGCCGAGCGCACCAATGGCCGAGGCGCTTGCATTCGGCACAATAGTTGCTGGGGTAACGGTTTCGAGGTCCGGTGCCAATCCACCATGGTGGCACGAATTGGAGAATTTCGACAAATGAGGAAATATATCCTCGCAGTTTTATCGAAGTTCAACCAGTTGCTTGTGCGTGGAGATCGTCCATCCAGAACGCCTGGTCCAATTTCCGCGACCACCTCTGTTCTTGGAGACGCCGTGGTACGGATCGCGCCAAATGGCGCGTCATATGAAGCGCAACAACCACGCATGCGGGCGGCATCGTGTCCGCCGCTTGATGCGCCTCATGCGTTTGGTGCCGATCTACCAAGAGCCGAATACCAGCAAGAAACACCCGCAGCATAAAATCTGGCCATACTTGCTACGGAACGTCGTGATTGACCGTCCAAACCAGGTCTGGTGTGCAGATATCACCTATATTCCGATGCAGCGCGGTTTCCTGTATCTCGTGGCGATCATGGACTGGTTTAGCCGCAAGGTTTTAGCTTGGCGGCTCTCCAACAGCATGGACACCGCGTTCTGCATCGAGGCACTGAAAGAGGCATTGGCAAAACATGGCACGCCGGAGATATTCAACACCGATCAGGGATCACAGTTTACCAGCGGCGATTGGATCGACGTGCTAAGCGATGCGAAGATCAAGATCAGCATGGATGGCAAAGGGCGGTGGATTGATAACCGAATGATCGAACGGCTGTGGAGATCCCTCAAGTACGAATGTGTCTATTTGCACGGGTTTGAGACCGGGTCACAGGCACGCAGCGGCATCGGAAAATGGCTAGCCTATTACAATGCCGAACGACCGCACTCGACCCATGGCATCTTGACCCCCGACGAGGCCTATGCGAGCAAAACAGAACCTATGAGAATGGCAGCCTGAAATGAAACCCTGATCCACCTTAACTGGGCTGCAAAGTGGTCGAAGAACTAGGACCATCTCTCTTTGCTCAATACCCATGCTGAAACAGGCAGATCGTACATGTACTTTTGACAGGGATCGTGTCTCACGATTTTCTCAGTACGCGTTCTGCCGTGTCTTCGTCCGTGACTATTCCATTTATCAACCTACCGCGCAGAGCACCTAATATTGCCGTCTGTTTGGGCCGCCCTCCTGC
This sequence comes from Roseinatronobacter monicus, assembly GCF_006716865.1. NCBI lineage: Bacteria > Pseudomonadati > Pseudomonadota > Alphaproteobacteria > Rhodobacterales > Paracoccaceae > Roseinatronobacter > Roseinatronobacter monicus. Next base: position 9,456 of record NZ_VFPT01000005.1, on the reverse strand, counting down.
GACTGCAACGACAAGATTGTCTTCGCGAATTCCGACTTCTGCACCAGCAACACGCGTATTGGTCCCGTTTGTTAGGTAGCGGCCCTGCCCGTCATACACCCAGCCTGCAAGCTCTCCTGCAGCACCATGTGCTTGCAATTCGGACAGCTCCGCGCGGCTAATGAAACCATCTGTAAATAAGGCGGCATCATTGTCCATTTGCCCTATGCCCAAAAACGTCACATTGGCATTGCGCGCGAGTGTCAGAACATTCTGAACAGGTGCTAGCGCATGAAATCCGTCGCGTTCAGCGACGCTTGCGGCGATCACCGGAACTGGCATTGGGTAGATTGCTGCCCGTATGCGTCCTGCGATGCGCATGATAACCTCGTTCAGCGAGGCCAAGCCGTCGGGTGCAATATTGCCCGAAAGCGAGACAAGCTTGTGCTGCGGGCAGTTGATACTGGTCAGCTCATCCACAGTGGCGCGCATGGCACGTCCTGTCCCGAGCGCGACCACAAGCGGTTCCGACCTTTGCAAAATATGCTCAAGTTCGGTGGCCGCGGTCACTGCAATGCTCGGAACCGGGTCAGCGTCGGGTGCGAGGCTAGGTGCGACCCTGCACAGCTTCAGCCCAAAGCGGCGGGTCAGTTCTGCCTCCAAGCGTAGGCAAGATGACAGGCGATGCTCAAGTCGCACATGTACAAGACCCGCTGAAACCGCCCGGGTCACAAGCCGCTGTGCGCGTTGACGCGAAATTCCAAGCGTGTCGGCGATTTGATCCTGCGTCATACGCCCAACATAGTAGAGCCAACCCGCCCGTGCAGCTTCATCATCACGCGTGATATCTTTTTTCCAAGTATCGATATTCATGGTTGGCCCTTGGCGCTAGCGCTCGTGGAATTGTCTTCGTAGGTCATCAAAGCCGCTCCACGTTTCAAGTTGCGGGATTGTGTCGCAGGTGTCCAGCCCTTGGCCGTCCATGTGACCACCACCTGTATAAACGACGACGGCCATACCCGCAGCCTGCGCGGCCTTTACCCCAGGAAGGCTGTCTTCTACCACAAGACATCGCCCGGGCGCAAAACCCATCATCTCTGCTGCATGCAGGAATAGGTCAGGGGCCGGTTTGCCCCGGGCAACCATAGAGGCAGTATAACAGCGCGGACCAAAGAATTGCGCAAGCCCTGTCAGCTCGAGTGAATGCTTCAGTCGCGGCGGGCTGGAGCTTGTGGCGAGGCAAAAGGGCACATCAAGCGCCGAGAGCATCTCAACCACGCCTTCTGTCGGACATAGCTCGCCTTCAAACCGCGCCAGAAGGCGCGCGCGATAGGTCATCTCGAAATCATGTGGCAAGGACACGCCAAAATCCTGTCGCAGAGATGCTGCAACGGTTGGAAAGCTGCGCCCAAGAAATTTTTGTCGTACATTAGCGACTGTAAGGTGATGACCCTGTTCTGCCAGCAAGGAGATCAACACTTCGGCGCTCAACACCTCAGAATCAATTAAAACCCCGTCACAGTCGAAGATGATCAGATCTGTCATAGCGCTGGTCTCATGTCGTATGGGCCGTAGCGTTGCATCTGCCACAGTACAAGTAAACTCTCTGCGTTGGGCTTCTTCTGGACCGCAACGCATATACTCAAATCACCCCAGATTCTCCAACGCTAAAGATGTCGCAGATAAGTTTCCATCGCTTGTCGACTACCATTGCACCAGACCGATCCAAGGGCAGCCGCAAAGCGCTGGTTCAGTGCCGTATCCGTGCCAAGCTCTCCATAAACCTTGCGCATGTTCAGCCAGGCTTCCGGTTCGGACAAGCGCGCCAAACGTGCCTGCGCCTGCAGCTCGGGCCAGTTCGGATCATTTGGCGCAATCGTTGCGCCGATCTCGTCTTCGCCGTAGCAGTAGCGACACCAGATGGCCGACAGCAGGATCAAGCCATCGGTCTTGCCGCCAGCCGCCAGCCCATCGCGTAAGCTTGGGACGATGAATTTCGGTTGCCTGTTTGAACCATCGAAACACAGCCTGCGAATGGTATCGGCAACCTCGGGGTTATCAAAACGCTCCAGCACCTGCCGCTTGTATGTTGTTAGATCGACATCCGGCACCGGGGGCACATTCGGGATCACCTCGTGATCGAGCACGGCTTCCAGAAAACGGCGGATCAGTGGATCGCGCATGCCTTCATGGACGAATTCGATACCTGCTAGTCCGGCACAATAGGCCAGGATTGCATGCCCACCGTTCAGAATACGGATCTTCATCAACTCATATGCATCCACACGATCGGTGAAGATGACTCCGACCCGTTCGAGCGGTGGGCGACCGGCGGGGAAATGATCTTCGATCACCCACTGGCGGAAGGGCTCGCAGGTGACAGGGGCGGCGTCGTGAAGGCCCAGTTCTGCGGCCAGAGCGCGTTGATGCGGACCGGTAGCGGGGGTGATCCGGTCCACCATGGAATTGGGAAAGGCGACCTCTTCGGTGATCCATTTGGCCAGCTCGGGGTCAGAAAGGCGGCAAAGGCCCACAACGGCATCGCGCGTAACATTGCCATTATGCGGAAGATTGTCGCAAGACAGTACCGCGAACGGCAACTCCCCAAGCTCCCGGCGCGTGCGCAAAGCGGCGATGATTGCCCCGAACGCCGTCCGCGGATGATCAGGCATGATGGCGTCGGCGGCGATTTCGGGCGATGCCGCATCGAAAGTGCCCGTGTCGGGATCAAGAAAATATCCGCCTTCGGTCACGGTTAGCGATACGATGCGAATGGTCGGATCGGACATGGCCGCGATCAGCGCGGCATTTTCGTCTTCTACCGCGATGAAATCCGTAATAGCGCCGATAGTGCGGACCGTTTGATGGCCTGGTCCAACCTCGATGACGGAATAGAGAAATTTCTGCCCAGCAAGAATGTCGCGCATGTGGCGGTCATCTTCGCGCACCCCGCTTGCAAGAATCGCCCAGTCCTGCGCCGCGCCAGCAAGGTGCAGATCATCCAGATACACAGCCATATGTGCGCGGTGAAAATTGCCGCAGCCGATATGAACAATACCAGGAGCGAGAGCGCTGCGATTGTAGTCGACGTTTGGCAGACCAACACTGGCAGGCGCGATCGTTTCAGGATTCGAAGTCATGGCGGTATCTCCAGGCGCTTTTGGCAGCAAGCAGGAAACGGTCGGCAAGGAAGCCTCCGCAACGCAATTGGCTGGATTTGGAATTGTTCTGACGTGGGGCCGCCAAGATGGCGGCCCAGATTCTCGGCGGTGCGACGGTTAATTGTGACCGCTGTAGCGCACGGCATATTCATTCACTGCATCGAACTGCTCGGCTTCCCAAGTGTCGTCCATCATGACGTATGCACCAGTAAAGACTGCCGGAATTTCTTCGGCGCGCCCTTCCATGTGACGTTTGACCGCTTCGGCAATCGCGACCCCGAGATCGTCAATCTGGCGGAAGACCGAGCCTGAGAAAGTGCCATTCTGCATCAGCGCGGTTTCTTCCGGAATGCCGCCGAAGCCGATGATGTCAACCGTTCCGGTCAGGCCCATGGCCTCCAGCGCCGGAACGCCACCCAGCGCGCAGGCAGAGCACAGACCAAACAGCAGGTCGATGTCAGGATGCGCCGTCATCATGTTCTCGGCGATCTGGAACGACAGCTGTCGGTCGGCGAAGGTGAATTCTTCGGCGACGATTTCAAAATCGCCGTTCTCCAGCACTGACCAAGCCCCGCCGAACCGCTGGTCATCCATATCGCCGGGCAGAACGCGCATCAGGCCAATCTTGCCTTTGCCTTCCAGCCGGTCGAAGATCCATTCGCCGGTCATCACGCCGCCGACTTCGTGATCGAAAGCGGTGTACATCAAGGTCTTGTCGTCACCGGGCAGGCGGCGAACATAGTTCGTGATGATCAGCGGAATGCCCGCTTCATGGATGGCGTTATAGGACGGAATCTGCGCTTCCAGTTCTGTCGGGCCCATCACGATGTAGTCGACGCCTTGGCTTATAAATGCTTCGATATGAGCGAGTTGCTGATCATGCGCGTCATGGCTGGATGCCGCCTGAAGGTTGATCTCGAACGGGATGCCGGTTTCTTCCATCCGGGCTGAAAATGCGAGGTAATACCGCTCCCACGCATCTGACAGGTCAAATCCGGGGCTGGTCCAGCCGATGTGGATGGTCTTGTCCGGCAGCGTTCCCTGAAAAGGCGTACCAGGCGCGCTTACCGCTTCAGCGTATGCTTGATGAAGTGCCAGATCGGTGTTCTGGCCTGCAAGGATCTCTGCGACGAGCGCGTCGATATCTACGCCCTCTGCGCTTACTGTTCCCGCGCCAAGCGCGAAACTGGCGGCGATTGTCGTTAACTTCAGTGCGGTTCTAAGTTTCATCCCATTTTCCTCCTGTTTGGGTGAAATTTGCCCAATAGCTTCGCCGGACAAAGGCGTTTACGGACTGACCGGCACGCCGTGCCAGTCCGTAGTCGGTATCGCAGATGCTTTGCGCTAGCCCGCGTTGCGTTCGCGATACATGTTGATTGTGACGGCCAGCAGGATCACGAGCCCGGTGGCCACAAGCCGCCAGAACACCTGCACATTCGCGAGGATCAGCGCATTCGCGATGATCGCAAGGATTAACGCCCCGATCAGCGCGCCCCAGACATTGCCCTTGCCGCCAAAGATCGACGTGCCCCCAATGATGGTGGCCGCGATGACGTGGATCTCGTAGCCAGTGGCCATGGTCGCCTGCGCTGAATCGATCCGGCTCATCAGCAAGAGCGACGCGATACCGCACATCAGGCCAAGAAAACCATATTGATAGATCTTGTGGCGATCGACACTGATCCCGATGGTGGTAGCCGAATCCCTGTTGCAGCCGATAGCGACAGCATATCGCCCAAAATGAGTGTTGCGGTACATCCATGCGCCGAGAAACACCAAGGCAAAGACCAGGAAAACCGACAACGGCAGCACATCGAAAACTCTGTAAGTGGACAGTCCGCGCAGCTCGTCTGGAAAGCCGTGCCATATCTTGCCCGAGGAATGCACCAGCGCCAGCCCGCGCCAGATTTCCATGAAGGCAAGTGTCACGATGAAATCCGGGATCTTGAGCCAGCTTATGACCAAGCCATTGATCGTGCCGAGGATCGTGCCCAATAGCAGTGCACCCACAAGGATCATCCAGATCGGCATCGTGCCAGCGGTCAGCCAGCTTCCGACAATCACGCCGACCAGTGCGACCTGCGCGCCTACCGACAGGTCAATCCCACCCCCGGTGATAACGAAAGTCATTCCGATGACCAGCGGGATGTAGATTGACGCTTGAAGGATGATGTTGATGATATTGCGCTGTGTGAAGAAATTATCCAGCGTAAGCGCAGGGATCAGGATCGCAAGGATCAGCATGATGAACGGGCCCAACACGCCCATCGAAGATTTCAGGACTTCGCCAAGTGTTTTCTTGTCTTGCACCCCTGCTGGTGCAGCTTCTGATGCCAGTGACATATGTATTTCCTTGTTTTTCTGAAGGAACAAACGGGATCAGGCGTTTGCCCTGGCCACAGTTTCGTTCGACCCCATGATCATTTGCAGAATCTCGCCGCGCGATGTTTCGCTGATGGTGCGTTCACCAATCTTCTGACCGCGCCAAAGGACCATGACCCGGTCGGCATAGGCCATCACTTCCTCAAGGTTGTGAGAGATAAGGATAACCCCATACCCTTGGTCACGCAGCTTGCGGGTCAGCTCCAAGGTCTTTTCGGTCTCTTCCGGCCCTAGCGCTGCTGTCGGCTCGTCAAGGATGATGAGTTTCGGGTTGGTCTTGTAGATCGCCCGCGCAATCGCGATAGATTGCTTCTGGCCGCCCGAACGATAGTAGACTGGCTGATCGGGGTTGGGCAGTTCAACATCCAGAATGTCGCGCAGCGCTTCAGCGGATTCCTTGCGCATGCGCTTGTTATCCAGAACCTTGATCAAGCCACCGAACCAGGATTTCGTCAGTTCGGCCCCCAGAAACAGGTTTTCCGGCGCGCCCAGCATGTCTGCCAGTGCCAATGTCTGATGGACGCATTGAATGCCCAGTTTCTTGGCCTCTGCCGGGCTTGAAAGGGCAATCTCCGTTCCATCAAGTTCAATCTTGCCCACGTTCGGCTGATAGACCCCGGTCGCGACCTTGATCAAGGTGGATTTGCCCGCGCCATTGTCACCGCAAAGCGCCAGCACCTCGCCCGCGTTCAGTATCAAATCCACATTGACCAGTGCTTTCAGGCCGCCGAAATTTTTGCTGATCCTGCTCATCCGAAACAGTGGCGCACCATCGCTGCGGTCGTGATCGGCGTTATTTGATGCCATGTCTTTTCTCCCCCCTATCCTGATAAATCAGTCAATAGCTCACTAATCGAGCAAAAGCTCACAATAGTTTGCGCGCGTCAAGATAATTCGTTGCTGCAGTTGCAAAGCAAAACGGGATTCAAAGCGGCCCTTATAGGCAGCCGTAAAGTGACTGATTTGTAGAATAAAACATGAATCCATAGGCTTGTATCAAACCTACCTATGTGGATTTTTGTCCCGTTTCAGGACAAGACAGCGCATGCAAATACTGCAGCCGGACCCAACAGCTCTCTCAAATTGCCACGGAACCGAAACGGTTTCCATTGGGGCGTTGTTGCACGGACCTACGATGGTTTGAGTTTGCCCTTACCCGCTCATTTGGTCAAGAGACGACCTCGAACTTGGCACGGCCAAGTTCGGTCATCTTGTTCAGAATGTGGGTGCCGATCTTGGCTTCGGTTTTCTGGTTGGGAAAGCTGCGCGCTTTCAGTTTGGGGCCGATGACCATTTTCCAGCGCCCCATTTGTGTTTCACCGCGGCTGCGCTGATTGTATCCGCTGCTCACCTGCCAGGCCATACGCCCGCCTGTGCGTATTGCGGCAATGCGCTGGTCGCGCAGCGTTGGATTGCCCACAGCCTCGGCGCTGAGAACCGCAGTCTTGGGAGGCGGAATAGTGATCTCGACATCAACCCCAAACAGCTTCACGAGCAAGTCGCTGGTCGGGTCGCCGTCATAGGCGCCGTCGGCGATGAAGCGTGTCACGTCCCCGTCAATCTGATCCAGAAGCTCTGGCAAGGCGGTGGGATCACCCACATCATCGGTGGTCAGTTCAGAGCAGGCAATTTCGCCGGTGACAAGGTCCAGCCCAAGATGCAGCTTGCGCCAGGATTTGCGTTTGGCCTTTGTTTTGTGCTTGTTTTCCAGCCACTCGCCTTCGCCAAAGATCTTCAGGCCCGTGCTATCTACCACCAAGTGGATAGGGCCATCCGTCGACGCGCGCGCTTTCATTGGCAAGATCAAACCGGCCCCGCGACGTGACAGGGTCGAGTAGTCGGGCACCAACAAATCCAGCCCCATGAGCTTCACCAGGCTGCCTACAAACCCTTCGGTCTGGCGCAGCGGCTGGTTGTAAACGATGCCAAGTGTCAGGCAGGTCACAATAGACAGGTCAGAATAAACTGGCTGGCCACCCCGTGTCTTGCGGCGCTCTGCAGGCCATGCAGCTTCAACCTCGGGGCTTAGCCAAATTGTTACATCGCCCCGCCGACGCAGGCTTTCGTTATAGTCAGCCCAGTTCGTAATGCGGTACCGCTTCTTCTCGAATTTGTGCCGGCGGCCGTCATTGAATTTATGCGGCATCAACGCTATCCAATCGATCAGGGAAACGGCCTCCTAACAGAAACCGTAGGGTCCATGCAACAACGCCTCTGATTACTGCACGAACCTAACGCAACTGGAGACCGAGTTTGAAACGGGTTCGAACGGCGGGAGTGCGGGATATGCCGAAGCCATTTTTATCGGAACGATCTTTACAGCACTCGATTCCAATGATGGTCAGGTTTACCGTTATACTGTGGGTTTTGAGGGCGTAACAAATACACAAGCGGTGTTCCGGCGCGAATGTATAGATTGCGAGGGAGGGGAAGACCCGGCCAACGAGCAACCCGTGGCTGATGCAGGCACGGATCAGACTGTCGCCCAGGGCACAGACCCCGTCACCCTCGACGGCTCTGGCTCGGTTGATAGTCCGGACCCAAGCCTGGCCCTCACCTATGCATGGAGCCAGACCGGAGGTGACCCCGTCACGCTTTCCAACGTCGAGGCGGTAAGCCCGAGCTTCACCGCGCCGACGCGGAACCCCGGTGACCCGGAGGTCGTGCTGACCTTCCAGCTCATCGTCACCGACGGTCAGGGTCTCGCTTCTGAAGCCGATGAGGTGACGATCAACGTTGTTTCCGGGGTCTCAGTGGCGCTTTCGGGGGGGCCTGACGCGATAACCGGAACTGACCCGTTCACCGTGACGGCGACCTTCTCGACAAACGTCACTGGCTTTGACGATCTCGCCAATGATGTTGATGTTACCAATGGGTCTGTCACTGACATCTCCGGTAGCGGCGCGGTTTATACCTTGACCATTGCTCCAACCGGTAACGGCGATGTCAGCATCTTCATTCCTGCGGCAGCGGCGCAGGAAGACAGAGATGACGGCTTCGTCAACCCGAACTCTGCCTCCGACACGCTGAGAATCGGCAATCGCATTGTGGAGATTACTGAGCGCGCGATATCGTCCTTCATGCTGGGCCGTGCCAATAATCTGGCCTCCAACCAGCCGCGCCTGTCCCGCTTCCTGCGCGGTGAGGGCTGCGGGTCATTCAATGCCAGTGGCAACGATGCGGGCGGGTCGCTGGAAGGCTGCGCGACACAAGGCAATGTCTGGACCGAGATCACAGCATCTTGGGGCAATGGCTCCAGCTACTCGCTGGGCACAATCGGCGCGCATCAGTTCATCAACGAGAACTTCCTGCTCGGCGGGATGGTCCAGTTCGACCGAGCTAGGGATGACCGCAACAACGCACGAGGCACCGGCTGGATGGTTGGCCCATACTTCGCCGCAAAAATGGCTGAACAGCCGCTCTACTTCGAGGGCCGCTTGCTCTATGGCCAAACCAGCAACCGTATCTCGCCACTGGGAACCTATACCGACGGCTTCTCGACCGAGCGCTGGCTGGCACAGCTGCGCGCTGAGGGCGAAATCCAGCAAGAAACCATCACCTGGATCCCGCTGCTGGACTTCACCCACACACGCGACCGGCGTTGTTGCACGGACCTACGATGGTTTGAGTTTGCCCTTACCCGCTCATTTGGTCAAGCGACGACCTCGAACTTGGCACGGCCAAGCTCAGTCATCTTGTTCAGAATGTAGGTGCCGATCCTGGCTTCGGTTTTCTGGTTGGGAAAGCTGCGCGCTTTCAGTTTGGGGCCGATGACCATCTTCCAGCGACCCATTTGTGTTTCACCGCGGCTGCGCTGATTGTATCCGCTGCTCACCTGCCAGGCCATACGCCCGCCTGTGCGTATTGCGGCAATGCGCTGGTCGCGCAGCGTTGGATTGCCCACAGCCTCGGCGCTGAGAACCGCAGTCTTGGG